>NZ_JAGIQE010000006.1:0-290093 GCF_017815075.1 Burkholderia sp. AcTa6-5 | reverse complement strand
CCTTTGGCAAGAAAGTAGCGAATCATGGACGCTACCTCAGCGGGGCATGGACGAGCGGGTGACGACGCTAAATACAACGGACGACGCTACGCCTTGTCGCTCGGGACTATCGGTGATCGTGTCGCCGTTATCGAGTTCGCTGCCAACGAATGCGAGCGGCGCGAAGTCGGGCCCGTCGGCCAAACCCAGACCGGTCGTCACGCGCGCGGTTGAACCGTCCGGATAATGGATCAGGTCGCCCACCGTGGCAGCTTTGCCCAAGTGCGGCGCTACTTCCCATGTGCCGGACGGCTCGCGCAATGCCCCGCCGCGCGCTGTTGTCGCGCCACGTACCGCCAGTCTGTAGGTAGGCGCCGCGGGTGGCGGCACATAGGTCGGATCGAACAGACCCGCAATGCTCTGCCCATCGCGTACGTGAATGACCCACGAACTGCGCAGCGTTTCGGTAATGCGGTCACCGTTGCTCAACCGGCTGCCGACCAGCGCGAACGGCTTGCCTCCGCTATGGTTGTTTCCCGCGCCGTCGATAATCGCGGCCTCGCTGCTGTCGTCATAGGTCACTACGTCGCCGACGCAGGCGACTTCTAATCCTGCCAGGTTGAGGCCGCTGGTTGCGGTGGTGACGCGTCCACCGCGTTCCGTGAGTGCGCCAACGGTGGCGAAAAGATGGGTCGGTGCTTTGTGTTCGTTTTTCATCCGGCTTCCCTGTCTCAGTAAATGGAATGGCTGCCTAGAGACGCTATTCCAGATACGAAACGTGGATCAATCGGACGAATACGATTTGTTGGCTATAAAAATATGAATTGTTCTGTTTTACTGATGGAATCAACTGAGCTCAAAATTACGGCGGTGGATCGTTGCGGTATTGAATACGTGATGGAACACCGTCCCCACCCGGGCGTCGCCCTCCGGATAGAGCGCCGGATAGCTGCGCTCGCGGATGCGCAGCACCCATCCCTCCGGCTCACGCCGTCCGCAGAAACACCCTCCGCGTGAGGTCGAACGCGACGAGATTGCCGGCCACCACCAGCAGCAGCCCCACCACCGCCAGCGGCGACCACTGGTAGCCCTCGAACACCGTCGACACGGCCAGCGCGACGATCGGGAACAGCACCGTGCAGTACGCGGCGCGCTCCGGCCCGATCCGGCCGACGAGCGTCAGGTACGCGGTGAAACCGATCACCGAGCCCGGCACGGCGAGGTACGCGAGCGCGCCGAGATAGCGCGGGCTCGTGTCGAGCGTGAACGGCATCCCGGCCACCGCGGCGCCGACGGTCAGGATCGCCGCGCCGATCAGCATCGCCCAGCCGTTGGTCGCGAGCGGGTGCAGCCCCATCGACTGCATCCGGCTCGACAGCAGGTTGCCCGCCGAGAAGCACATCGTGCCGGCGAACGCGATCGCGAGCCCCGTCCACGTCGCGTGGTCGTCGAGATGGCCGGCCATCTGCTGCCAGAACAGACACGCGATGCCGGTCAGGCCGAGCAGCGCGCCGGCGATCGCCGACGGCCGCAGCGGGCGGCCCATGAACAGCCGGCCGTTGATCGAGTTCAGCAGCGGCGCGGTCGAGAAGATCACCGCGACGAGCCCGCTCGGCACGACCTGCTCCGCATAGTAGAAACACAGGAAATTCAGGCAGAACAGTGCGAAGCCCTGCGCGACGAGAAAGCGCCACGCTTCGCGCGGGGGGCGCACCGGGCGGCGCATCACGCGCAGCAGCGCGAACAGCACGGCGGCCGCGAGCCAGAAGCGCCACGCGATCGACACGGGCGGCGGCACCGAGCCGAGCTGCCACTTGATCGCGATCCAGGTGGTGCCCCAGATCAGCACGGTGACGAAATAAAGCGACAGGTTCATGGCGGCGTTCCGAAAATCGGGTGAATCGGGATCCCGACTATGCCGTCGCCCCGCGCGCGCCGATTGTCCGGAATTGCGGTCTTTTTCGGGACGCCGCACGCGGCGCCGCGCGCCCGCTTATACTCGGCCCATCATGAGTCTCTCCCTCTGCGCCCCGCCCGTCGACCGCACCACCGCCCTGGCTGGCGGCGATCTGCCGTTCGGCCTGCAGTCGGTGTGCCGCACGCTCGCCGACGCGAACGCGACGCTCGAGCGCTTCGCGTGGCTCGGCGACCACCTCGCGATCGCCGAATGGACGCGGATCACCGACGAAAGCGAGACGGTCTACGAGCAGCCCGGCCACCATACGCTGTCGTGCTACCTCGACGGCGGCTACCGGACCGAGCGCCAGCGCGTGCCGCGCTACGGCGCGCCGAGCCTGCTGTGCGCGTTGCCGGGTGACCACGAATCGCGCTGGTGGGTGCGCGGCGAAATGCATTTCATCCACCTGTATTTCCTGCCCGAGCACTTCACGCAGCGCGCGATCCGCGAGCTCGATCGCGAACCGCGCGAGCTGAAGCTCGCCGATCGCACCTATTTCGAGGATGCGCGCGTCGCGGCGCTGCTGCGCTCGCTCGCGCTCGACGGCTGGGACGATGCGGACGACCGGCTGCGCGTGAACGAGACCGCGCACGACGTGCTGAGCCTGCTGCTGCGCGGGCAGAGCACGACGCGCACCGACACGTCGTTCCGCGGCGGGCTCGCGCCGGCCGTGCGCCGCCGCGTGCGCGACTACATCGACACGTATCTCACGCAGCCGCTGACGCTCGGCGAACTCGCCGAGGTTGCCGCGCTGTCCGAATACCATTTCTCGCGGATGTTCCGGCTGTCGTTCGGCCGCGCGCCGCACGCATGGGTGGCCGAGCAACGGCTCGCCCGCGCCCGCGAGCTGCTGCGCACGACGGCGCTGCCGCTCGCGCAGATCGCGGCCGACTGCGGCTACGCGAACGCCGGCCACTTCAGCCATCGCTTTCGCGACGCGCACGGCACGACGCCGAATACGTACCGGCGCGCGATGCAAGGCCGCTGAGCGCGGCCCGCTTCCTCGTTTCCTCGCTGCTTCCGCTTACGCGCCGCGCCGCGACAGTTCCTGTTCGAGCGCCGCGACGCCGGCCGGCAGGTCGACCGGCACCTTCAGGTCGACCATCGTGCGGCCGAACGCATGCAGCGTGCGGAACAGGTTGTGTTCGCGGCACTGCTCGCCCATCTGCCCGATCCGCACGATCGGCAAGCCGAACGAGCCGGAGATCTCGACCTGGTACTGCTTCGAGATATGGCCGCAGACCATCCCGGGCGTGAGCCCCTCGGGCGTCTCGATCCCGACCACCGAATTGAGCCGGCAGTCCTTCGGCGCATAGAGCTTGAGCCCCATCGATTCGACGCCCGCCTGCAGCGCCAGCGAGCAGCGCAGGTGGCGCGCAAAGCGGCTTTCGAGCGTCTCCGCGCAGACGAGCCGCAGCGCCTCGTGCAGCGCGAGCACGCCCGACACGGGCGCCGTGTAGTGATAGCCGGCGTTGTGCCAGAAGTTCTCCGCGAGCGCCATGTCGAGGCACCAGTGCGCGTTCGGCTCGGGGCGATGCTTCATGCGGTCCCACGCGGCATCGGAGAACGCGATCAGCGACACGCCGGGGATCGACGACAGCCCCTTCTGGCCGCCGGTGATCACCGCGTCGATGCCCCACGCATCCATCTCGAGCGGCATCGTCGACAGCGTGCACACCGCGTCGACGACCACCAGCGCGCCGGCCGCCTTCGCGAGCGCGGCGATGTCGCGCAGGTCTCGGTTCCAGACGGTGTTCGACGTCTCGCCCTGCACGATCGTGACGATTTCGGGCTGCTCGCGGGCGATCGCGTCGGCGATCTCGTCGAGGCTCGCGACCGCGCGGTCGGCCACTTCGAGCGTCGCGACGTCGGCGCCGACGCGCGTGGCCATCTCGGCCATCCGCGCGCTGAAGAAGCCGTTGCGGATCGACAGCACGCGCGTGCCGCGCCAGGCGAGGTTCGAGATCGCCATTTCCATCGCGGCCGAGCCCGGGCCCGCGACGCCGAGCACCCACTTCGTGCGGGTCTGGAACACGTAGCGCGCCATCTCCTTCACCTGCTCGATGATCTTCGCCATCGTCGCGCCGAGGTGGTTGATCACGATCGTGTTCGCCTTGGCCACCGCGGCCGGGATCGGCACCGGGCCGGCTCCCATCATCAGCAGCGGTTCTTCGGGCAGGATCGCGTCGAGCGGCACGACGACGGGACAGGGAATCGGCGAATAATCGATGGACATGGCTGGAAAAGGATGAGGAAAGGAAGTGCCCGGACGCCCGTAGCACGGCGCCCGTAGCACGGCGCGGCCAACTCATCGATCATTCCGTGTTCCGCCGCCTCGCGCAAGAGGCGCGCACGTCCGGACAGCGCGACGGTGGCCCGGTCGCCGGACCGGGCCAGCCGGCCGCATACCGCGCCCGCGATGGCTGGCCGGATTGAAAAGGGATTGCCCGCCGGTCGCGAAACGGTTCCACTCGGGGTTCCGAACGCACGATTTTCTCCGCCAATATCGAGATGATTCGTCGAAAACGGCAGTTCAGCCTCATTCGCGGGTGGAACGAAATGGACCGACCACCTGATACAAATCGCGGAACGAATGCGATACACAAAATCCGAACGTGGAAAAAACATCCACTATTGCAGCATTTATTGGGGAACGACGCCGAAAGCGCTGCGTCACGGGCCGCAAAAATTTCTCCCAACATGCTGATTAAAAACGATATTTTTCAAGAAACCGCGCATACTCCAATACCATGCCGGTTTTGCCGCCCCGCGCTTGCTGCATTGCAGCGTTAAACAGGTACTCGCGATTTCGATTTTACGCAAGCCGCCCGTTTTCTCAGGTTGACGGATATCTGTTCTTTATTGAACAATCATCTGCGGAATCGAAAATTCTATTTTCGAGACGAGGGAGAGCTGGGGCCGCGCGATGCGCTTTCGACGTTGCGCGGCGATAAATCACAACCAAAATCAATCAACCGGGCCAGAAATACGCAAGCCATGAACCAGATTCAGACCATGCGTGTATTCGTCTGCGTCGCCGAGCAGCAAAGCTTCCGGCGCGCGGCGCACCATCTCGGCGTGTCCAATGCGCTCGTCACGCGTTCGATCGCGATGCTCGAGGGCCACCTGAACACACGGCTGATCCATCGCACCACGCGCAACCTGTCGCTTACCGAGGCCGGCGTGCGCTACCTCGACGGTTGCCGTGCGTTGCTCGAGGAATTCGACCACCTCGAATCGTCCGTCGCGCATGCCGTGCGCGAACCGGCCGGCACGCTGCGCGTCGTCGCGTCGGGGCTGCTGTCGCCGCTCGCGCTGACGCCGCTCGTCAGCAGCTTCCGGCACCGCTACCCGGAGCTGCGCGTGCAGCTGACCGTCGCCGAAGGGCCGCTCGACGTGCTCGATTCGGGCTACGACGTCGGCATCGTCACGGGCACCCGGCTCGACGGCAACCCGTCGCTGATCGGCCATGCGCTCGCGCCGAACCCGTTCGTCGCGTGCGCGGCGCCCGCGTATCTCGACCGCCGCGGCGAGCCGCGCGTGCCCGACGACCTGCCGGGCCACGACTGGGTCACGCTCGCGGCGCACCAGCACGCGCCGACGTGGCAACTCGTCGGTCACGACGGCGTCGCCCATACGGTCACGGTGCGCCCGGCCTGCACGGTCAATCAGCTCGCGCTCGTGCAGGCGGCGGCCGTGGCCGGCGCCGGCATCGCGGTGCTGCCCGAGCCGTGCGTGGCCGACGCGCTCAACCACGGCACGCTCGTGCGGCTGATGGCCGGCTACCGGATCGACGATCCCGACGCGCAGTTGTCGCTCGTCTATCCGAACCGCCAGTACGTGCCGGCCCGGACGCGCAGCTTCGTCGAGCACGCGCTCGAGCACTTCGGCGCGCCGGCCGCCCGCGGGCAGACGGACTACGACTTCCTGCGGCCGGTGCGCGGCCCCGAACGCTCCGACATCGTCACGGGCCTGCAGTAAACTGCGCGCGTCAGCCATCGGAGGTGCAGCGTGCGCGTGATCCTGTTCAGCAGCCGGCAGTACGACGACGATTCGTTCACCGCCGCCAACCGGCAGTTCGGCTATCGGCTGCACTTCCAGCCGTCGCACCTCGACGCGGAAACGGCGATCCTCGCGCACGGCTATGACGTCGTCTGCCCGTTCGTCAACGACACCGTCGACGCGGCCGTGCTCGAACGGCTCGCCGACGGCGGCACGCGGCTGATCGCGCTGCGCTCGGCGGGCTTCAACCACGTCGACCTCGCCGCCGCCGAACGGCTCGGCATCACGGTCGTGCGCGTGCCCGCGTATTCGCCGCACGCGGTGGCCGAGCACGCGGTCGCGCTGATCCTCGCGCTCAACCGCCGCCTGCCGCGCGCGGTCGCCCGCACGCGCGAAGGCGATTTCTCGCTGAACGGCCTGCTCGGCTTCGATCTCCACGGCAAGACCGTCGGCGTGATCGGCACCGGCATCATCGGCAGCGTGTTCGCGAAGATCATGATGGGCTTCGGGATGCACGTGCTCGCGCACTCGGTGCCGCCGTACGACGACGAGCTGATCGCGTTCGGCGCGCGCTACGTCGAACTCGACGAGCTGCTGCATCACGCCGACATCGTCAGCCTGCATTGCCCGCTGCTGCCGTCGACGCACCACCTGATCAACGAACGCACGCTCGCGCGGATGAAGCACGGCGCGATGCTGATCAACACGGGGCGCGGCGGCCTCGTCGATGCGCAGGCGCTGGTCGACGCGCTCAAGAGCGGCCAGCTCGGCCATCTCGGGCTGGACGTGTACGAGGAGGAAAGCGGGCTGTTCTTCGAGGATCACTCGGACCTGCCGCTGCAGGACGACGTGCTCGCGCGCCTGCTGACGTTCCCGAACGTGATCGTCACGTCGCACCAGGCGTTCTTCACGCGCGAGGCGCTGGCCGAGATCGCGCACACGACGCTGCTGAACATCGAGGCGTGGCATGCGCGGACGCCGCAGAACGTCGTAATTGCAAATCGCTGAAAAACCGCCCATTTGAGGGCTTGCGGCGCATTCGCAATCGTTTGCTTACGCCTCGCGCCGCGAAGCGCACTCACCTTCGTCCACAATTCAGCGCATTGTTTCGGTTGAAGTAACGTTTCGAGCGCGCGGTCTGCTATCGTTGCGCCGACGTCCTTCCCTGCCTTGTCCGCTCATGCGTTTCGACGACTCCGACCTCGCCGCTGTCTACCGCGCCATCTTCGAACGGCGCGACATGCGTCACTTCACGCCGGCGCCCGTCGATCCGGCCGTGCTCGCGCGGCTGCTGCGCGCGGCGCACCACGCGCCGAGCGTGGGCTTCATGCAGCCGTGGCGCTTCATCCGCATCACCGATCCCGCGTTGCGCACCGCCATTCATGCGCTGGTCGACGCCGAGCGCCGCGCGACCGCCGACGCACTCGGCGAGCGCCAGGACGAATTCATGCGGCTGAAGGTCGAAGGTGTGCGCGAATGCGGCGAGTTGCTGGTCGTCGCGCTCGCCGACGGCCGCGAACGCCACGTGTTCGGCCGCCGCACGCTGCCGGAGATGGATCTGGCCTCCGCCGCGTGCGCGATCCAGAACATGTGGCTCGCGGCGCGCGCCGAAGGGCTCGGGATGGGCTGGGTGTCGTTGTTCGACGTCGATGCGCTGCGCACGCTGCTGCGGATGCCCGACGGCGCGAAGCCGATCGCCGTGCTCTGCGTCGGGCACGTCGACGCGTTCTACGCGAAGCCGATGCTCGAAGAAGAACGCTGGGCCGCGCGGATGCCGATCGAAGCATGCCTGTTCGAGAACGGCTGGGACGAGCCGGCGGCGATCGACGGGGCCGGATCGGCGGCGGCGCCAGTCGAGACTGAAAAGAAAAAACCATCGGATGCGATGGCCGACGGGTCGCCCGAACGCATCGCCTGATCCACATTCGGCCGCAGCCGTCGCCTCGCTGCTGAATCGCCGTCGATCCCACACTGTGAGCACCCTGCGCGCCGCCCCGTCGCACGCCGGCAACACCCATTTTGGCCCCCAGCATCAGGGTTTTCACTGAAGTAGAATCGCGGCTGACTCTCGCCTCATCGACCGCCCGTCCCGCGCATCCCGCGCCCGGCTCGAGCGGCATCCTTTCCCGAGCCTACCGCGATGCCCCTGCCTCTTTTCGCCCTTGCCGTCGCCGCATTTGGAATCGGTACCACCGAATTCGTGATCATGGGGCTGCTGCCCAATGTCGCGCGCGACCTCGGCGTGTCGATCCCGGCCGCCGGGATGCTCGTGTCGGGCTACGCGCTCGGCGTGACGATCGGCGCGCCGATCCTCGCGATCGTCACCGCGAAGATGCCGCGCAAGCGTGCGCTGATGGGGCTGATCGGGCTGTTCATCGCCGGCAACCTGTTCTGCGCGATCGCGCCCGGCTACGCGGTGCTGATGGCCGCGCGCATCGTCACCGCGTTTTGCCACGGGGCGTTCTTCGGCATCGGTTCGGTGGTCGCGAGCAACCTCGTCGCGCCGAACCGCCGCGCGCAGGCGATCGCGCTGATGTTCACCGGCCTCACGCTCGCGAACGTGCTCGGCGTGCCGCTCGGCACCGCGCTCGGCCAGGCGTTCGGCTGGCGCGCGACGTTCTGGGCCGTCACCGGCATCGGCATTGCCGCGGCCGCCGCGCTCGCGGTGTGCCTGCCGAAAAACCTCGCGATGCCCGACACCAGCATCACGCGCGAATTCAGCGTGCTGAAGCACCCGCAGGTGCTGATGGTGCTCGGCATCAGCGTGCTCGCGTCCGCGAGCCTGTTCAGCGTGTTCACGTACATCGCGCCGATCCTCGAGGACGTGACCGGCTTCTCGCCGCATCAGGTCACCTACGTGCTGCTGCTGTTCGGACTCGGCCTGACGGTCGGCGGCACGCTCGGCGGCAAGCTCGCCGACTGGCGCCGGATGCCGTCGCTGATCGCGACGCTCGCGCTGATCGGCATCGTCCTCGCGCTGTTCGCCGGCACGATGCATCTGCCGTTCGCCGCGCTCGCGACGGTTTTCGTGTGGGGCATCCTCGCGTTCGCGATCGTGCCGCCGCTGCAGATCATGATCGTCGATCGCGCGAGCGACGCGCCGAACCTCGCGTCGACGCTGAACCAGGGCGCGTTCAACCTCGGCAACGCGACCGGCGCATGGCTCGGCGGGATGGCGATCGGCTCCGGCGTGTCGCTCGTGAGCCTGCCGTGGGTCGGCGTCGCGATGGCCGTCGCGGCGCTCGCGCTCACGCTGTGGTCGGCGTCGCTCGAACGCCGGCCGGTGGTCGTGCCGACCGAATACGTGTGACGCAACCCTGCCGAGATCGTTGCGGACACAACGCCATCCGAACCTGACGGCCTTCATGGACCTTTCACCGGTCGCGGTGTAGCATCGCGGCCGATGAAAGCCATTCTCAATCGCGATTTCCTCGCGCTGATCCTGAGCGTCGCGGTCGTCGGCCTCGGCACCGGCGCCACGCTGCCGCTCACCGCACTTGCACTGACCGAAGCCGGGCACGGCACCCACGTCGTCGGCATGCTGACCGCCGCGCAGGCCCTCGGCGGCCTCGCGGTCGTCCCGTTCGTCACCGCGCTCGCGCGGCACATCGGTGCGCGCCGCGCGATCGTCGTGTCGGTCGTGCTGCTCGCGGCCGCCACCGCGCTGATGCAGTTCACGTCGAACCTGATCCTGTGGGGCGTGCTGCGCGTGCTGTGCGGCGCCGCGCTGATGCTGCTGTTCACGATCGGCGAAGCGTGGGTCAACCAGCTCGCCGACGATTCGACGCGCGGCCGCGTGGTCGCGATCTACGCGACCAATTTCACGCTGTTCCAGATGGCCGGCCCCGTGCTCGTCAGCCAGATCGCCGGCGCGACGAGCCTCCGCTTCGCGCTGTGCGGCGCGCTGTTCCTGCTTGCGCTGCCGACGCTCGCGACGATCCGCCGTGCGCCGCTCGCCGGCGACGACGCGCATCACGAAGCGCACGGCCGCTGGCTCGACGTGCTGCCGCGCATGCCCGCGCTGATCATCGGCACCGGCTTCTTCGCGCTGTTCGACACGCTCGCGCTGTCGCTGCTGCCGCTCTATGCGATGGATCACGGCGTCGCGAGCGCGACCGCCGTGCTGCTCGCGTCGATCATGCTGTTCGGCGATACCGCGATGCAGTTCCCGATCGGCTGGCTCGCGGACAAGCTCGGCCGCGAACGCGTGCACCTCGGCGCGGGCTGGATCGTGCTGGCCGGCCTGCCGCTACTGCCGTTCGTGATCGCGAATCCGTGGCTGTGCTGGCCGCTGCTGTTCGTGCTCGGCGCGGCGGCCGGCAGCATCTACACGCTGTCGCTCGTCGCGTGCGGCGAGCGTTTCCGCGGGGCGGCGCTCGTCACCGCGAGCTCGCTCGTGTCGGCGTCGTGGAGCGCCGCGAGCTTCGGCGGCCCGCTGGTGGCCGGCGCGTTGATGGAGCAACTGGGCAGCAACGCGCTGGTCGGCGTGCTGGTCGCGTGCGTGGCCGCGTTCGTCGCGGCAGCGTTGTGGGAGGGACGCGCAGCGGTGCAGCGCGCGGTCTGATGCAAATTGGCGTTGGCGTTGGCGTTGGCGTTGGCGTTGGCGTTGGCGTTGGCGTTGGCGTTGGCGCGCAGCACCATGCACCGATACGCCTCGGCCCGCTCGTGCCCGTCCCGCGGTCAACGAAAAACGGCCCGCGCAACGCGGGCCGCCCTGTCCTTCCGGACGACGCGTAGCCTACACGTAACGTCCGGCGCTGCGATCCGTCACGCGCCGCGCGCCGGCAAAATCCTGCCTACACACGCGCCGAAGCCGACGCGATAGCCGTCGCCCTGGCACCAGCCGGCGAGCGTAAGCTCATCGCCGTCCTCGATGAACGTGCGGCTGCCGCCGCCGTTCAGCGCGACCGGCTCCTTGCCGTTCCACGTCAGTTCGAGCAGGCTGCCGAACGAGTCCTTGGTCGGCCCGCTGATCGTGCCCGAACCCATCAGGTCACCCACGCGCGTGTTGCAGCCGGCGACCGTGTGATGCGCAAGCTGCTGCGCCATCGTCCAGTACATGTGCCTGAAGTTCGTGCGGCAGATCGACGTCGCGTCGGCCGCGCCCTCCGCCCGCAGCGTCACTTCCAGCGCGATATCGAACGCATGCTTGCCCGCATGCCGCAAATACGCGAGCGGCTGCGGCGACTGCTCCGGCTGCGCGACGCGGAACGGTTCGAGCGCGTCGAGCGTGACGATCCACGGCGAGATCGTCGTCGCGAACCCCTTCGAGTTGAACGGGCCGAGCGGCACGTATTCCCACTGCTGAATGTCGCGCGCGCTCCAGTCGTTCAGCAGCACCATCCCGAAGATATGCGCTTCCGCGTCCTCGCACGCGATCGGCTCGCCGAGCGCGTTGCCCTTGCCGACGATGAAGCCCGTTTCCAGTTCGATGTCGAGCTTGCGGCACGCGCCGAACACCGGACGCTCCTGGTCGGGCAGCTTCAGTTGCCCGTTCGGGCGCCGCACCGGCGTGCCGCTCACGACCACCGACGACGCGCGGCCGTTGTAGCCGATCGGCATCTCCGACCAGTTCGGCAGCAGCGCGTTCTTCGGATCGCGGAACATCGAGCCGACGTTGGTCGCATGCTCCTTCGACGAATAGAAATCGGTGTAGCCGGGGATGTCGACCGGCAGATGCAGCGTCGCGTCGCGCTGCGCGACGAGCACTTGCGCGCGCAGCGCCGCATCGTCACGCAGCGTCGCGTTGTCGCGCGAGAACAGCGCCGACAGCTGCACGCGCACGCTGCGCCACGCGTCGCGGCCGAGCGCGATGAACGCGTTGAGCGTCGGCGCGGCAAATACATCGGCGCCGGCCGGCAGCGTCACGAGGCCCGCACGCGCGAGCGCCGCGAGATCGACGATCTGGTCGCCGAGCGCGACGCCCGCACGGCGCGCGCCCTGCTTCGCATCGCTGAAGATCCCGAACGGCAGGTTCTGGATCGGGAAATCGCAGGCGGGATCGTTCGCGGTACCGATCCAGCTCTTGCGAGCCGGGTCGAGCGTCGCGCGCCAGTCTTGGGTATCGCTCACTTTTGCTCCGGATTGAAGTGTTTCTTGATGCCTTGCCAGCATTCGAAGTAGTCCGCCTGCAGCTGCGCGGTGTCGAGCGCGTAGCGCGTCGGCCGGATCAGCGTGCGGGTTTCGAACATGAACGCCATCGTCGCGTCGACCTTGTGCGGCTTCGTCGTGTCGCTCGCCGACGCCTTCTCGAACGTGTCCGCATCGGGCCCGTGGCCCGACATGCAGTTGTGCAGGCTCGCGCCGCCCGGCACGAAGCCCTCGGCCTTCGCGTCGTACGCGCCGTGCACGAGCCCCATGAACTCGCTCGCGACGTTGCGGTGGAACCAGGGCGGGCGGAACGTATCCTCGGCCGCGAGCCAGCGCGGCGGGAAGATCACGAAATCGATCGTGTCGACGCCCGGCGTGTCGCTCTGTGACTGCAGCACGAGGAAGATCGACGGATCGGGATGGTCGAAGCTGATCGAGCCGATCGTGTTGAACAGGCGCAGGTCGTATTTATACGGCGCGTAGTTGCCGTGCCACGCGACGACGTCGAGCGGCGAATGGCCGATGTCCGCGCGCCACAACCGGCCGTTCAGCTTCGCGATCAACTCGAACGCGCCTTCGCGATCCTCGTACGCGGCCTGCGGCGTCAGGAAGTCGCGCGGGTTCGCGAGCCCGTTCGAGCCGATCGGGCCGAGATCCGGGAGGCGCAGCAGCGCGCCGAAGTTTTCGCAGATGTAGCCGCGCGCGTCGCCATCCGGCAGCGCGACGGCAAAACGCACGCCGCGCGGAATCACCGCGATCTCGAACGGCTCGACGTCGAGCCGGCCGAACTCGGTCGCGATGAAGAGCCGCCCCTGCTGCGGCACGATCAGCAGCTCGCCGTCCGCGCTGTAGAAGAAGCGGTCCTGCATCGACCGGTTGGCCGCATACAGGTGGATCGCGCAGCCGTTCATCGCCGCGGCCGACCCGTTGCCGGCCATCGTCACGAGGCCATCGACGAAATCGGTCGGCTCGACCGGCATCGGCAGCGGATCCCAGCGCAGCTGGTTTGGCGGCGTCGGCGGCACGTCGGTCGAATCGCCGAATTCCGACACGAGCCGCTGCGTGCCCGCATACGGCTCGAACGGCCGGTGCACGGCGGCCGGACGGATCCGGTACAGCCACGAACGGCGGTTGTGGCCGCGCGGCGCGGTGAACGCGGTGCCCGACAGTTGCTCCGCGTACAGCCCGTACGGCGCGCGCTGCGGCGAGTTGCGGCCGTGCGGCAGCGCGCCGGGCAGCGCCTCGGTCGCGAATTCGTTCGCGAAACCGCTCAGGTAGCCGGCGGTCGCCGGTTTCGACAGGTCAAGCGTCATCGTTTTCCTTTCTCCATCAATTCATCGCGGCGTTCGGCGCCAGCGCGCCGTTGCGCCGCGTCACACCGGCCAGGCCCAGCACGAACAGCGCCGAGCACAGCACCGGCACCGCGGCCGCGTGGAACAGCGCGCCGTTGGACCAGTTGAGCGCAATCAGTTGTCCGCCGACGAGCGGCCCGAGCACCGAGCCGATCCGGCCGATGCCGAGGCTCCAGCCGATGCCCGTCGAGCGCAGCGACGTCGGGTAATACTGGCCCGCGAGCGCGTTCACGGCCGGCTGTCCGCCGACCACGCAGAAGCCGCCCGCGAACACGACCACCAGCAGCCACGGCAACGCATGCGCGACCGAGCCGATCAGTCCCACCGACACGGCCGCGCACGCGAAGCAGGCGAACAGCACGCGCACGAAGCCGTAACGTTCGATGAACCAGCCGAGCGACAGCGTGCCGATCACGCCGCCCGTCTGCAGCACCGTGCCGACGATCACCGCCGTGCCCGGCGAATAGCCGGCTTCGCGCATCACGGTCGGCAGCCAGTTCGACAGGAAGTACAGGTCGATCAGGTTCATGAAGCTGATCGACCACAGCAGCAGCGTGACCGGCAGGCGGCCATGGCCGAACAGCTCGGCCACCGGCGCACCGCTCGCCGCACGTTCACGCACGACGAGCCGCGTATTCGCATCGATGCCGGCTTGCGGCGCGAACCGTGCGAGCCAGTCGCGCGCCTGCGCGACGCGCCCTTTCAGCACCAGGAACTGCAGCGATTCGGGCAGCCGCGCGACCATCGCGATCGTCAGCACGAGCGGCACCGCGCCGCCGACGAAAAACACCGAACGCCAGCCGAGCGCCGGAATCAGCGCCGCGCTGATGAAGCCGCCGATCGCCGCGCCGAGCGTGAAGCCGCACGACACGATCATCATCCGCTTCACGCGATGCGTGGCGGGGCTGAACTCGCCGACCAGCGCCATCGCGTTCGGCATGATGCAGCCGAGGCCGAGGCCCGTGACGAAGCGCAGCGCCATCAGCACGGGGATCGAGCTCGCGAACGGCGTCGCGAGCATCGTCACCGCGAAGAACAGCGTCGAGCCGATCAGCACCGGGCGCCGCCCGATCCGGTCGGCCAGCACCGACAGCCCGAGCGCGCCGAGCAGCATCCCGAACAGGCTCGCGCTGAACACGGGGCCGAGCGCCTGCTTCGGCACGCCCCATTCGGCGATCACGCTCGGCGCGACGTAGCCCATCGCCTGCGCATCGAAACCGTCGATCACGAGGCACAGCCCGCACAGCGCGAGCAGCATCGCGTGAAAGCCCGGGCGATGGGTCTCGTCGATCACGCGCTCGACTTCGAGCACGCGCGTATCGGCCGCCGCGCTCATTGCGCGACCTCGGCGGCCGGATGCACGGGCGGCGTCACGCCCTGGCGCGCGAGCGCCATCGCTTCGCGCAGCACGTCGGCGTCGCCGACCTGGTTCGCGAGCAGCAGGATCAGCTTCGCGTTGACGAGCTGGCTGTCGGCATCCGACAGGTCGCGATGCATGTCGATCAGCGCTTCGTAGAACGCGTCGGGGTCGGCCAGGCGCGGGCGGGTGTCGAGTGGGGGCATGACGGTGTCTCCGGTGTCTTTATCGTATTCAGCGTGCGCAGGTCGCGCGCGCCAGTGCGTCGGCGATCGCCTGACGGTCGAGCGTGCGCGTGCGTGCGCACACGTGCTGGTCGGGACGCAGCAGGTAGAACGTGCCGGGCTGCGCGTCGTAGCGCCGCGCGGCGAGGCCGTCGACGTCCTCCACGACGTCGATGCCGGCCACCGGCTGCGCGTGCCCGGCCGGCACGACGAGGACCGGCCGCACCGGCAGCGCGAGGCCGTCGACGGCCTGCGCGAGCGCGGCCGCGTCGCCCGGCAAGCCGAACAGCACGCCGGTAAAGCCACCGCACAGATGCTGCAGCAGCCAGCCCGGCGCACCCTGCACGCGCACCGGCGCATCGGCCGCCGCCGCGCCCGGCCGCATCGCGCCTGCAAACGTGTCGCCGTTGCGGTCCGGCGTGTTCAGCGGCGAATCGGCGAGCACGGCCGGCACCGACAGGCGCCCGCTGTTCACCAGCTTGCGCGCGAACTCGCAGTCGCGCGCAAGCTTCAGCGTCGCATCGCGGAACACGCGCGACACCGTGCTCTTCGGCGTGATGAAGTCGGTCGAGCGCGTCGAGTTGCGGATGTTCTCGTCGGCCGCGAACTCGCGCTCGCTTGCATAGGTGTCGAGCAGGCGATCGTGTGCACGGCCGTCGAGCACCAGCTTCAGCTTCCACGCGAGGTTGTCCGCATCCTGCACGCCGCTGTTCGCGCCGCGCGCGCCGAACGGCGACACGCCGTGCGCGGAATCGCCCGCGAACAGCACGCGGCCGTGGCGGAACGTGTCCATCCGCTGGCAGCGGAACGTGTAGACGCTCACCCACTCGAGCTCGAACTCGACATCCGGCCCGAGCAGCGCCCGCACGCGCGGAATCACGCGCTCCGGCTGCTTCTCGGCGACCGGATCGGCATCCCAGCCGAGCTGGAAGTCGATGCGCCACACGTTGTCCGGCTGGCGATGCAGCAGCACCGACTGGTTGCGGTGAAACGGCGGATCGAACCAGAACCATCGCTCGGTCGGAAACTCCGCCCTCATCTTCACGTCGGCGATCAGGAAGCGGTCCTTGAACGTGCGGCCGCGACTTTCCAGGCCCATCATCGTGCGCATCGGGCTGCGCGAGCCGTCGGCCGCGATCACGTACTGCGCGCGCAGCGTCGCGACGCCGTCCGGCGTCTCGATCGTCAGCACCGCGTGTTCGGCCGACTGGTCGACGCCCGTCACCTTGTGCTTCCAGCGGATGTCGATGTTCGGCAGTTCGAACGCGCGATCGGCCAGATAGCCTTCGACGTAGTACTGCTGCAGGTTGATGAACGCCGGGCGCGCATGCCCTTCCTCGGGCAGCAGGTCGAACGCGTAAAGCTGCTCGTCCTGCAGGAACACCTTGCCGACGTGCCAGCTCACGCCCTTGTCGACGAAGCGCTCGCCGCAGCCGAGCCGGTCGAAGATCTCGAGCGTGCGCTTCGCGAAGCAGATCGCGCGCGAGCCGGTCGACAGCGTGTCGTCGTCGTCGAGCAGCACGACCGGCACGCCGTGCTGAGCGAGATCGATCGCGGCCGCGAGGCCCACCGGGCCCGCGCCGACGACGATCACCGGGTGGACGGCCGCGTCGTGCGCGCGGGCGCGGTACTCGAATTTCAGCGTCTGGTAATCGATGCTCATGGTCGCCATCCGCGCGTCAACCGCGCCGTGCGCGCACCGCCGCGCCCGTCGTCCCGTCCGTCTGCCGCCGGCGCGTGCGCCCGCCTGTCCTGTCAACCGACACGTCTCGCTCCTTGCTCCTGTTGATTCTTGAACGGCGCCGTTTCTCGGCGCCTGCGTGCCGCGTTTCTTGATCGGCGACAAATCCTGGATTTACGAATAGTAAAACCAATTACGAATAGTGAAATCAACGTAAACCCTGATCGCGCGCTCGGGAACGGGATAACCATATGAGTGAAACGGCAAGCCGAGCGCGGCGCGCACTGCTAATATCAAGTCAACGAGGCGGCCCTTTCGGCCGCCATTTTTCCTTTTCACGCCGATGATTCCGCCTACCATCCCCGAGCTGGTCACCCGTGCCGGGCAACTGCCGTATCTGCGGGAGCACCTCGCGCTTGCAGAAGGCGGGACCGCGTGCGCGAACCTGCCCGAGCGCACGCTCGCCAGCGCGTACGAGCCGATCTACGACGTGACGATGCCCGGCTCGCCGCAATCGACGTCGTTCGCCGACGCGATCGAGCGCTACGGCGACGAGCTCGGCTTTCAGGCCGTCACGCTCGTCACCGGCGCGCAGCACGATCCGGTCGACGCGGCCGTCGACGACCAGACGCTGGTCGCGATCGACCGCCTGTCGCGCGCGCTGCACGCGATCAATTTCTTCGGCGCGCAGCGCCACGGGCTGCTGTTCCTGCGCGTGCACGAGCGGCTGCTCAAGAGCGTGAAGTACGACCACGGCAAGCATTTCTCGTCGGTGCTGCAGCGCTTCGGGCTGCCGACCGAGCGGATCGTGATCGAGCTGCCGGCGGTCGCGGTCGCCCACAAGACGTTCCTCGGCTACCTGACGCGCAGCTATCAGCATCACGGTTTCAAGGTCGCGGACAAGCTGCCCGACCCCGGCCGCATCCTCGCGGTCGAATCGGATATGGCGCGCCCCGACTACATCAAGATGGATGCGGGCATCGCATTGCGCGACGGGATGGTCAAGGCGCTCGTCGCCTATGCGCAGCGCGTGCGGATTCCGCTGATCTTCGACGGCGTCGTCGACGAGACGCAGTGCGAGCTGCTGCGCCAGCACGACGTGCGGTTCATGCAGGGGCCGGTGTTCGCGAAGGTCGTGACGGTCTGAGGGATCGGCGGGGAAGGCGCCCGGGAGCGGCGCGCCGGATGGCGGACTCCGGTGTCGTGTTGCTCAGGGAATCGGGTTTCAGCACGTAACGTGGCGCGGCGGCCGGTTCCTTGTTTGTTCGTTCGTTCACGCAGAAAGGTCGAACGCGCTTGTGCGCGCGCTCGACACCGATGTGCGGCCTATTCTCTACCACCGTCGTCGTACTTCGGTAGATCGTCGTCGATCTCGATGCCCGGGAAACGGTCGCCGTACCAGACGTGCCACGCCGGACGCAGCCGCGACGGCTCGTCGAGCGTCGCGTAATTGATCTCGACCGTCCGCGGCGCGTCGGCGCGCCGGTATTCGAGCTGCGCGCCGCAACGGCCGCAGAAGCGCCGCTCGCCCCATGCGCTCGACGCGTAGACGGCCGGTTCGCCCTGCAGGTATTCGAATGCGTCGATCGGCACCGATGCCGATGCGACGACCGCCGCGCCGGTCGTGCGCTGGCAGAGCCGGCAGTGGCAAAAGCCGGCATCGGTCGGAACGTCGGCGATACGGTAGCGGATCGCGCCGCACGCGCATCCGCCTTCCATCGGTTCGGGGTGCGCCATGGCAGGCCTCGTCGTCGGGAAGCAGGCGAACGATGATGAGCGCGGTTCGCCCGTCGCGCAATACGCGACGGCAACGCGTCCGCTCCCCGCACTCGCCGCGAACAAACCGGTTGGCGCGCGACGGCAACACCCGCGCGATGGTTGCTCAGACCGTCTGCCCGAGCCGCTGCGCGAGCGCCTTCAGTCGCGGCCCGACCTGCATGCGAAACACGTCCTCGTCCATCGACGATGCGGGGCCGCTGCAGCTCAGGATCAGCCAGCGCCCCTCGCGCGGCTCGCGAAATGGGACGGCCGCCGCGTTCACGTCCGTATGCCACGCGCGGAACGAATAGCAGCATCCGCCTTCGGAGAACTCGGCCACCGCGTGCTGCGCGGCCGCGACGAGTGCATCGGCGTCGGCCGTGCCGCCGGCCGCGCGATGCAGTTCGGCATAGAGCGCGCGGCGCACGTCCTCCGGCTGCACGGCCAGGTATGCGCGCCCCATCGAGCTCGTCAGCATCGACAGCCGCGAGCCGGGCGCGAGCCCGAGCGTCAGCGCGGTCTCGCTGCGGATCGTCTCCAGATAGATCATGTCGAGCCCGTCGCGGCAGCCGAGCGACACGGCCGCGCCGATTTCGCGCGCGAGCGCCTGCATGTGCGGCCGCGCGAGATCGATCGTCCCCGAGCCCGACAGCAGCGCGTAGCCGAGCGACAACACGCCGGCGTCCAGCGCATACTTTCCGAGCGTCTCGTCGTAGCGCAGATAGCCGAGCACGGTCAGCGTATAGGCGAGCCGGTTCACCGTCGCCTTCGGCAGGCCCGTGCGTTCCGCGAAATCGCGGTTGCCCAGCATCGTCTCGCCGGGCCGGAAGGCGCGCAGCAGGTCGAGCCCGCGCGCGAGCGCGACGACGAACTTGCGCTCGTCGATGGGGGTCTCGTCGATGGTTGAAAGTGTCATCCGGTGCTACACTGAGGTCGATTTGCAAAACATTGTTCCGCACAGCGGAACGCAAGTCAAGCGAACTTCAGGTATCAGCCCGGAGCAAGCGCCGAAGCGCCAACTCGGGCCGACCGCAAAGCATGGGGCCCGAGTAAGCGCTGAAGCGCTAACTCGGGCCGACAGGAGATGAGACGATGAGTGCTGCAACTTTTCATTGGGACGATCCGCTGCTGCTCGACCAGCAACTGACCGAAGAAGAGCGGATGGTCCGCGATGCCGCGCAAGCGTACGCACAGGACAAGCTCGCGCCGCGCGTCACCGAAGCGTTCCGCCACGAACGCACCGACGCGGCCATCTTTCGCGAAATGGGCGAGGTCGGCCTGCTCGGCCCGACGATTCCCGAGGAATACGGCGGCCCCGGCCTCAACTACGTGAGCTACGGGCTGATCGCGCGCGAAGTCGAGCGCGTCGATTCGGGCTACCGGTCGATGATGTCGGTGCAGTCGTCGCTCGTGATGGTGCCGATCTTCGAATTCGGCTCCGACGCGCAGAAGCAGAAATACCTGCCGAAGCTCGCGACCGGCGAATGGATCGGCTGCTTCGGCCTGACCGAGCCGAACCATGGCTCCGATCCGGGCAGCATGGTCACGCGCGCGAAGAAGGTGCCGGGCGGCTACTCGCTGTCCGGCGCGAAGATGTGGATCACCAACTCGCCGATCGCCGACGTGTTCGTCGTGTGGGCGAAGCTGGAAGAGAACGGCAAGGACGCGATCCGCGGCTTCATCCTGGAGAAGGGCTGGAAGGGCCTGTCGGCGCCGGCGATCCACGGCAAGGTCGGGCTGCGCGCGTCGATCACCGGCGAGATCGTCCTCGACGAGGTGTTCGTGCCCGAAGAGAACCTGATGCCGAACGTGAGCGGCCTGCGCGGCCCGTTCACCTGCCTGAACTCGGCGCGCTACGGGATCGCATGGGGTGCGCTCGGCGCGGCCGAGTCCTGCTGGCACACCGCGCGCCAGTACGTGCTCGACCGCCAGCAGTTCGGCCGGCCGCTCGCCGCGAACCAGTTGATCCAGAAGAAGCTCGCCGACATGCAGACCGAAATCACGCTCGGCCTGCAAGGCGTGCTGCGCCTCGGCCGGATGAAGGACGAAGGCACGGCGGCCGTCGAGATCACGTCGATCATGAAGCGCAATTCATGCGGCAAGGCGCTCGACATCGCGCGGCTCGCGCGCGACATGCTCGGCGGCAACGGCATCTCCGACGAATTCGGCGTCGCGCGCCATCTCGTGAACCTCGAAGTGGTCAACACGTACGAAGGCACGCACGATATCCACGCGCTGATCCTCGGCCGCGCGCAGACGGGCATCCAGGCATTCTTCTGACGATCCGGCCATCACGCGGACGGCGGCGATGCCGCGCACGCGCCGCCAGGTAAAAGGCCCGCCCGGCATCGCTGCCGGGCGGGCCTTATGTCATCGGAGCCGCGGCTCCGGGCCGCCGATGCTTACTTGTTCGGCTGCGGCGTCAGGCGCAGATACGGACGCACCGCGTTGAAGCCCTTCGGGAAGCGTTTCTTCAGCTCTTCAGGATCCTGCAGCGACGGCACGATCACGACGTCATCGCCATCCTTCCAGTTGCCGGGCGTCGCGACCTTGTAATTGTCGGTCAGTTGCAGCGAATCGATCACGCGCAGCACTTCGTCGAAGTTGCGCCCCGTGCTGGCCGGATAGGTGATCGTGAGCCGCACCTTCTTGTTCGGGTCGATCACGAACAGCGAACGCACCGTCAGCGTTTCGTTCGCGTTCGGGTGAATCATGTCGTACAGCTGCGACACCTTGCGGTCCGCGTCGGCGATGATCGGGAAGCCCACGACCGTCGACTGCGTTTCGTTGATGTCGTTGATCCAGCCCTTGTGCGATTCGACGCCGTCGACCGACAGCGCGATCACCTTCACGTTGCGTTTCTCGAATTCGCCCTTCAGCTTCGAGGTCAGCCCGAGTTCGGTCGTGCACACCGGCGTGTAGTCGGCCGGATGGGAGAACAGCACGCCCCAGCTGTTGCCGAGCCACTCGTGAAACTTGATGGTGCCCAGGCTCGATTCCTGCTCGAAATCCGGTGCGATGTCACCAAGACGCAGACTCATGATGTTCCCTCCTCGAACGATGCTGGTTGAAACCGCGCGCCGGACAGCGCGGGGCAGTCCATCAGCTTACGGGAAGCCATGGGTCGTGCGAACGAATATTCCGTTTGATATTCATACTTTTTTGTCATTTTTACCCGGCGTCGTGGCAGGACGGTGGGCGGCAAGGGAAACTTTTCAATCCTTTGTCGCTCTGTTCATGATTACAAGTCGTTTACCATGCAGTCTTGCGCTGCCGCCGTGTGTCTTCCCGGCTCGCCAGCAGGCAGGGGTTTCGCTACGATGTGAACCTGCAGCATGACAGCACGAAGGGAGTTGCAATGTCGGAAATCAACAAGGAGAAACTGATGTCGGATATCAAAACCGTTCTCTCGGACGCCGAAGACCTGCTCAAGCAAGCAGCGAGCAGCACGGGCGACCGTGCGGCCGAGCTGCGCGAGAAGGCCATGTCTCGCCTGAAGCAGGCCAAGGAAAAGGCTGCCGACGTCCAGGTCGTGGTGGTCGAGAAAGGCAAGAAGGCCGCGCGCGCGACCGACGACTACGTGCACGAGCATCCGTGGACGTCGATCGGCGTGGCCGCCGGCGTCGGCGTGCTGATCGGCTTGCTGATCAACCGCAAGTAACGCGCTCTGCGCCGTTTCGTCCCGCGGGCCGCGTCGCGCGGCCCGCGGGCGTCGAAGCCAGCCGGCCTGCGCCGGCCGGCTTGGTCCTAGCTGCTTAGTGCACGCGCAAGCCTCTCATCCATGACGACAGACACCTCCTCGCAGCCGTCCGGTCAAGGACCGCTGCGCCGCCTCGTCGGCTCCGCGATCGGCCTTCTGCAGACGCGCCTCGAACTGGTGGGCATCGAGCTTGCCGAGGAGAAGGAGCGCCTGATGGGCGTGCTGTTCCTCGGCCTCGCCGCGATGATGCTCGCGACGATGGCGCTTATCAGCCTGACCGTGTTGATCGCGATCGCGTTCTGGGATACCTACCGCTGGCAGGCGCTCGCCGCGATCACCGCGCTGTATGCCATGGGCGGCATCGCATGCGCGCTGAAGGCGCGCTCGGGCCTGCGCGACGCGCCGACCGTATTCGAGGCGACGCTCGCCGAGCTCGAGAAAGACCGCGACCTGTTCCGCGGCAAGCCGTGAGCGCCCTCGCGCTCGTCCCTCCCACCTACTTCGCCGACGCGCCATGAGCCAGAACATCACGGGCAATCCCTCCCGCTCCCATTCGTCGCGATCGAACTGGAGCGCGTCGCAGCACCGCGCGCTTCGCAAGGAATTGCTGATCCTGCGATCCGAAGTGGAGCGGCTCGAATTTGCGGAGGCCGCCGCCGAAATGCGCCACGCCGTCACGCGCTTCAGCTGGCTCAAGGTGTTCATCCCCGGGTTGTCGACCAGCAGGTTCGGCCAGTCGGCCAAGAACCTGAACGCAAGCCTCGGCCAGCTCGTCAACCAGTATCCGATGCTGAGTTCGCTCGCATCGCTCGTGCTGGCGAAACCCGTTCGCTCGCTGCTGCGCGCGAGCACGGGCCCCGCGTTGAAGTGGGGCACGCTCGGCTTCGCCGCATGGGAGGTCTACCGGATCTGGAAGCAGTCCCGCGACGAGCGCGGGCTCGACCCACGCGACGACTGACCGTCGGCATCCCGCGCGCGCGGCCATGCGCCGCTGCGCACCCTCCTGGCGAACTCAGCGCAGGCCCCAGCAGACAGCGCCCGGTTCGTCGACACCTTCGCTTCCTGCATTGCCTTTCGTCCCGTCCGAGCGCAGCGTGAACGTGCCGCATGCATCGTCGCGCATCGGCCCGGTGTCGAGCGGCGTCGCCGCCAGTTCGTAGCTCACCGGCGAGTCGTCGCCATCCGGCCGCCCGAGCGTCAATCGATACACGGCATGCCCGTCCGGCGGCGCCTGCGCGAGCGCGTCCGGCAACGCCGCGGGCGGCGCGCCGTCCAGCGTTTCAAGATATTGGGCCGCACGGTACAGCGCGGACATCGCCGACGCGCGGTGAACCCGCACGACATGCTCGCGATACGACGGGATACCCCACCCGGCCAGCACCGCGACGATCGCGAGCACGATCATCAGCTCGATCAGCGTGAAGCCGGCCGCTCGGCACAGCGGCAGGCGGCCGTTCATCGAAGCACCGCCGCGACACGACGCCAGCGCAGCACGACGACGTGGCCGTCGCGTATCGCGACCTGGTGTTGCAGCCACACGGCGCTCGACGCGTGCGCGCCGACGCCACGCGCGGTGACAAGGTAAGCGCGGTCGCCGGCCTGCGCTGACGGGCGCCGCCACGCTTCGATCAGGCATCGCGGCGGTCGTGCGGCCATCGGCCATTCGGCGAAAGGCGCGAACGCTTCGGCAGCCGCCAGCGGCGGCATGCGCCGCCAGGCGTCGGGCTCCGCATGCGAGTCGCTTTCGTTCACGTACGGTGCCGAGCCGCGCAACAGTCGCGCGGTGCACGCGGCCAGCGCGGCATCGGCCGCGTGGAATGCGATCAGCCGATCCGACAACGCACGGGTGCGGCGCGACTCCGTCAATGCGGCGTCGAACCATGTGCCGGTCAGTGCCGCGACTGCTGCGCCGACCGCGATCACCGCGGGCAATGCAAGGCCTGCATCGCGACGCCACGCGCGGCGAGCGGGCCGGAAACGCATATGGGGCTCGCGCGGGGTCATCGCCTGAACGCCGACGCATGCGGCCTGCTGCGGGTCGCCTCCGCTCGCGACGGTGCGCTCGGGCGCGTGGCCTCTCTCGATGCATCGCGAGATGTCGTCCCGCACGCACTGTGCTGCGCCGCTCATCGCGCCACCTCGCTTGCTCGGGTTGCATCATGTAACGCAGCGTCGGGTGCGAGCGCGACGTTCCGCAACGCGACGATGCGATCGAGCGTCAAACGTGCGCGGCCGTCCGATGCAACGGCGGCGCGGCCGTCGCAGTCGATATGCGGCGTCGGTTCGCGCATCGGCTCGCCGCGCGCCCGCACGCAGACATGCACGGCCACGACCTCGCGCCAGTCGTCCGCACGCATCGCATCGGCGTCGACGAACTGCGTGGCGCCGCGACGCAAATAGCGCAGGCGCAACTGATCGATTCCCGCCGCGACAGGCTGCGGCGTGCCCGGACGGCCGCTTCCTTCGCAATACAGTTCGGGCTCGCCCGTCGACGGGCTGACATGCGCATCGAAGCGATTCTCCACCGGCGCAGCTTCGCCCGGCTCGCCGACACCCTGCCCGAGGCAATCCGACGTCTGGCCGTTCACCGTCGTCCACGTCGATACCGCATCGCCGACATACCGGACCAGCAACGCGTCCGACGACAGGCGCACGGGCTCGCAGCGCACCTGTGCGCCGCTACCCCGCACGCGCGCCGCCGAACACCCGAACACCGGCGGCAACGACGATGGCGCTTGTGCATCGAGCGGCAGGAATCCTGCCATCTGGATCTGTTGACCGATCAGCATCAGCGCGGTCGCTGCCGCGTCGCGCATCCTGAACCCGTCTTCCGCGCGCCGCTGCGCAATGCGCTGCGCGTGGTACAGCGCACCGGCCGCCACGAGCACGAGGAGCCCGACGGTCATCGCGATCAGCACTTCGAGTAGCGTATGGCCACGCGTACGGCGATCAGCGTTCATCGCCCGCCCGCTCGCGAAATGGAATGCGGACACACGACGGCGGCCGCGTCGACATTCCCGCGCCATCGCAGCGCGCCGACGCGCGTCCATCGCCGCCCAGCCAGCGGACAATCGCGTAGCGCACACCGCCCGGCCCGCCGTCGAGCATCATCGCACCGCCCGGCAACGAGGTGGCCACGAGCGCCGCGAGACCGTCGCCGGCCGCCGCGGGAACATGCAGACGCTCGATACGCGCATCGGCCAGCCACAGCGCGCGTTCGCGCCAGATCGTCGCGCGCTGCGCACGCGTCATCGCGAGCTGGCTGCCGGCCACTGCGAGCATCACGGTGGCGAGCAGCGCGATGGCCAGCGTCGCCTCGATCAACGACGTCCCGCGCATGGCATTGCGCATCGCGATCACGCCGCGTCGCAGCGGCCGGCGACCAGCCGCGCGCGACCGCCTGCCGCAATCCGCACGCAACGCGACGCGCGCGCGTCGTCGGCGCCGGACACGCTGCGCCGTGGACGCACCTCGAAACGCCGGATGCCGCCGATCGACTGACCGACCGGCGGCGCAAATGCGAGCTCATGCGCGGCGCCCGCGACGGCCACTTCGGCATCGCGCGGGTAGCGTCGCAGCACACGCGACTGCCCGTCGACTTGCCCGCTGACGATCCAGTCGCACGACCATTCGGCCGGATCGCATTGCTCACCGGCACGCAGACAGGCGCCGTCGCGCCCGGCGCGGCACAGCGTGACGCGCGCGCCGAGACGCGTTGCCTCGGCACGCGCAAACGACAGCGCACCGAGCAGCGCGCGCGAACGGGCATCCACGCGTTCGCGCATGCGCCACTGGTCGAACGTGGGCACCGCATAGAGCGCGAGCCCCGCTGCCAGCGACATGGCGACCATCAGCTCGACGAGCGTGAATCCGCCCGACCGTTGCACCACATTCTTAAAGGGTTGAGCGCCCGGTTCCATCGCAATCGTCCTCCGCCACGGTGATGCGACGACTGTAGCGGCGCGTGCGGATGTGCGCCATTGGCCGAACGGCCGACTGGCGACATGCGATCGCAACCGACACAATCGGCGCGAATCGAACCAATGGAGCAGACGATGAACGAACGCAGCGCGTCAGCGCTTACGTGGGGTCTTGGCGGGAGAGGCGCGACGGAACTCTTCGATCACGTCGGCAAATTCGGAAACGTCCTCGAACTGGCGATACACCGATGCGAAGCGCACATAGGCGATCGTATCGAGGCCGCGCAACTCGTTCATCACGAGTTCGCCCAGCTTCTCGCTACGCACTTCGCGCTCGCCAGTCGCGAGCAGTTGATACTCGATGCGGGCGACCGCCGCGTCGATCGCGTCGGCGGCAACCGGCCGCTTGCGCAGCGCGAGTTGCATGCTGGCGACGATCTTGCGACGGTCGAATTCCGTGCGGCTGCCGTCCTTCTTCACGACGAACGGCAGGGACAACTCGACCCGCTCGTACGTCGTGAAACGCTTGTCGCAAGCCGAGCAGCGCCGGCGCCGCCGAATCGCGGCGCCATCTTCGGACACGCGCGAGTCCACGACCTGCGTGTCGTCATGCCGGCAGAACGGGCAGCGCATCGGCGATCAGCGATAGACCGGGAAACGCTTGGTCAGCTCGGCGACCTGCGCGCGCACGCGTTCGATCGTCGCTGCGTCTTCCGGATTCTCGAGCACGTCGGCAATCAGGTTACCCACCTGCTCGGCTTCCGCCGGCCCGAAACCGCGCGTCGTCATCGCCGGCGAACCCAGGCGCACGCCGCTCGTCACGAACGGCTTTTCCGGGTCGTTCGGGATCGCGTTCTTGTTCACCGTGATGTGCGCCGCGCCGAGCGCCGCTTCCGCTGCCTTGCCCGTGATGTGCTTCGCGCGCAGGTCGACCAGCATCACGTGGCTTTCCGTGCGGCCCGACACGATCCGCAGCCCGCGCTTGACCAGCGTTTCGGCCAGCACGCGTGCATTCTCGACCACCTTCTGCTGATATTCCTTGAACTCAGGCGACAGCGCTTCCTTGAACGCCACGGCCTTCGCCGCGATCACGTGCATCAGCGGGCCGCCCTGGATCCCCGGGAAGATCGCCGAGTTGATCGGCTTCTCGTACTCGGCCTTCATCAGGATCACGCCGCCGCGCGGGCCGCGCAGGCTCTTGTGCGTCGTCGTCGTCACGAAATCCGCGTGCGGCACCGGGTTCGGATACACGCCCGCCGCGATCAGACCGGCGTAGTGTGCCATGTCGACCATCAGGTACGCGCCCACCGACTTCGCGATCTTCGCCAGACGCTCGAAGTCGATCTTCAGCGCAAACGCCGACGCACCCGCGACGATCAGCTTCGGCTTGTGTTCCTGCGCGAGTTGCTCGGCCGCTTCGTAGTCGATGTCTTCGTTTTCGTTCAGGCCGTAGCTCACCACGTTGAACCACTTGCCCGACATGTTCACCGGCGAGCCGTGCGTCAGGTGGCCGCCATGCGCGAGGCTCATGCCCATGATCGTGTCGCCCGGCTTGAGCATCGCGAAGAACACGCCCTGGTTCGCCTGCGAACCCGAGTTCGGCTGCACGTTCGCGGCTTCCGCGCCGAACAGTTGCTTCACACGGTCGATCGCCAGCTGCTCGACCACGTCGACGTACTCGCAGCCGCCGTAGTAGCGCTTGCCCGGATACCCTTCCGCGTACTTGTTCGTGAGCTGCGAGCCTTGTGCGGCCATCACGGCCGGGCTCGTGTAGTTTTCCGACGCGATCAGTTCGATGTGATCTTCCTGGCGGCGGTTTTCCTGCTCGATCGCCGCAAAGATTTCGGGATCGACGTTCGCAATGGTGCTTTGGGCTCTGTCAAACATACGGTTTCCGTTAAGTGTGTACAGGTTGACCGGAGCGGCCGAGTACGGTGCGCTGCTGGCGAGACCAGCTCGACGTGGCGGAAGAATCCGTATGACGCGAGGCAAGACAGCCACCGGCGATGCACGCGACGGCGCACAACGGCTGCCCAGGCGAACGGCAAAAACGGCGCCCCGCGCTTCACGGTGGGATGCTCCACCTTGAACCCGAAGGGTTCTATCGCCAGTCACGCAGGGGTGATGAGCGCATTAGTGTATTGGATGCGTCATGAATAGGCAACCGCACGGCAGTGGCCTCCAAACAATGAGGGCCGGACTCTACGCGCCCGTGCCGGAACGCTTCGCCGTCTTGCCGCGGTGCGGCATTCTCAGTAGGCTTGCGGGATTCCACCCGCTATTCCGTTACCGACCAGGAGCAGCAATGATCGTGTTCGTCACAGGGGCGTCCGCCGGCTTCGGCGCCGCCATCTCCCGCGCCTTCGTCAAGGGCGGCCATCGCGTCGTCGCCACCGCACGCCGCAAGGATCGTCTCGACGCGCTCGCGGCCGAACTCGGCGACGCGCTGCTGCCGTTCGAGCTCGACGTGCGCGACCGCGCGGCCGTCGAAGCCGTGCCGGCCGCCCTCCCCGCCGAATTCGCCGCGCTCGACGTGCTCGTCAACAACGCCGGCCTCGCGCTCGGCGTCGAGCCGGCCCAGAAGGCGAGCCTCGACGAGTGGCAGACCATGATCGACACGAACTGCTCGGGCCTCGTGACCGTCACGCACGCGTTGCTGCCCGGCATGATCGCGCGCGGTCGCGGCCATATCTTCAATCTGGGCTCGGTGGCCGGCACCTATCCGTATCCGGGCGGGAATGTATACGGCGCGACCAAGGCTTTCGTCAGACAATTCAGCCTGAACCTGCGCACCGACCTGATCGGCACGCCGTTGCGCGTAACCGACATCGAGCCGGGGCTGTGCGGCGGCACGGAATTCTCGAACGTCCGCTTCCGCGGCGACGATGCAAAAGCGGCGAACGTCTATCAGAACGTCCAGCCGCTCACGGCCGAAGACATCGCCGACACGATCTACTGGATCGCCACGCGCCCGGCGCACGTCAACATCAATACGATCGAGATGATGCCGGTCGCGCAAGCCCCGGCCGGCCTCACGGTCCATCGCGGCTGACTCGTCGCCCGCAGCCGCGGGCCCGGCTCCGGCCGGCCCGCGGTGTGCCACGACGCACTACATTCCGTTACGAATCGGTTACGAATCCCGTCTTTGCCTTCCGGTAGAATGCGCGCCATGACTCAGCCTACCCGCTCCCCGGAAGCGCCGTCCGGCTTTACCTGGCCGGTGCGCGTGTACTACGAGGATACCGATGCAGGCGGCATCGTCTTCTATGCCAACTACCTGAAGTTCTTCGAGCGCGCCCGCACCGAGTGGCTTCGCGCATGCGGCGTCGACCAGCGTCGGCTCTCCGACGAGACCGATGCGATCTTCATCGTGCGCAGCACGTCGCTCGACTACCGCGCGCCGGCGCGACTCGACGACACGCTGACGATCACGAGCCGCCCCGGACGCATCGGTCGCGCATCGGTGGAATTCACGCAGGAAGCCTGGTGCGGCGACACGCTGCTCGTGGCCGGGCAGATCCGCCTCGGCTGCGTCGACCGTCACGGCATCCGGCCCGCGGCCATCCCGCCGGCCGTGCTCGACGCGCTTCAACGCGGGCCCGTCATCGACGCGGGGCAGACTGGTTTGTCAACGAAGCTCGCATGAGCGCCGTTTAGACACAGCCTATGAACTTGCCGTTCTGATTCGATACTAAGCAAGGTTCGGCGTCAGGCCTCGCCGGCGCGCCGCGCCGCACGCACACCGGACGCCCTTGCCGGGCACTCCCGAAGGGACGTTACTCAAACCTCTATGAATACTGTTCAAGACCTGTCGATCATTTCCCTCGTCCTCAACGCGAGCGTGCTGGCCCAGGCCGTGATGGGGCTGCTGCTGCTGCTGTCGCTGATGTCGTGGACCTTCATCTTCCGCAAGTGGTTCGCGATCCGCCGCGCGCGCGCGCAGACCGAACGCTTCGAGAAGGATTTCTGGTCGGGCGGCGACCTGCAGGCGCTGTATCAAAGCGCGGCCAACAACCGCCACACGATCGGTGCGCTCGAGCGGATCTTCGAATCCGGGATGCGCGAATTCCTGAAGGCGAAGGAAAAGCGCCTCAGCGATCCGGGCCTCGTGCTCGACGGTGCGCGCCGCGCGATGCGCGCGTCGTTCCAGCGTGAAATGGACGTGCTCGAAGCCAATCTCGCGTTCCTCGCGTCGGTCGGCTCGGTCAGCCCGTACATCGGTCTGTTCGGCACGGTCTGGGGGATCATGAATTCGTTCCGCGGCCTCGCGAACGTGCAGCAGGCCACGCTCGCGAACGTCGCGCCGGGCATCGCCGAGGCGCTCGTCGCCACCGCGATCGGCCTGTTCGCCGCGATTCCGGCGGTAGTCGCGTACAACCGCTACGCGCACGACATCGACCGCCTCGCGATCCGCTTCGAGACCTTCATCGAAGAGTTCTCGAACATCCTGCAGCGTCAGGCCCAGTAAGGAGCGCGCCATGGCAGGAAGTCCCATTCGATCCAGCATGCGCGGCGGCCGCTCGCGCCGCGCGATGGCCGACATCAACGTCGTGCCGTACATCGACGTGATGCTGGTGCTGCTCGTGATCTTCATGGTCACCGCACCGCTCGTCGCGCCGTCGATCATCAACCTGCCGACCGTCGGCAATGCCGCGCCGCAGGAGCAGACGCCGCCCGTCGTCGTCAACATCAAGGCCGACCGCACGATGAGCGTCAAGTACAAGGGCGACTCGGGCGCGACGCAGGAAGACACGATGACGAAGGCCGAGCTCGACAGCTTCATCACGGCCCGGCAGGCCGATCACCCTGACCAGCCGGTCGTGATCGCAGCCGACAAGACCGTGCAGTACGATGCCGTCATGACCGTGATGTCCGATCTGAAGGCGCGCGGCGTCAAGCGCGTCGGCCTCCTCGTCAAATCGCAATGAACCGGCAGCAATCCACGCGCAGGTCCGCCTACCCGCTCCAGCCTCCCCGGGAGCGCGGAACGTGGCGCGCGTTCGCGCTCGCCGCGCTGATGCACGTGCTGCTCGCGCTGTTCCTCTATCACGGCGTGCAGTGGCAGAACAGTACGCCGGCCGGCGCCGAGGCCGAGCTGTGGACCGAAGTGCCCGACGTCCCCGCGCCGCGGCCCGTCGTCACGCCCACGCCGCCCGCGAAGGTCGCTCCGCCCCCTCCGCCGGTGCGCGACGAGCAGGCCGACATCGCGCTGCAGCAGAAGAAGCGTCAGCAGGAAGCGGCCGCGCGCGCGGCGCAGCTCGAGCAGCAGCGCCGCGCGCAGCAACTGAAGGCCCAGCAGGAAGAGGAAGCCCGGCGCGCGCAGCTCGCCGCGCAACAGGCCGCCGCGCTCGCCGCCCAGAAAGCCGCGGAACGCGACAAACAGAAGCAGGCCGACAAGCTCAAGCAACAGCAGCTCGCCGAGCAGCAGAAGCTCGAACAGCAGAAACTCGAGCAGCAAAAGCAGGCGCAGCTCGAAGCGCAGCAGGCGGCGAAGGCGAAAGCCGACGCAGCCGCGAAGGCCAAGGCGGAAGCCCAGGCCAAGGCGAAGGCCGAAGCCGCGGCGCGCGCGAAGGCCAATGCGGCGGCGAACGCGAAGCTGGACCGCGAGCGCAGCGCGCGCCTCGCGCAGATGCAGGGGCTGTCGGGCGCCGGCGAAGGCGGTGGCGACGGCCTCGCGAAAAGCGGCACCGGCACGGGCTCCGGCGGCAATGCCGCGACGCCCGGCTATGCCGACAAGGTGCGCCGCCGCGTCAAGCCGAACATCGTTTGGGGCGGCGAACGGGCAGGCCTGACCACCGTCGTCAAGATTCGGTGCACGCCGTCCGGTGACGTATTGAGCGCATCGGTCTCCCGCTCGAGCGGGAATTCGGGGTGGGATCAAGCCGTGGTCAATGCGATCCACGCATCGGTCCCGTTGCCGCCCGATTCTAACGGTCGGACCCCGTCCGACATTACGATTACCTTCAAGGCAGCGGAGTGAAACGAAATGCGCTTACACTCCGGGCGTCGCTGTCGGACGGGAACGAATCGGGTATTTTTACTGTCTCTGCGGTTGCGCAGCGATCCAAGCCATACGGGAAGCAAGAAGCATGAGTTTGATGACAAAGCTAGGTTTCAGGGCACTCGTGGCCTCGTGTCTGATCACGGCGGGCAGCGCCGCTAACGCCCAGGTCAACGTGCTGATCACCGGCGTCGGGTCGACCCAGTTCCCCATTGCCACCGCGAATTTCACGAACGAGGCGAACCTGCCGCAGCAGGTCACGTCGATCGTGCGCGCCGACCTCGCCCGCAGCGGCAAATTCACCAACATCGACGCCGGCAGCACGCCCGTGCCCGAGACCGCATCGGTCGATCTCGGCGCATGGAAGGCCAAGGGCGCGAATGCGTTCGTCGCCGGCAGCGTGAACCGCGACGCGAACGGCCAGTACAAGGTCAACTTCATCCTGTACGACACCGTGAAGCAGCAAAGCCTCGGCGGCCTGTCGCTGACGGCCACCGACACCACGCTGCGCACGGCCGGCCACAAGATCGCCGACTACATCTACCAGAAGCTGCTCGGCGTGCGCGGCGTGTTCGCCACGCGCCTGTCGTACGTGATCAAGACCGGCAACCGCTACCAGTTGCAGATTTCGGATTCGGACGGCCAGAACGCGCGCATCGCGCTGTCGAGCACCGAACCGATCATCTCGCCGGCGTGGTCGCCGAGCGGCACGAAGGTCGCGTACGTGTCGTTCGAGCGCAAGAAGCCGATCGTCTACATCCACGACCTGCCGACCGGCCGCCGCTACATGGTCTCCGACCAGAAGGGCAACAACAGCGCACCGGCGTGGTCGCCGGACAGCAACACGCTCGCCGTCGCGCTGTCGCTGACGGGCAATACGCAAATCTATACGGTCAACGCGAACGGCGGCGGCCTGCGCCGTCTCACGCAGAGCAGCTCGATCGACACCGAGCCGTTCTACTCGCCGGACGGCCGCTGGATCTACTTCACGAGCGACCGCGGCGGTGCGCCGCAAATCTACCGGATGCCCGCACAGGGTGAGAGCGCCGGCGCCGCGCAGCGCGTGACCTTCACCGGCAGCTACAACACGAGCCCGCGCGTGAGCCCGGACGGCAAGCTGCTCGCTTACATCTCCCGCACGGGTGGGGGCTTCAAGCTGTACGTTCAGGATCTGCAGAGTGGCGCGGCGAACGCCATCACGAATACCAATCGCGACGAATCGCCGAGCTTCGCGGCAAACGGCCAGTACCTTCTGTACGCCACCCAGTCGGGTGGCCGCAACGTGCTGGCTGCAGTGCCCTCCGACGGCAGCGCGCCGCCGCAGATCCTGTCCGTCCAGGGCGGCTCCGTTCGCGAGCCGTCGTGGGGGCCCTTCATGCAATGACCACAAGGAGAGTAACCATGATGTCGAATAAAGCTCGTCTGGCCCTGGCCGTGATGATGATCAGCGCGCTTGCAGCGTGCAAGTCGGGCGTGAAGCTCGACGACAAGGCGAACAACGCGGGCGCAATCGGCACGCAGCCGAGCGCCGACAACGTCGCGCAAGTGAACGTCGATCCGCTGAACGACCCGAACAGCCCGCTCGCGAAGCGCAGCATCTACTTCGACTTCGACAGCTATTCGGTGAAGGACGAGTACCAGCCGCTGATGCAGCAGCACGCGCAGTACCTGAAGAGCCACCCGCAGCGCCACGTGCTGATCCAGGGCAACACCGACGAACGCGGCACGAGCGAGTACAACCTCGCGCTGGGCCAGAAGCGTGCGGAAGCCGTCCGCCGTGCGATGGCCCTGCTCGGCGTGAACGACTCGCAAATGGAAGCCGTGAGCCTCGGCAAGGAAAAGCCGCAGGCAACGGGTCACGACGAAGCATCGTGGGCGCAGAACCGTCGCGCCGACCTCGTCTACCAACAGTAAGTAACGGAAGAATCGCCGTATGACGCACCGTTCAACCTGGCTGCGCGTTGCCGCAGCATTCTGCGTCGCGGGCGCGGCGTGGTCGGCCGCGCCGGCGCACGCCGGCATGTTCGACGACAACGAAGCACGCCGTGCCGTGCTCGATCTGCGCAGCAAGAGCGACAACCTGTCGAGCCAGTTGTCGGCCGCCCAGCGTACGATCCTCGATCAATCCGGCCGTATCGACCAGCTGAACCAGCAGGTCGCGACGCTGCGCGGCGAGAACGAGGATCTGACGAACCGGCTGACGACGCTCGAGCGGCAGCAGAAGGAGTACTACCAAGATCTCGACACGCGGCTCAAGAAGTTCGAGCCGCAGCAGGCGACGATCGATGGTGTCGAAGGCACCGTGCAGCCGGGTGAAACGGATGCGCTCAGCGCGGCGCAGCAGCAGTTCCGCAACGGCAACTTCAAGGCGGCGGCGGCTTCGTTCCGCGCGTTCATCGCGAAGTATCCGCAGAGCCCCTATCAGCCGACCGCGCAGTACTGGTACGGCAACGCGCAATACGCGCTGCGCGACTACCGTGGTTCGACCGCGACGTGGCAAGGGATCGTCAGCAAGTTCCCGCAACACCCGCGGGCAGCCGACGCCCTCGTGGCGATCGGCACGAACCAGCTCGAACAAGGCCAGAAGGCGGCCGCGAAGAAGACGTTCGAGCAGGTCGTGTCGCAGTACGCCGGCTCGAACGCGGCGCAGACGGCGCAGGGCAAGCTCGAAACCATCAAATAATTATCGTGACGGGTTGTTGACAGCCCTGTAACCCGTCGCTATAATCTTTTGCTCTTTAGGTCGTTGCCCAGGTTGTTGAAGCAACGAACCGACAGGTTTCAAGAACGTGGGGTGGTAACTCAGTTGGTTAGAGTATCTGACTTTTAATCAGAGAGTCGAGGGTTCGAGTCCCTCCCACCCTACCAACTATCTTCGATAGTGTAAAAAAGCCTCCCTTGCGGAGGCTTTTTTGCGTCTGTCGCCGCACCGTTCGAGCAGAATTCCCGACGATGCTCGTCACACACTCGGCCGCGCGCAACCTGAGCCCGACCGATCACCGCGCACTCACGTCCCGCAGTACCGCACCATATCCGGCATACAGATTGCCGTCGGGCAGCAACCGCAATTGCGCGAGTTGCCGATGCACGACCGGCAAGTTATGGAACGGCATCCGCGTGAACAGATGATGTTCGATATGGAAATGAATCGCATGCGGGCCGAACAGGAACGTCTGCCATGAACGCCGGACGATCGTGCGTGCGTTGCGGCTTTGATCGGCGCCGGCCGGCAACCCCGCGTGCTCGAAGATCGCGCGCACCTGCCCGGCGAACGGCAACAAGGTGACGGACGGCACGATCCACAACGCGACGTACAGCAGCGGATGTCCGGCCAGCGCGAGCGCGCCGAACAGCGCGCCGTTGCCGGCCAGCATCGACGCGATCTCCCACGCCGCATACGCACGCGATTTTTCGACCTTCGGCAACGCATGCGCGAACGCGCCGCGCGCGAGCTTCACGACGCTCGTCACGTAGCCGACGCCGCACGCATACGCGAGCAGGCGGACGATCAATCGCCCGCGCGTCGCCGGATAGTCGTGCACGCCGAACAGCAGCGCGACGGGGTCGTCCGCTTGCATCGGCGCGCGATGGTGCTTCAGATGGCCCGCCCGATACGTGCGCAGCGACAGCCATAGCGGGCCGGCCGCGAGCAGTTGCCCGAGCACGTCGTTGACGCGCCGGTTCCGTGCAAGCAACCCGTGCGCCCCTTCGTGCATCATGACCGCGAGCGCGAGCTGGCTGCGCGCGATCACGATCGCCGCGCACGCGTAGGCCAGCGGATGCGCAAACGCGATCGCAGCGGCAAACGCGGCGGCAATCATCAGCCAGTCACCCGCCAGCGCCATGCCGACACGCGCCGCGCTCACGCGAAACAGCCCCGGATCGGGCACGAACCGGGCGAGCCCGGCGTTCGGTCCGGCGCGGTGAACGTGCGCCTCCGTCATGCGAGCCTCCTGCGCGGCAAACGCCGCTCGACCCACAGCGCACTGACCGCCGCGAGCACGAACCCACCCAGCACGTCCGCGACCGTATGCTGCTTGAGCGTCAGCGTCGACGCGCAGATCAGCAGCCCGATCGCCGCCGCGACGATCCGGCGCCGGTCCACCAGCATCCGGCACGCGAGACACGTCACCGCGACATGCAGGCTCGGGAAGCCGTTGGCCGCAAGATCGAGCGCCCACATGCGCGCCAGACGCCGACGCACGAATGCATTGCCGATCTCGGCGATGTCGGGCCGCGGCACGGCTTCCGGAAACATCAGGAAGCAGGCCACGCCGAGCACGAACGCGATCAGCACGGCGTCCCTGAACGCGGCGAACGCGGACGGTCGCGCGTACGCGGCGAGCGCAATCACGAACGGAAAGAACGCGACATAGACGAACCACGACCATGCGATGAACGGAATCCGCGCATCGATCGCCGTGGCCAGCACGTAGCGCGGCGTGACGCCGCGCTCCAGCAGAAAGAAGATCGCGAGGCCCGCGACCAGGCCGAATGTCGCGGCCAGCATCTGCCGGACATCGGGCCGGCGATCGTCCTGAAACATGCGCGTATTCATCGCGGCGCTGGTGCCTCGCATCGGGTTGCCGCGTCGGCCGCTCGCGCATGCGGACCCAGCGCGAGGAGGTGCGATGTCCACGCGTCGACACGCGCACGCGCATGCTCGCGGCCCGCTCGCGTCCCCGCCGGCGTACCGGGATCGCGCATCAGTTCGATCGACGCCTGCCCGACCTCGCGCCGGAATGCCGCCGCATCGCCCCGCCATGTGACCACGCGGTGCACGAGTTGCAGCCGTGCCGCGCGCGCGGCGTTGCTCGCCTGTTCGGGCTGATCGGTCTGCACGAGCAGGATCGGACGGCGATACACGCGCGCAATCGACAACGCGGCCATGCCGGGCGCCGACACGATCAACGGCGCATGCGCGGCGCGCGTCGGCCAGTCGGCGTCGACGCCGGTCCAGCCGTCGTGTCCGGCGTAGCCCTCGCCCACGCGGTGGGCGGCGAGCCCCGCGTCGCGCATGCCGGCCGACAACGCATCGGCGAGCGCGACGTCGCGAAAGTGCGGATTCAGATAAACGGCCGCCGCAACGCGTTCGTGCGCCGGCCGTTCGGCGACGATCGGCACCGGCGTCGGCAGCCGGCGATGCCGGTGCGAGCGCGGCGCATCGTCGGCGAAGCCGTACGCGAAATCGTGCTCGATACGGCCCAGCGCCGCATCGATCTGCCAGTCGACGATCCGCGCGAAAGCGCGCGCCAGCACGCGCGGCAGTCGTGCATCGAAATTCGCGGTCAACGCGCGGCGCAGGCTGCCGCCATACACGTGGACGACGCGACGCCGCCAGCCCGGCACCGCCCCCATGAACAGCAGCGCCGGATGAAACGAGTCGTTGACCACGAGATCCGCATCGCGAACGATCGCACGCAGCCGCACGATGTCGCGCAGCATGCGGGTCGGCCTGAACACGTAGTGCGCGACATTGCGATCGGTCGCGTCGCGCAGCATGTTCTGCCGCTCGTCGAACTGCACCGCGTAGTGCCGCGACAACACGTCCGCGTCGATGCCGAACGCGGCGAGAAATGCCTGCCCGGCGTCGGACGTCGTCAGCACGTCGACCTGCGCGCCGGCCGCGCGCAACGCATGCACGAGCAGTTGCGCGCGCATCAGATGGCCGCGCGCGTCGGCGGTCGCGAGATAGACGATGCGCGGCATCATGCGCGCGGACGAAGCGACTGGAGCCAGCCGGCCGCGACCATCGCCAGCGCGCCCGTCACGCCGAAACCGGCTTCGATCGCGCGGATCTCGTCCAGCAACGCGGCGAGCGACGCGGCCTCGGACGGCTCGACGAGGCGGCGCAGCGTATCGGCGCAAAGCCGGACGTGGCGCGTCTCGTCGGCGAGCACGCGCGACAGCAACGGATACAGCGGATGCGTGTCGCCGATCGTCGCGCAGTGGCGCGCGAGCACGCGCATTGCCATCTGTTCCGCGCACAGGCCGGTCGCATACGCGGGCACGAGTACGCCTTGCGCGAAATGGGGCGCGTAGCGCTGCGCCAGACGCCGCCATCGCACGATCTTGCGCCGGCTCAGCCAGTCGGGTTCGTGCTGGCCGGTCGACACGTCGACGCCGCGCCGGCGCAACGCATCGGCAAATGCGGCCGCGTGGCGGCGCTCGTCCGCGAGATGCTGGTCGATGCGCGGCGCGAGCCAGTCCGGCGGCTGTCCGGTCCAGTCCTCGTGCAGCGCGCACTCGGTCGCTTCTTCGCCGATCAGGTACATGCGCAGCATCCAGCGCTCGCCATGCATGCTGCGATGCAGTTGCCGGATCGCCGCCCGCTTGATGCGATCGACGAGATACGCGCGCATCCGCGCCGTACCGCGTGGCACGGGCGCATCGAGACAATCGAAGCGCTCGCCGTGCCCGGCCTGCGACGACACCGGCAATTCGCTTGCCGCGGTCATGCCGGCTCGCCCCGCGCGGATGAAGATGGCGTCGCGGCAGCCGCCGGATCGCGACGCCAGCCGAGGATCAGGCCGACGAAGCTTTCCTGCATGAACGCATGCGCGGAGGCTGCCGCGCCCGCGAACGCTTCCTCGCGGCCATTCACGCGCAGATAGCCGCTGCCGTCGCGCGCGCCGAACTCGATCCGGTCGTTCTTCCGAAAGCCGCGCTCGCGCACGTCCTTCACGAGTGCGCTGCCATCGAGGCCGAACAGGAACAGCTCGCGCTGTGCGACCCACACCGGAATGCGATTGCTCAGCGCGTCGAAGCGAATCGACCACGTGCCGGACGCGAGCGCGCGATCGACGTCGGCATCGTGCGGCGCGTTCGACGTGAAGCTCGCGCGCGCGACCGCCTTCGTCAGGCCGCCGACACCGAGCGCGATCGTGATGTCGTCCGCCAGCGGTTGCTTCGGATCGGTCGCACTCACCTTCACGAGATGGCGCGCCAGCCGCGAGGCGAGCGACGGATGCGCGAACAGCGCAAGCGTTTCGTCCGGCGTGAGCACGTCGCGCTCACGATCGCCGTCCTTCACGCGCACACGATACGGATCGATCCGCACATCGGTGAACGAGCCGTGCACGGGCGCATGGACGTACACGTCGCGGTCCCATTTCCGGCCGTCGCGACGCAGCAGAACGTGCACGCTCAACGGCACGCGCCGCCCGTCGGCATCGACGCCCGTGCCTTGCAGCAGCACGTCGCCGAGCACGTCCTTCGTGCGGCGGTTCGCATCGCTCGAGAAGACGATCGCATGCGCATCGGTGTCGATGCTCGCGTGACCGTCGGGCGCATCGAGCGCGATGCGATTGCAGTCCGACGCGGCCGCATTCGCGAACGGGCAGCCGCTTCGCGACATGAAGTGATAAATCCCGCGCCCCGCATGATCGACCGGTGCGGCATGGGCGCCGACGCTGGCGGCAAGCAGGGCGAGACAGGCAATGCGAGTGGCGAGTGAGGGCATGGTCGTCGTCGGAACAGAATCAGGATGTCGAAGTGTCGTGGCCGCGAGGCGCGGCGCCGTTTCAATGACGGTGATAGGACAGCGCATCGAGATCGCGCCGGGTCGATGCGCGTCCCGTGAGCCCGAAACCGCGCGCGAGCGCGCCGAGCGTATCGACGGCGGACGCGGCGATCGTGACGCCGGCAGCCGCGAGATAGCGCGCGGCGCCCAGTCGCGGCAACTGCTGGCGATCGAGCGCGCGCAGGCTGTAGCCGAGCCGCATCGCCATCACGCAGAACGGGCCGAGCGGGCCGCTGCGGCCGAGCCACTGCCATCGACGCGGCAGGTACGCGTGCACGAGATACGGCGTCAACCCGACGCTGTCCTCGCCGCGCATCCAGCGCAGCTTCAGCGACTCGCGATGCGTGTCCGGCAGCCGATGCTCGGTATGCGCGGCCGGCGCGAATTCGACGGCCACGCCGGCCGCCTGCATCCGCAGCCCCATCACCTGGCAATGCGCGCGATAGACGCCGTCGAGCGGCTCGTAGCGGAACTGCGCGAACACGTCACGCCGGAACGCGACGTTGTTCGCGTAGAAGTTGCGCGTCGCGCCATCACGCAGCGGGCTCGGGAAATACATGAAATCGATCGACGTCAGCGCGATGCCGAGCACGTTGGGCGCGTAGCTGGTCCGCCCCGCCACCGCGACGGGCGCGTCGCCCGCGTCGCGCGCGAACGGCGCGAGCAGGTGCTCGAGCCAGTCGTCGGCCGGCCGGCAATCGGCATCGCCGAATACGACGATGTCGCAGCGATCGGCATCGACGCGATCGAAGCCGTCGTTCTTCGCATCGTAGTAGCCGGTGCTCGCGCCGATCTCGACGAAGTCGATCGGGCGGTCGGCCAGCGCGGCGATTTCCGCGCACGCGTCGGCGGGCAGGCCGTCGTGCGTGATGATCCATTGCGCAAGGGCCGCCGGCGGCACGGTCTGTTTCGACAGCGCCGCCACCAGGCGTTTCAGGCTGCCGACGGCCTGCGCAAGGCCCGCGCCGCCGCGCAGGTTGTTGGTCTCCAGCACAAGCGCGGCCCGCGCGGCTACGGAACGGGCGGTCGCGTGCGTCCGCGCTGCGGTGTCGGTCAGGTTCGGCATCCGGAATATCTCCATCGTCATGCGCGACGGCATGGACAAAACGAAAGAACGACGGGCCTGCGGCACGCCGGCGAATGCGGGCGGCGCGGACATCGTCGCGCAGCGGGCGGCCTCGGCGGGCGCCCGCTGCGCGTGCCGTCACTCCTGGATCGACGGCGCGGAATCGGCGTCGGTATAGCGTGGCTTCGCGTTCTGCAAGTCGCGCGTGTTCTTCTGCACGGCCACCGAGCCGAACAGCGCGAGCACGAACGACATCGCGTAAAAGCCCTTTTCGCTCAATTGCAGCGTCGCGTTGAAAAGACCGACGATCAGGAGCGCGATCGACAGCAGCAGCGCGATCCAGCTGAGGCCGCAGTAGATGCCGGTGACGGGAATGCCTTCGGCGCGGTCGCGCACGCTCTTCTGCAGCGAGATCGCCGCATAGAGGCCGAACACCAGCACGGTGAAGTAGTAACCCTTCTCGTTGAGCTGCATGCCGGCGTTCCAGAGCCCGATCAGGAAGGCCGCGAAACCGGCGATCAGCGCGGCCCACGATGCGGCCACGAACGCGAACGACGGCTGCTGGATGGTGGTCTGGTTCATTGCGTTGCCCTCTCTTTCTTGTTGTTCGAAATCGTTGTCATTGACCTGCGTTTTGCGCATGGTAGCAGCTTTGGCGCGCGTCACGACGGCCCCGCCGCGCATTCGCCGCAAGCGCGAGCCGCGGTTGATGCAATGCATCCATGAGACGATTGCGCTGAAAATCGACACCCTGACGTATCCACACTCTCCTCGACAGCGATCAGAATAGCGTTGCATCGCCCGAGATCGCGGCGCCCGCCGCCCTCCTCACTCTTCTCGACAAGGACGCATCATGCTGAACTGGAACGAATACCGGAAGGAACTCTCGACGCGTATCGGCGACATCGCCAAGCTGTCGCCCGATACGCTGGCCGGCTATCAGGCGCTGGCCGGCGCCGGCGCCAAGACGGGCCATCTCGACGCGAAAACGCGCGAGCTGATCGCGCTCGCGGTGGCCGTCACGACGCGCTGCGACGGCTGTATCGCCGTGCATACGGCCGAAGCGGCCAAGCATGGCGCGACCAAGGAGGAAGTGGCGGAAGCGCTCGGTGTCGCGATCGCATTGAATGCGGGCGCGGCGCTCGTCTATTCGGCGCGCGTGATGGACGCGCTCGGCGACTGAGCCGGCGCGGTGCGGCACGATCGTCGTGCCGCACCCCATTCATTGTTGCGTTGCGCTGCGTGGGGCCCGGCCGCCGGCGGGGCGATTGCGCATCGCGCGTACGGGCCTGCCATGTGTGACGAATGTGGCGACTCGCGTGGACGCGTAAGCGTCGCGGAGTCGGCTACCATGCGCGAACGATACATCGTGAAGGAGCGCTCCATGTGCCGCTGGCTCGCTTATACGGGTAATCCGATCCATCTGGAAACCGTGCTGTTCCGCGCGAAGCATTCGCTGATCGACCAGAGCCTGCATTCGGAGCTGGGCGCGACGACCACCAACGGCGACGGCTTCGGCATCGGCTGGTACGGGCATCCCGACGAACTTCCGTTCCGCTATCGCTCCGTGCATCCCGCCTGGAACGACCGCAACCTGCGCGAGGCCGCGCGTGCGATCCGCTCGCCGATGTTCATCGCGCACATTCGCGCGGCGACCGACACGCCCGTGCAGGAAACCAACTGCCATCCGTTCCGCCACGGCCGCTGGCTGTTCGCGCACAACGGGCTGATCCGCGACTTCCACAAGCTGCGCCGCGACCTGACGATGAAGGTCGATCCCGCGCTGTTCCCGACGCTCGAAGGCTCGACCGACTCCGAACTGATGTTCCGCCTCGCGCTGACGTACGGTCTCGAGCAGGCGCCGCTGCCGGCGCTCGAACGGATGGTCGGCGTGGTGGAGGAAACCGCCGCGCGGCATCGCGTCGCCGATCCGCTCAACATGACGATCTGCGCGACCGACGGCGAACGGATCGTCGCGGCGCGCTATTCGAGCGAACGGCAATCGCGCTCGCTCTTCCACAGCACGTCGTTCAAGCACCTGCACGCGCTGTATCCGCATAACCCGCGCATCGCGGAAGCCGGCGACGATGCGTTCATGGTCGTGTCGGAGCCGCTCGTCGACCTGCGCGGCGCGTGGGAGGAAGTGCCGGAGGGCATGGCGATCGTCGCGCACGGCGCCGATGTGCAGCAGCGGCCGTTCGGGCCGCGGCACAAATGACGTGCCGCAGTCCTGACGAAATCCAGCGTATTCAGGTAGCCGATACTTCAGCGCGACAGGGCAATCGCGGCGATCCGGCTTTCAACGGGGCCGGCGCTCGGTCCTGCCGACGCAATCGGAAGGGATGCCAATCGTCGCCCGGCAAAATAAGGTCGGAAAACATGCCCTCGGATAATTCCCCAATTCGATAATAAGTGACAGAGACGCATCACAAAGCAGCCCGTGCTGGCTATTGCGATATTTCGCCGAATAAAAAATTAATACCCTTGTGACTTCATGTCGACCCCCGAATCCAGGTCGATAAATCGACATGCGGGCGAGAACCCTGTCGACCACGCACATTATTTCGAATCATTACAACGGGCCGGCAATCATTACCGGACGGACGCGGTGCGCACACCATCGCGCCGCTTGAAGGCAAGCGCTTATTCCCGATCAAAATATTCAACTTACCAATTTTTAAAGGCGCCGTTACAATTCGGCGACGAATGAATTCGCATCAATAATGTACGACGCCGTTACCGGCACATCGAATCCGAGATGACGCAAGATCGCCCCAATTCCCGCCCTGTCATGTCGACGGGCAATCAATCCGTGCTTTCCAGCATGAAGCAGGACCATGCGTTCGTGGTATGGCTCACCGGGGTGTCCGGTGCCGGTAAATCGACGCTGTCGAATCTTCTGAAGGAACAGCTCGATGCGCGCGGCCTTCGGACTTTTCTGCTGGACGGCGACCAGCTTCGCGAAGGATTGAACCAGGATCTCGGATTCAGCGACGCAGACCGCCATGAGAACATTCGTCGGACGGCCGAGGTCGCGCGCCTGATGGTGGCTGCCGGGCTCGTCGTCATCGTTGCGCTGATCTCGCCGTTTCGGGACGCACGCGCCAAAGCGCGCGCCCGCTTCCCGCAGGGCATGTTTTTCGAAGTCTTCGTCGACGTTGCGCTGGATGTGGCGGAAGCGCGCGACCCCAAAGGGCTCTATGCGCGGGCAAGGCAAGGGACGCTTCGGCAGTTCACCGGCATCGAATCGACCTATGAAAAACCGGTATCGCCCGACGTGCATGTCCGCACGGGCGAAGCAGGTCCGCGGGAATGCGTGCACGCGATCATGCAGAAATTGCCGTTGAACGGCTGATGCACGTCGTCGACCGTCGTCCGCTGCCCGTCGTGAACCTCCATCGCCGCGAACATCGCGCCATCGTCGGCCACCGCGGCGCGACCTGACCGAAAACCAGTCGACCTACATCCCGCTCGGCGCGACCCACCCGCTGACGAACCCCAGCACGATTCCGCTCGAACCGATCGAAGTCCAGTCGGGCGCATATCTCGGCGAAGACGACATCGTCCGCTTCGAGGACACCTACGGGCGCGCAGCGCGGTGAGCGACGCTACACCGGCGCGCGCCACGACAGGCCGGACCTCGAACGGGCGGCACGCACCCACGTCCTGCCCGCTTTTCATTACGTCAACCAATGTCAGCCCGGTTGCCCGCGCTTCACAGGTCAGGTTATAAAAGCGCCTCCCATTCCGGCGCATGCGCCGCCCTTTTACCCTCGACTTCGGAGAACGCGTGATCGATCTCGCCACTGCCCAGCAATTCCTGATGACCCGCGGCCTCGACTTCGGCCTCAACCTCCTCGCCGCGATCGTGTTGTGGTTCGTCGGCCGCTGGGCGATCCGCATCGGTACCCGCCTGCTCGGCAAGGTCGTTCGCCGCAGCGGCAAGGTCGACCCGACGCTCACCGACTACCTGACCTCCGTCGTCGGCGTGCTGCTGACGATCCTGCTGATCCTCGCGATCCTGCAGATCTTCGGCGTACAGACGACCTCGTTCGCCGCGCTGCTCGCCGGCCTCGGTCTCGCGATCGGCACCGCCTGGGGCGGCCTGCTCGCGCATTTCGCCGCCGGCGTGTTCATGCAGGTGCTGCGCCCGTTCAAGATCGGCGACGTGATCAGCGCGGGCGGCGTCACGGGCACCGTGAAGGAGCTCGGCCTGTTCGGCACGACGATCATCACCGCCGACAACATCGTGACGATCGTCGGCAACAACAAGATCTTCTCGGACAACATCGCGAACTACAGCGCGACGCCGCACCGCCGCGTCGACCTGACCGCGAAGATCGCGCACAGCGTCGACGCGGCCGATGCGATCAACCGCCTGAAGACGCAGATCCAGCTGGTTCCGAACGTGCTGAAGGTACCGGCGCCGGACGTCGGCGTGCTGCAGTTCACGCCGGAAGGCCCGCTGCTGTTCGTGCGCCCGTCGACTCAGCCGGAGAACTACTGGCAGGTGTACTGCGACACCCACCGCGTGATTCTCGACACGTTCCGCGAAGCCGGCTATCCGACGCCCGAAACGCCGGTCTCGCAACGCAACGCGTGACGAAAGCAGCGGCCGAACCGCACGGACGAAAAAAAGCGTGGCAGCCGTAAACTGCCACGCTTTTTCATTGCGCCGAAGCGCGCCGCGTCAGCGCCCGCCCGCCTTCGGCGTCCCGTCCGAGCGTCGCCCGCGCACGAGCTTCCATACCGCGCCGAGCGCGACCGGCACGATTGCCGCGCCGATCCCGACCAGCACGATCACGTTCAGGTACTGGCGGACGAACGGGATGTTGCCGAAGAAATAACCGAGCAGCACGAGCAGCAGCACCCACACCAGCGCGCCGATCACGTTGAACAACTGGAAGCGCGCGACGCTCATCGACGACGCCCCCGCGACGAACGGCGCGAACGTGCGCACGACCGGAATGAAGCGCGCGAGCACGATCGTCTTGCCGCCGTGCTTGTCGTAGAACGAGTGGGTCTTCTGCAGCGCGGCGCGATCGAGGAAGCGCTCGAGCACCGGGATATGCGTATTGAACACCTTCGGGCCGACCCAGCGGCCGATCAGGTAGTTCACGGTGTTGCCGGTAATCGCCGCGACGAGCAGCAGCACGATCAGCGCGCCGACGTTCATTTCGCCCGTCGCCGCGAACGCGCCGCCGATGAACAGCAGCGAATCGCCGGGCAGGAACGGGAACACGACGAGGCCCGTCTCGCAGAACACGATCAGAAACAGCACGAGATAGACCCACGCACCGTACTGCCGGATGAAATCGCCGAGGAAAGCGTCGATATGCAGGACAAGGTTGACGAAATGAAGCAGCGTATCCAAATGCGATTCCTCGAAGGCGATGGGGCCGGAACGGCCGGAACAGGCCAGACATGGCCGAGGCGGCCGCCAGCCAAGGCGGCGCGTGCAACGGGGTGATGATACCGAAACTACCTTAAGGCTCCGTGAAAAAACGTAACGGCCGGCCGCCCCGGCATGCGTTCGCGGCCTCGCTATAATTCGGCCATGTCCGATATCACCGAAACGGCCGCGGGCGCCGCGCCCGCCCCCGCCGCGCGCCCGCTGCGCGCGATCCAGCCCCTGCCCGACCAGCTGATCAGCCAGATCGCCGCCGGCGAGGTCGTCGAACGCCCGGCGTCGGTCGTCAAGGAACTGCTCGAGAACGCAATGGATGCCGGCGCAACGACGCTGCGCATCGTGCTGGAAGAAGGCGGCGTCAAGCGCATCTCGATCACCGACGACGGCTGCGGGATTCCGCCGGACGAACTGGCGCTCGCGCTGATGCGCCACGCGACCAGCAAGATCCGCTCGCTCGAGGAGCTCGAGGCGGTCGCGACGCTCGGTTTTCGTGGCGAAGCGCTCGCGTCGATCGCGTCGGTCGCCGAGATGTCGATCACGAGCCGGACGGCCGATGCCGCGCACGCGATGAAGATCGACGCGCAGACGGGCGTGCTGTCGCCCGCCGCCGGCTCGATCGGCACGACGATCGAGGTGCGCGAGCTGTACTTCAACACGCCCGCGCGACGCAAGTTCCTGAAGAGCGAGCAGACCGAATTCGGCCACTGCCTGGAAATGATCCGCCGCGCGGCGCTCGCGCGGCCGGACGTCGCGATCTCGGTGCTGCACAACGGCAAGGCCGTCGAGCACTGGAATGCGACCGAGCCCGCGCAGCGCGTCGCGAAGATCCTCGGCGACAGCTTCGCGACCGCGCACCTGCCGCTCGACGAGCAGGCCGGCCCGCTCGCCGTGTACGGCTGCGCCGGCTTGCCGACCGCGAGCCGCGGGCGCGCCGACCAGCAGTATTTCTTCGTGAACGGCCGCTTCGTGCGCGACAAGCTGCTGACGCACGCGGTGCGTGCGGCCTACGAGGACGTGCTGCACGGCGACCGCTATCCGTCGTACGTGCTGTTCCTCGACCTGCCGCCCGAAGCCGTCGACGTGAACGTGCATCCGTCGAAGATCGAAGTGCGGTTCCGCGATTCGCGCTCGATCCACCAGTACGTGTTCCATGCGGTCCAGCGGGCGCTCGCGCGCCATGCGGGCGCGTCGCCGGAAACCACGGCGGGCGGCCATGCCGCGCATCTCGAACCCGCGCCGCGCGGGCCGTCGTCGTTCCTCGACACGCCGCTCGGCCAAAGCCCGGGCCACGCGACAGGCGGCAGCGGCGGAATCGGCGGCAGCGGCTTCTCGTCGTCGTCATCGTCATCGTCGTCCGGCAACACGTGGATGCGTCAGGCGCGGATGACGCAAGGCACGCTGCCCGTCGCGCAGCCGCTCGCGCTCTACGACGCGCTGTTCGGCCGCAAGGACAGCGGCGCGGGCACGCCGGACGGCACGACGCTCATCGCCCGCGATGCGGCCGATCCGGCCGACACACCGGTCGCGCCGCTGCCGGGCTTCGCCACGTCGCCGCTCGCGGCCGGCGCGCACGACGACCAGCCGCTCGGCTTCGCGCTCGGCCAGATCCACGGGATCTACGTGCTGGCACAGAACGCATACGGCCTCGTGATCGTCGACATGCACGCGGCGCACGAGCGGATCCTGTACGAGCAGTTCAAGAACGCGCTCGCCGACCGCACGGTCGCCGTGCAGTCGCTGCTGCTGCCGATCTCGATGACGGCCACGCCGGTCGAGATCGGCACGGTCGAGGAAGAACGCGACACGCTCGAATCGCTCGGCTTCGACCTCGCGGTGCTGTCGCCGACGACGCTCGCGATCCGCGCGGTGCCGGCGCTGCTGAAGGACGCCGACCTGCAGTCGCTGGCGCGCGCGGTGCTCGCCGACCTGCACGCGTTCGGCGGCTCGCGCGTGCTCACCGAGCGCCAGCACGAACTGCTCGGCACGCTCGCGTGCCATCACGCGGTGCGCGCGAACCGGCGCCTGACGCTCGACGAAATGAACGCGCTGCTGCGCCAGATGGAGGCGACCGAGCGCGCGGACCAGTGCAATCACGGCCGGCCGACCTGGTATCAGCTCACGCTGAACGATCTCGACCGTCTCTTCATGCGCGGGCAATGAGCGCTGCTTCGCCCTCCCGTCCGACGACGATCGCCTGCCTGCTCGGCCCCACCGCTTCGGGGAAGACCGCCGCGGCGCTGGCGCTCGCCGCGCGCCGCCCGATCGAGATCGTCAGCGTCGATTCGGCGCTCGTCTACCGCGACATGGATATCGGTACCGCGAAACCGTCGCGCGACGAGCGCGCGCGCGTGCCGCATCACCTGATCGACATCATCGGCCCGGCCGACGCGTATTCGGCTGCGGAATTCCGCGCGGACACGCTGCGCCTGATCGGCGAGATCGTCGCGCGCGGCCGCACGCCGTTGCTCGCGGGCGGCACGATGCTGTACTACAAGGCGCTGACGCAAGGGCTCAACGACCTGCCGGGCGCCGATCCGGAGGTCCGCGCGGCACTCGACGCCGACGCCGCGCGCGATGGCTGGCCCGCGCTGCACGCGCGGCTCGCGCAGGTCGATCCCGACACGGCCGCGCGGCTTGCGCCGAACGATTCGCAGCGGATCCAGCGTGCGCTCGAAATCTTCATGTTGAGCGGGCAGCCGATGTCGGCGCTGCTCGCCGCGCCGCGCCGCACGGACGATGCGGCCGCCGCATACCGCTTCGTGCCGGTCGCGCTCGAGCCGTCGGACCGCGCGGTACTGCACGCGCGGATCGCGCAGCGCTTCGACGCGATGCTCGACGCGGGCTTCATCGACGAAGTCGAACGGCTGCGCCGCCGCGACGATCTCCATCCCGACCTGCCGTCGATGCGTTGCGTCGGCTACCGGCAAGCATGGGAATTCCTCGACGGCGACACCGACTACCGGACGATGCGCGACAAGGGCATCTTCGCGACACGTCAGCTTTGCAAGCGCCAGATCACGTGGCTGCGCGCGATGCCGGAGCGGATCGTCGTCGATTGCATCGCGCCGGATTCGACGGCCCGCGCGCTCGACGCGCTTGAACGCGTCCTGGACGGTCGCACGCCGGGCTGACCACTCAGCCGGCCTGACGCGCCGCCAGGCGCGCGCGGGCGCCGTCGACGATCCACGCGATGCCGCGCTCGAACGCTTCGTCGTCGCTGCGCTCGCGCAGCGCGGCCCAGCCTTTCGCGAACAACGGATACTCGGCCGCATCCGGCAGCGGCGCATCGGCACCTGCCCCCGGCCCCGCCTGCTCTTCCAGCACCCATCCGACCACGAAGCGGCCGATCGCGACCATCACGTCGACCGCCTCGTCCGGCGCGAACCCCGCGTCGCCCAGCAGCGCGACCTTGCGTTCGATCGAGCTGAAATGCAGCGCGCGCGGCCGCGTGCCGGCGTGCAGGCGCGCGCCGTCGCGGTAGGCCAGCAGCGCGCGGCGGAAACTGCGCGCATTCTCCGCGAGCCACGCATCCCACACGTCGCCCGGCCGCGGCAGCGACGCGCCGTGACGCTCGAGCATGATCGCCTCGGCCATCGCGTCGAGCAGCTCGGCCTTGTTCCTGAAATGCCAGTACAGCGTCGGCGACTGCACGCCGAGCCGTTCGGCGAGCCGCCGCGTCGACAGCCCGTCGATCCCCACCTCATTCAGCAAATCGAGCGCCGCGCGCAATACCGTGTCGCGCGTCAGCCGCGCGCCTGTGTCCTTCATCTCTATCACCGATAGGGAAACTGTGGAATACTTCGCACTCTATCATCGATAGAGTGATACCCTTGAATCCGTCCCTTATTGCCATCCTGGCCACGGTCCTACTCGACGCGATCGGCGTCGGGATCGTGATGCCGATCCTGCCCGGGCTGCTGCGTTCGCTCGCCGCCGCGGGCAGCACCGACACCCACTACGGCATCCTGCTCGCGCTGTACGCGTTCGCGCAGTTCCTGTGTGCGCCGCTGCTCGGCACGCTGAGCGACCGTTTCGGCCGCCGCCCGGTGCTGCTCGCATCGCTCGCGGGCGCCGCGCTCGACTATCTGCTGATGGCGCTCGCGCCGACACTCGCGTGGCTGTACGTCGGCCGGCTGATCGCGGGCATCAGCGGCGCGAACGTCGCGGTCGCGACCGCGTACGTGACCGACGTTGCGGCCGAGCCCGACCGCGCACGGCGCTTCGGCCAGCTCGGCGCGATGATGGGCATCGGCTTCATCGCCGGCCCGCTGATCGGCGGGCTGCTCGGCGCGCTGCACCTGCGTGCGCCGTTCGTCGCGGCCGCGTTGCTCAATGCGCTGAATCTCGTGCTCGTATGGCGCGTACTGCCGGAATCGCGGCCGCGTTCGGCCCGCGAAGGCCGGACGGCCAGCGCGCTCAATCCGTTCGCGAGCCTGCGACGGCTGAGCGGTGCGCCCGCGCTCGCGCCGCTGGTCGGTATCTACGTGATCGTCGCGCTGGTGTCGCAGGCGCCCGCGACGCTGTGGATCCTGTACGGCCAGGAACATTTCGGCTGGTCGACGCCGGTCGCGGGGCTGTCGCTCGCCGGTTACGGCGCGTGCCACGCGCTCGCTCAGGCATTCGCGATCGGGCCACTGATCGCGCGGCTCGGCGAGCGGCGCGCGCTCGCGTTGGGTCTTGCAGGCGATGCGCTCGGGCTGGCCGTCATCGCGTTCGCGACCGCCACATGGGTGCCGTTCGCGCTGCTGCCGCTGTTCGCGGCCGGCGGCATGACGCTGCCGGCGTTGCAGGCGATGCTCGCGCGGCAGGTCGACGATGCACGCCAGGGCGAACTGCAGGGCACACTGGCGAGCGTGGCGAGCCTGATCGGCGTCGCGGGGCCGCTGGTCGTCACCGCGACCTACGCGGCGACGCGTGCGACGTGGCCGGGCCTCGTGTGGGCCGCGGCCGCGCTGCTGTACCTGTTCGTGCCGCCGTTGCTGGCCGGCGCGCGGCCGGCGAGCGCGCCGCGAGCGTCCGCGTAAGCGTCGACGCGCGTCCGACCGCCACGCGGCGCCCGAAAAAAACCGCCCGGATCGACTCCGGGCGGCTTTTCCTACTGCATCTGCCTGCGGTGCGTCAGACCACGACCGTCTGCGCCTCGCCTTCGCGGGTCGCCCGCACGGTGCCGATCTTCCACACCTGTTCGCCGGCGGCGGTCAGGTCGGCGATCGCTGCGTCGGCATCGGCCGCCGAGACGATCACGGCCATCCCGATCCCGCAGTTGAATACGCGGTGCATTTCCGCGTCGGCGACGCCGCCGTGCTCCTGCAGCCACTTGAACAGCGGCGGCAACGGCCATGCGTTCTGGTCGAGCTCGGCGGTGAGGCCTTCGCGCAGCACGCGCGGGATGTTCTCGACGAGGCCGCCACCGGTGATGTGCGCCATGCCCTTCACCGACAGCTTCTGCATCAGCGCGAGCAGCGGCTTCACGTAGATGCGCGTCGGCGCCATCAGCGTATCGGCCAGCGAGCGGCCGTGGAAATCGGCCGACAGGTCCGGATTCGCGCGCTCGATGATCTTGCGCACGAGCGAGAAGCCGTTCGAGTGGATGCCGCTCGATGCGAGGCCCAGCACCACGTCGCCTTCGGCGATCGTGCTGCCGTCGATGATCTTGCTCTTCTCGACCGCGCCGACCGCGAAGCCGGCCAGGTCGTATTCGCCGTCCGGGTACATGCCCGGCATTTCGGCCGTTTCACCGCCGATCAGCGCGCAGCCCGACAGTTCACAGCCGTGCGCGATGCCCTTGACGACAGTGGCGGCCGTATCGACGTCGAGCTTGCCGCATGCGAAGTAGTCGAGGAAGAACAGCGGCTCGGCGCCCTGCACGAGGATGTCGTTCACGCTCATCGCGACGAGATCCTGGCCGACGGTGTCGTGTTTGTTCAGATGAAAGGCCAGCTTGAGCTTGGTGCCGACGCCGTCGGTGCCCGACACGAGCACGGGCTCCTGGTACTTCTTCGGCACTTCGAACAGCGCGCCGAACCCGCCGATGCCGCCGAGCACGCCGTCGCGCAGGGTTTTCTTCGCAAAAGGCTTGATCTTGTCGATGAGCGCGTCGCCTGCGTCGATGTCGACACCTGCGTCGCGATAGGACAGACCTTGAGCGTCGGGAGCGGATTTCGGAGGATTCATGGGGGAATGCGAGAAGGTCGGTAAAATGCGATTTTACCCGAAGCCGGCCCATTGGCCGGAATTCCCAGCACCGAATCGTCAGGGATTGCATCTTGGTCGACACGTCCCCGTTTTCATCGCCGGGCGAAGCGCGCCGAAACCCGCGCCGCGCCGCCGTGCGTACGGTCGCGCGTGAAGCCAGCCGAGGCGCCTTCCCCCGCGCGTGCCCGGCGTACGGCACGCGTTTTTTCAACCGATCCGCATTGTGACTGCTGTGTCCCGTCAACTGACGCTCGATCTCGGCACGCCGCCGCCCGCCACGTTCGACAACTTCATCATGAACGAGGAGAACGACGAGCTCGTCTCGCGCCTGCAGAAGCTCGATCTCGCGCTCGCGGCCGGCCCTGTGCCGGACCGGTCGTTCTATATCTGGGGCGAGCCCGGCAGCGGCCGCACCCATCTGCTGCAGGCGCTCGTGAGCGACGCGTCGTACGGCTATGCGCGCTACCTGACGCCGCAGAGCCCGCTCGGCGCGTTCACGTTCGACCCGCGCATCGGCATCTACGCGATCGACGACTGCGACCGGATGAGCGACACGCAGCAGGTCGCGCTGTTCAACCTGTTCAACGAAGTGCGCGCGCATCCGTCGAGCGCGTTCGTCGCGGCGGGCCCGGCGGCGCCGCTCGCGCTCGACGTGCGCGAGGATCTGCGCACGCGCCTCGGGTGGGGGCTCGTGTTCCATCTGTCGCCGCCGTCCGACGCAGGCAAGATCGCGGTGCTCAAGCTCGCCGCGAAGGAACGCGGGATCGCGCTCACCGACGACATCGCCGCGTACCTGCTGACCCATTTCCGCCGCGACATGCCGAGCCTGATGGCGTTGCTCGACGCGCTCGACCGCTTCTCGCTCGAGCAGAAACGCGCGGTCACGCTGCCGCTGCTGCGCCGGATGCTCGCGCGTCCCGGCGACGACATCACACCACCGGGCACGGGCCCGAACCGCTTCGAGTAAAATGCGCTTCCATGACTAATCTGGCACTCTTTGACCTCGATCACACGCTGATCCCGACCGATAGCGACCACGAATGGGGTCGCTTCATGGTGAAGCTCGGCATCGTCGACGCGGAAAGCTTCTCGCGTCAGAACGACCAGTTCTTCGCCGACTACAAGGCCGGCCAGCTCGACATCCATGCGTACCTGTGCGCGATGCTCACGCCGCTCGCGAAGTATTCGCGCGCGCAACTCGCCGAATGGCACGAGCAGTACATGCACGAGGTGATCCGCCCCGCGATGACGCCCGCCGCGCTCGAACTGGTACGCAAGCACCTCGATGCGGGCGACCTGTGCTGCGTCGTGACCGCGACCAACGCATTCATCACGCGCCCGATCGCGACCGCGTTCGGCGTCGACACGCTGATCGCGTGCGAGGTCGAAACGACCGACGGGCATCCCGATTCGCCGTACACGGGCCGACCGACCGGCACGCCGAGCTATCGCGAAGGCAAGATCGTGCGCACCGAAGCATGGCTCGCGTCGCTCGGCAAGCACTGGGACGACTTCGAACACAGCTACTTCTACAGCGACTCGCACAACGACATCCCGCTGCTCGAGAAAGTCACCGACCCGATCGCGACCAACCCTGACGACACGCTGCGTGCGCATGCAAGCACCCGCGGCTGGCGTATCCTCGATCTCTTCTGAACGTCGTGATCAAAAAATTCATTCGAAAGCTGCTCGGCCAGGACGAAACCGAGCAAACGTCCCCCGCGGCGGCCCCGGCCGACGAAGCGGCCCCTGCTGCCCCGCGCGCGCCGAAGGGCGCCCGCGGCGGCGGCGCGAAGAAACCGCGCAGCAACCATGAGCCGACCGTCGTGCCGGCCAGCGTGCACGGTATCAACCCGGCGCTGATCTCGAAGAACGCGGTGCGCGTGACCGACACGCTGCAGCAGGCGGGTTTCCGCGCGTTCATCGTCGGCGGCGCGGTGCGCGACCTGCTGCTCGGCATCGCGCCGAAAGACTTCGACGTCGCGACCGACGCGACGCCGACCGAGGTGCAGCGCCTGTTCCGCCGCGCGCGCCTGATCGGCCGCCGCTTCCAGATCGTCCACGTGCAGTTCGGCCAGGAACTGATCGAGGTCTCGACGTTCCGCGCGCTGGTCGACGCACCGCCCGAGGCGGCCGCGGCCACGGCCGAGCCGCCGCGGCGCCTGAAGCGCGACGAGCTCGATCGCCGCACGCACGCGGTCGATGCGAGCGGCCGCGTGCTGCGCGACAACGTGTGGGGCGAGCAGCACGAGGACGCCGCGCGCCGCGACTTCACGATCAACGCGATGTACTACGACCCGTCGACGCAGACGGTGCTCGACTATCACGACGGGATGGCCGACGTGCGCGCCCGCCTGTTGCGGATGATCGGCGATCCGGCCACGCGCTTTCGCGAGGATCCGGTGCGGATGCTGCGCGTCGTGCGCTTCGCGGCGAAGCTCGATTTCGAGATCGAGCCGCATACGCGCGCGCCGATCCACGCGCTCGCCGACCTGATCAACAACGTGCCCGCCGCGCGCCTGTTCGACGAAATGCTGAAGCTGCTGCTGTCGGGCCACGCGCTCGCGTGCCTGCAGCGGCTGCGCAAGGAAGGGCTGCACCACGGGCTGCTGCCGCTGCTCGACGTCGTGCTCGAACAGCCGCAGGGCGAGAAGTTCATCACGCTCGCGCTGAACAACACCGACGCGCGCGTGCGCGCCGGCAAACCGGTGTCGCCGGGCTTCCTGTTCGCGACGCTGCTGTGGCACGACATGCGCCAGCGCTTCGAGCAATACACGGCGGCGGGCGAAATCCCGGTGCCGGCGCTCCATCGCGCGATGGACGACGTGCTCGACATGCAGACCGAGAAACTTGCGATCCACAAGCGCTACTCGGCCGACATGCGCGAGATCTGGGGCCTGCAGCTGCGCCTGGAGAAACGCTCGGGCCGCAGCGCGATGCGGCTGCTGGAACACCAAAGGTTTAGAGCGGGGTATGATTTCCTCCTGTTACGCTGCGAATCCGGCGAGCTCGAGACGGAAGTCGGACAGTGGTGGACGGATTTCATCGAAGGCGACGCGGCCGCTCGCGAGGCATTGCTCACGCAGGGCGGCTCGAAGGAAAAATCGCCCCGCAAGCGGCGCCGCCGCGGCGGTGCGCGAAACCGCCAGCAGGGCGAAGGTGCCGCCGAGCAGGCGCCAGATACCGCGAGCGGTTCCGACGACTGACGCGCGCGCCGGCGAACGACGTAGGAAGTGATGCCATGACGGTTGCATATATCGGACTGGGGGCGAATCTCGGCGATGCGCGCCAGACCCTGAAGGACGCGGTGGTGTGCCTCGCGCAGCAGCGCACCATCTCGATCCTCGGCAAATCGAGCCTGTATCGCACGGCGCCGTTCGAAGCGGGCGGCGACGACTACTACAACTGCGTCGTCAAGCTCGACACGACGCTGTCGGCCCGCGAGCTGCTCGCGCTCTGCCAGAAGATCGAACATCACTTCGGCCGCGAGCGCCCGTATCGCAATGCGCCGCGCACGCTCGACCTCGACATCCTGCTGTTCGGCGCCGATTCGATCGACGAACCCGACCTGATCGTCCCGCACCCGCGCCTCACCGACCGCGCGTTCGCGCTCGTGCCGCTCGTCGAGATCGAGCCGGCGCTCGACATCCCCGCGCGCGGCCGTGCCGACGCCTTTCTCGCCGCCGTCGCGGATCAGCGCGTCGAAAAGGTGCAAACCTGCCAGTGCCCGATGCAAAAGGCGCTCGCTGCCGGCGAAGACGCCGACAAGACCCGCTGCCGATGAACTCGACTCCGCTGACCGTCACCGCGCCCGACCTGCGCGCCCCGCACCGCTATCTCGTGATCGAAGGCCCGATCGGCGTCGGCAAGACGACGCTCGCGCGGCTGCTCGGCGAGCGCTGGTCGATGCAGACGCTGCTCGAGCGCCCGCAGGACAACCCGTTCCTCGAACGCTTCTATCGCGACACCGCGCGCTACGCGTTGCCCGTCCAGCTGTCGTTCGCGCTGCAGCGCGCGCAGCAGGCGCGCGAGCTGATCGGTGCGCTCGACACGGGCCGCCCCGTCATCGCCGATTTCATGCCGCAGAAGAACGACATCTTCGCGCGGCTGAACCTGCCGGAAGACGAGTGGCAGCTGTATCGCTCGGTCGCCACGCACGTCGACGTGCCGCAGGCGCCGTCACCCGATCTCGTCGTCTATCTGCAGGCCAGCCCCGAAGTGCTGTTCTCGCGCATCCAGAAGCGCGGGACGCCGATGGAGCTGCAGATCAGCGACGCGTACCTGCGCTCGCTCGTCGACGCGTACAACGAATTCTTCTACCACTACGACCGCACGCCGGTGCTGACGGTCGCAGCCGAACACCTGAACCCGCTGGATTCCCCCGAAGATCTCGCCCTGCTGGTCGAGCGCATCGAGACGATGCGCGGCCGCAAGGAATTCTTCGTCAAGGGCGAGACGACGCGCTGACGCGTCCTCGCCTGTCGTTTCTCACCACCGACCCGGATTTCCCATGACCTATCTCCAGGAATCGAGCCGGCCTGCCGTGACGGTCCCCAAGCTGCAGGCAATGCGCGACGCCGGCGAGAAGATCGCGATGCTCACGTGCTACGACGCGAGCTTTTCCGCGCTGCTCGATCGCGCCGGCACCGACGTGCTGCTGATCGGCGATTCGCTCGGCAACGTGCTGCAGGGCCACTCGACCACGCTGCCCGTGTCGATCGACGACATCGCGTACCACACCGCCTGTGTCGCCCGGGCGCAGCCGCGCGCGCTCGTCGTCGCCGATCTGCCGTTCGGCACGTACGGGACGCCGGCCGACGCGTTCGCGAACGCGGTCAAGCTGATGCGCGCGGGCGCGCAGATGGTCAAGCTCGAAGGCGGCGAATGGCTCGCCGATACGATCCGCTTCCTCGTCGAACGCTCGGTGCCCGTGTGCGCGCACCTCGGCCTCACGCCGCAGTCGGTGCATGCGTTCGGCGGCTTCAAGGTGCAGGGCAAGACCGAAGCCGGCGCCGCGCAATTGCTGCGCGACGCGCGCGCGATCGAGGATGCCGGTGCGCAGCTCGTCGTGCTCGAAGCGGTACCGACGCTCGTCGCGGCCGAAGTCACGCACATGCTGAAGATCCCGACGATCGGCATCGGCGCCGGCGCCGACTGCTCGGGGCAGGTGCTCGTGCTGCACGACATGCTCGGCGTGTTTCCCGGCAAGCGGCCGCGCTTCGTGAAGGATTTCATGCACGGGCAGCCGACCATTCAGGCGGCCGTCGAAGCCTATGTGGGCGCGGTGAAGGATCGGTCGTTTCCGGGCCCGGAACACTCGTTCTGAGTGGGCCGGCAGCGCCATGGCGCACTGCCGGCGTTCGCTGCAGCACACTCGCTGAGCTGACCGGCAATGCAGTACGCCGTTTCTCGTACTGCATGACCGGACAGCGCGTACTTTCTAACTCGTCCTATTTCTACACGCCTTCGTCGCGGCGACCATCGAACCTTCGTCAATCGAAGGAGCGGCAAAAGATGGCTCATGTGTATGAAAAGGCGGCTGAACTCGTCGGGCCAAAGCTGGCAGGCGATGGTGAGTGCGTCGCGCTGGTCACGATCTATACTTCCGTCGGCCCTACCGCCATCTGGCGACCGAAAAAAAAGCAGGCGGCGACCGGAGTATCCGCGTCGGAACCGTCATTGCAACTTTCGAGAACGACCGCTACCCGAGCCGATCACGCCGTCGTGCAAAGCTGGCAATGTACGCCGCAGAAGTAATTCGCGTTCAGGCCGGTGCGCAGCCGTGAATCAGCCGCGCTGCCATCGGCCCGCGCAACGCATTGCAGATCATCAGCTCGTCGGCGTTCAGCACATCGTCGAGCGTCAGCACACGCTCTTTGGCGCCTACTGCCGGATCGTCGAGTAGCACACCGCGCATCACGCCCGGCAGCACGCCGCACGACAACGGTGGCGTCACCCACACACCATTTAGTTTCACGAACACGTTCGAGCGCCCGCCTTCCGTCACCTCGCCACGCTCGTTGACGAACAGCATGTCGAACCCGCCGAGCGCCTCCGCCGCCTGCCACGCGCGGTCGTATTCGGCGCGGCGCGTGGTCTTGTGCAGCAGCAGCGCGTCGTCGGTGCGCGTCGGCGCGAAGCCATGCTCGGCTGCCAGCAGCACGCCGACCGGCCCCGCCGGCAGCGGCTTGAGCGGCGCCGCGATGATCTCGATCGTGCCGTCCTTCGCCAGCGCGAGCTTCATCCGGTACGCGCCGTCGCCGTCGAGCGCCGCGCAGCGTGCGTCGATCTCCCGGCGTAGCGCGTCAGCGTCGAAACGGAAGCCGAATGCGTCCGCGCTGCGTTGCAGCCGCGCGAGATGGCGATCGAGATGGCGGATGCCGTCCGTTCGCGTGGCGGCCGTCGTTTCGAACAACTGGAAGCCGGGGTCGGCGTCCGTCAGGAATCGTGCTTTCAATTGGCACTCCGCATATTCGTCGGCCGCGACGCTGTCGAGCACGATGCCCGCGCCGACGCCCATCGTGCCGCGTCGCCGGCCGGCTGCCGCGGTGGCGGTAGCCGTGCCGTCCGTGTCATTGCTAGCGCCGTCCGCATCCAGCGTCAGCGTCCGAATCGCGACCGACAGGCAGAAATCGCCGCAACCGGCCGCGCCGTCGGGCGTTGCATCGCCCGCGTCTTCCTTCGGCGCATCGAGCCAGCCGATCGCGCCGGTATAGAGCCCGCGCGACGTCGACTCGATCGCGTCGATCAACTGCATCGTCTTGTACTTCGGCGCGCCCGTGATCGATCCGCAAGGGAACAGCGCGCGCAGCATCTGCGCGAACGTCGTGCCGTCGCGCCAGCCGGCCTCGACCGTCGACGTCATCTGCCACACCGACGCATACGGCTCGACCGAGAACAGCGCCGGCACCTTGACGCTGCCCGTGCGCGCGATCCGCGACACGTCGTTGCGCAGCAGGTCGACGATCATCACGTTTTCCGCGCGGTTCTTCGGATCGTTCGCGAGGAACGCGGCGGCGGCCGCATCTTCGCGCGGATCGGCCGAACGCGGTGCGGTGCCCTTCATCGGCCGCGCACGCAGTACATCGCCGTGCTTCTCGACGAACAGCTCCGGCGAGCACGATACGACCCATGCGCCGTCGGGCAGCGCGATCAGCGCGCCGTACCGCACCGGCTGGCGCGCGCGCAGCCGCCGGTACAGCGCGAGCGGCGTGCCGAACACGTCGAAATTCAGCCGGTACGTGTAATTGACCTGATACGAATCGCCCGCACGCAGCGCGTCGTGCACCGCGGCGATCGCCGCGTCGAACGCATCGCGCGACACGCTCTTCGCGACGTGCGCGACGCCCGCGATCGACGGCGGGCCGCCGCCGTCCTGCTGCGCGAGCCATGCGTCGACGTCGTCGCGCGACAGCCGCTCACAGTGCGCATACAGCAAAAAGCGCAGCGGGGCGTGGCCCGGCTGCGCTCGTTGCAGGTTGCGTCCGAATTCGTAATCGCCGACGACGACCGCATGCAGCCCGTCGCACAGATCCTGCGCAACCGCCGCATCGATCGCGTCGAGCTGCGCCGGGTCCGTGCACACGCGTTCGTGCACGAAGCCCGAATACAAACGACTCGACCGCGCGGACGCGGTCGAGTCGCAATCGTCCAAGAGCGCGAACGACGCGCTCTCGTTGCCTTCAGTCATGCCATTACTCGAAGAAGCTCTTCACACGGTCGAACCAGCTCTTGCTCTGCGGGCTGTGACGCGCGCCGCCCTCGGCCAGCGACTTCTCGAACTGCTTGAGCAGGTCGCGCTGGGTGTCGGTCAGCTTCACGGGCGTCTCGACCTGCACGTGCACGTACAGATCGCCCGCGATGCTCGAGCGCAGCCCCTTGATGCCCTTGCCGCGCAGGCGGAACGTCTTGCCCGACTGCGTGCCTTCCGGCACCGGGAACGACGCACGGCCGGCCAGCGTCGGCACCTCGATCTCGCCGCCGAGTGCGGCGGTCGTGAACGGGATCGGCATCTGGCAGTGGAGATCGTCGCCGTCGCGCTCGAACACCGAGTGCGGCTTGATGTGGATCTCGACGTACAGGTCGCCCGGCGGCCCGCCGTTGATGCCCGGCTCGCCGTTGCCGGCCGAGCGGATCCGCATCCCGTCGTCGATCCCGGCCGGGATCTTCACTTCGAGCGTCTTGGTTTCCTTCACCTTGCCCGACCCGTGGCAATGCGCGCACGGCTCGGGGATGTAGGTACCCGTGCCATGGCACTTCGGGCAGGTCTGCTGGATGCTGAAAAAACCCTGCGACATGCGCACCGTGCCTTGGCCGTGACAGGTCGGGCAGGTTTCCGGCTTCGTGCCGGGCTTCGCGCCCGACCCGTGGCAGACTTCGCACGACACCCAACTCGGCACGCGAATCTGCGTGTCGTAGCCGTGCGCGGCCTGCTCGAGCGTGATTTCCATGCTGTAGCGCAGGTCGGCACCGCGATACACCTGCGGGCCGCCGCGGCCGCCGCGCGCGGCGCCGCCCGCGGCTTGGCCAAAGATGTCGCCGAAGATGTCGCCGAACGCATCCGCGAAGCCGCCGAAGCCCTGTGCACCCGCACCGCCCATGTTCGGATCGACGCCCGCGTGGCCGTACTGGTCGTACGCGGCCCGCTTCTGACCATCCGACAGCATTTCATAGGCTTCCTTCGCCTCCTTGAAATGCTCTTCCGCATCCTTGCTGTCCGGATTGCGGTCAGGGTGGTACTTCATCGCAAGCTTGCGATATGCCTTCTTGATTTCGTCGTCGCTCGCATTCTTCGCGACGCCCAGAACCTCGTAGTAATCCCGTTTCGCCATATCGATTCACTGTGCCGCCACGCATCGCGCACGCGGCGGCTCCTTTCGCCCGCAGTAAAGTCTCTCGACTCGTCTGGCGCTGCACCGTCCGCGGACGGCTCGCGCAGCACCCGCCAAAAAACAAATGTGCCCGGAGGGCCGCGAAGCCCGCCAGGCGTGGAGTCGATCCGGCCATCCGGAAGGAAAGACAGACCGCTGTTCAGCCGCGCCGCGCGCGTGTCGCGCGCGGCGTGCGGTGCCATGGCAACCCGGCTTAGTCTTTCTTCACTTCCTTGAACTCGGCGTCGACGACGTCGTCGGCAGCCTGTTGCGCACCACCCGCATGAGCCGCGCCTTCCGTCGCACCGGCCGCGCCGGCCGCACCCGCCTGCTGGGCCTGCATGTCGGCGTACATCTTCTCGCCGAGCTTCTGCGAGACCTTGCCGAGCTCCTCGACCTTCGCGTCGAGCGCCGCCTTGTCGGCCGACGTGTCCTTCAGCGCGTCCTCGAGCGACTTCAGCGCCGCTTCGATCGCTTCCTTCTCGCCCGCGTCCAGCTTGTCGCCGTACTCGGTCAGCGCCTTCTTCGTGCTGTGGACGAGCGCGTCGCCCTGGTTGCGCGAATCGGCCAGCTCGCGCAGCTTGTGGTCTTCCGCTGCGTTCGCTTCCGCGTCCTTGATCATCTGGTCGATTTCAGCCTCGGACAGGCCCGAGTTCGCCTTGATCGTGATCTTGTTTTCCTTGCCGGTCGCCTTGTCCTTCGCGCCGACGTGCAGGATGCCGTTCGCGTCGATGTCGAAGGTCACTTCGATCTGCGGCACGCCGCGCGGTGCCGGCGGGATGCCTTCGAGGTTGAACTCGCCGAGCAGCTTGTTGCCCGCCGCCATTTCGCGTTCGCCCTGGAACACCTTGATCGTCACGGCGCCCTGGTTGTCGTCCGCCGTCGAATACACTTGCGCGTGCTTCGTCGGGATCGTGGTGTTCTTGTTGATCATCTTCGTCATCACGCCGCCGAGCGTCTCGATACCGAGCGACAGCGGGGTCACGTCGAGCAGCAGCACGTCCTTGCGGTCGCCCGACAGCACCTGGCCCTGGATCGCCGCGCCGACCGCGACGGCTTCGTCCGGGTTCACGTCACGGCGCGGATCCTTGCCGAAGAACTCCTTCACCTTCTCCATGACCTTCGGCATGCGCGTCTGGCCGCCGACCAGGATCACGTCGTCGATGTCCGACACCTTGACGCCTGCGTCCTTGATCGCGATGCGGCACGGTTCGATCGTGCGCTCGACGAGGTCTTCCACCAGCGCTTCCAGCTTCGCGCGGGTGATCTTCAGGTTCAAGTGCTTCGGACCCGACGCGTCCGCCGTGATGTACGGCAGGTTGATTTCGGTCTGCTGTCCCGACGACAGCTCGATCTTCGCCTTTTCGGCGGCTTCCTTCAGGCGCTGCAGCGCGAGCACGTCCTTCGACAGGTCGACGCCCTGCTCCTTCTTGAACTCGCCGATGATGTAATCGATGATGCGCTGGTCGAAGTCTTCGCCGCCGAGGAACGTGTCGCCGTTGGTCGACAGCACTTCGAACTGCATTTCGCCGTCGACGTCCGCGATCTCGATGATCGACACGTCGAACGTGCCGCCGCCGAGGTCATACACGGCGATCTTGCGGTCGCCCTTCTCGACCTTGTCGAGACCGAACGCGAGTGCGGCCGCCGTCGGCTCGTTGATGATCCGCTTGACTTCGAGGCCCGCGATGCGGCCGGCGTCCTTGGTCGCCTGGCGCTGGCTGTCGTTGAAGTACGCCGGCACCGTGATCACGGCTTCCGTGACCGGCTCGCCGAGGTAGTCTTCGGCCGTCTTCTTCATCTTGCGCAGCACTTCGGCCGACACCTGCGGCGGCGCGAGCTTTTCGCCGTGCGCTTCGACCCATGCATCGCCGTTGTCGGCCTTGATGATCGAGTACGGCATCAGGCCGATGTCCTTCTGGACTTCCTTCTCTTCGAAGCGGCGGCCGATCAGGCGCTTCACCGCGAACAGCGTGTTCTTCGGGTTGGTCACCGACTGACGCTTGGCCGGCGCGCCGACCAGCACTTCGTTGTCGTCCATGTACGCGATGATCGACGGCGTGGTGCGCGTGCCTTCCGAGTTCTCGATGACCTTGACCTGGTTGCCTTCCATGATCGCGACGCACGAGTTCGTGGTGCCGAGGTCAATACCGATGATCTTTCCCATTTTTTCCTAATCTCCAGAAATGCTTGTTTGCTGCACGAAACCCCGCGTTTTGGGCGGTTTCGCACGCCAGAATTCAACTCTGTTCCCGAAATGCGTCCGGCCGATCCGTTTTCAAGACCCGACGAGCGATGCGGATATTAAATTTTTTCAATCGCCGCCGGCTAGCGGATCGCACCCGACGAATCGCCGCCCGACGGATCGCCGCCCGACGGATCGCCGCCCGACGGATCGCCGCCCGACACGATCTTCGCGCGTGCCGCCGCGACGGCCGCCTGGAACTGGGCGAGGCCATGCCAGCCCGTCGCGCGGCCCAGCCGCTTGCCGCGATGGAAGAAGAACCACGTCGGCACGCCGTGCAATCCGAAGCGGCGCCCCAGCTGATGATGTTCGTACACGTTGCAATGGAACCACTTCAGGTCCAGCGCGCGGATCGCGTCGGGCTGCGCGAGCATCGCCTTCTTCGCGATCTCGCAGTTGAAGCAGTCGACGCCCCAGAAGAACACCACGGCCAGCGCATCGCCCGCGCCGTCGATGGCCGCGTCGAACGTGCCGGCGTCGAGCGCCTGCATGTCGAACGCGTCGAACGCGGCCGGATCGACGCCGGCGGGCACCATCTCCGCTGCCTTACTTCGGCTGCGCGACGGTGACGAGCGCCGGGCGCAGCACGCGGTCGGCGATCATGTAGCCCTTTTGCAGCACCGTGACGACGGTGTTCGGCTCCTGCTCGGCCGGCACCATCGAAATGGCCTGGTGCTGATGCGGATCGAACTTCTCGCCGACCGGGTTGATCGCGACGACGCGGCCCTTCTCGAGCGCGCTCGTCAGCTGGCGCAGCGTCAGCTCGACGCCTTCGCGCACCTTCGCGATGTCGCCGGAGGTGTCGCCGACGGCCGCTTCCAGGCTGTCCAGCACGGGCAGCAGGTGTTCCGCGAAGCTTTCGATCGCGAACTTGTGCGCCTTCGACACGTCGTCCTGCGCGCGGCGGCGCACGTTCTCGGTCTCGGCCTTCGCCCGCAGGAAGCTTTCCTGAAGCTCGGCGACCTTGGCTTGAGCCTCCGCGAGCGCCGCGTCGGCAGCTTCGGCGGCGGGTGCGGCGCCTTGCGCCGCCTGCTTCTCGCTGCCGATGTCTTCGGCCGATTGGGTAGCCGGATTCTCTTGCGTGTTTTCCATGTCGCTGAAAGTCGATTAGAGGTTGAAGCCAAATCGGCGACCGCCGGACGTATACCCGGCGGCACCGCACATTACTGGTGCAAATAAGGGCGAAAACTACGGTTTCAAGAGGGTCATTCGCCAGCATTCGCCAATGCCGCGAAACAACCGGGCGTTTTCCGGGTGCAGGCGTCGCATAGTCCGCCGGAGCGGGCGAAACGGCCTGTAACAACGCTTACCCGGCAAGTACTAGCTCCACACAGGCCGGCTGCACTACACTCCATTCAAGCGTCGGAAAGCGTGTTTACCCCTAGCTGACCGTCGCGTGACATCCACCTGGCGCCGTTTTCACCCTTGTTCTCGAGGGGAGTACCGTGAAACTGACCTTTGCGATATCGGTGGTCGCGCTGGTACTCATCGCCGGCACCACCACCATCTGCCTGTCGGGAGCCGTCACCGATCGCACGACCGAATACGGAAGCGCGCGGGCGACGTTCGACCAGATGTTCAGCTCCCACCAGAGAATCTGTCGATGATGCGCCGGTCGCGTTTCGTCGGCCGGCCGTGCAGTTCGGCCGCCGGCTCGCGATACGTGCGGCGCCGCTCCAGTTCGGCGAGCCGCGCGGCCCGTCCCGCTTCCGTCTCCGCGTAGAGCGTCTGCGCGACGCTCGCGGGCCCGCGCACGTCGCACACGCCCAGCACGGCAATGTGCCAGACGATGCCGTCGATCGCAATCTCGACCTCGTCGCCCACCCGCACGTCCTTCGCCGGCTTCACCGCCGCGCCGCCGATCTTCACGTGTCCCTTGTCGACCGCATCGGTCGCGAGCGAGCGCGTCTTGAAGAACCGGGCCGCCCACAGCCATTTGTCGATGCGCAGCTTCGCGCCCGGCTCCGTGGAAATCTTGTAGTTCATGTCGGCCTCCGCCGGGTCGCCCCAAGGAGGGCGTAGCAGGGAATTCGCCGGGCATCGGTCTGCGCCTGCGTAGCCGGCCGGCTTATCGCCCCGTCGGAAAGCAGCGAACGTAGCGAGCGTGGGGATCGTTCCATCTCAGCCTACCGTTTCGGGCTGCGCGGCCTTGACCGGCCAGCCCTGCAGATTCTCCGCGACGATTTCGCCGAGCGCGCCGATCCACGCCGACGCGCCGTTCAGGCACGGAATCCGGTGGAAGGTCTTGCCGCCGCCGGCGAGGAATTCGTCGCGCACTTCCATGCCGATTTCCTCGATCGTCTCCAGGCAATCGGCCGTGAAGCCGGGACAGAACACATCGGCCCGCCGCACGCCGGCCTCGCCGAACTCGCGCAGCGTCGGCGCGGTGTACGGCTGCAGCCATTCGGCCTTGCCGAAGCGCGACTGGAACGTGATGCGGCATTCGGTGCCCGACAGCCCGAGCGCGACCATCAGCAACGCGCCCGTCTGCTGGCACTGCTCGTGATACGGGTCGCCGAGATCGAGCGTGCGCTTCGGCACGCCGTGGAAACTCAGCACGAGTTTGTCGCCGGCCGCGAAATCGGGCCGGCCGTGTTGCGTCCAGTACTGCCGAACCTGCTCGGCCAGCGCGTGGATATAGGCCGGATGGTCGGCGTAGTGCCGCACCGTGCGCACTTCCGGCTGATTGCGCATGCGCGCGAGCGCGGCGAACGCGGCATCGAACGCGGTGGCCGTGGTCGACGCCGAGTATTGCGGATACATCGGCATCAGCAGCACGCGCTCGACGCCCGCGCGCTTGAACTGCGCGAGCGCGTGCGCAAGGTTCGGGCTGCCGTAGCGCATCGCGTAGTCGACCATCACGTGATAGCCGTTCGACACGAGCAGGTGCCGCACGCTGTCGGTCTGGCGCTCGGTATACACGCGCAGCGGCGAACCCTCGGGCATCCAGACGGCCGCGTATTTCTTCGCGGACGCACGGCCGCGCAGCGGCAGGATCACCGTGCGCAGCAGCACCTGCCAGACGGCCTGCGGGATTTCGACGACCCGCGGATCCGACAGGAATTCGGCCAGGTAGCGCCGCACCGCGCGCGGCGTGGGCGCGTCGGGCGTGCCGAGATTGATCAGCAGCACACCGACGCGATGGGCGGCCGCGACGCTCGAAGGCGGCTCAAGATCGAAACGCATGGGCAAGAACGTGCTCGGGGCACGGGACCGGACGGCCCTCAATTATAGCGGGCCGTCCCGCTCGGGTCGGCTGGCCGTTCGGCCGACTGGCGGCGCGCACGGCGCCTCGGCACGATGGCGGGACGGCGTCGGCTGCCGCAGCTACTGCTGGCTCAGCGTGAGCGACAGCAGCCGCGCGGTGATGTCGACGATCGGAATCACGCGGTTGTACGCCATCCGGGTCGGGCCGATCACGCCGAGCGTGCCGACGATCTGCCCGTTCACCTCGTACGGCGCGGTGACGACGCTCATTTCCTCGATCGGCACGAGCGTCGATTCGCCGCCGATGAAGATCTGCACGCCCTGGGCGTGGCTCGACACGTCGAGCAACTGCAGGAGGCCCGTCTTTTGGTCGAATACGTCGAACAGCTTGCGCAGCCGCGCCATGTCGGACGAAAGATCCGCCACTTCGAGCAGGTTGCGCTCGCCGGAAATCAGCACGGTGTCCTCGGTGTCGGGCACCTCGGTGCTGGCCGTCACGGCCGCGTGCATCAGCGTCGTCATGTCGCCGCGCAGCTGGTCGATCTCGTCGCGCAGGCGGCGGCGCACCTCGTCGAACGACAGGCCGGCGAAATGCGCGTTGATGTAGTTGGACGCCTCGGTCAGCTGCGACGGCGAATAGTCGCGCGGCGTCGCGAGCATGCGGTTCTGCACGTCGCCCTCGGGCGTGACGATGATCAGCAGGATGCGCTTGTCGGACAGGCGCATGAACTCGATCTGCTTGAACACGTGGCTGCGGCGCGGCGTCAGCACGACGCCCGCGAACTGCGACAGGTTCGACAGCACGCTCGCGGCGGCGGCGACCACCCGCTGCTGCGGTTCGCCCGCCTGCAGCGTGTTCTGCACCTGGCGCGCGACGGCCTCGGCGTCGATCGGCGCCTCGACCGTCAGCATCGTATCGACGAACAGCCGGTAGCCGCGCGGCGTCGGCACGCGGCCGGCCGACGTGTGCGGGCTCGACACGAGGCCGAGCTCCTCCAGGTCGGACATCACGTTGCGGATCGTCGCCGGGCTCAGCTCGAGCCCGGAGTAACGGGACAACGTGCGCGAGCCGACCGGCTGACCGTCGGCGATATACCGTTCGATCAGGGTTTTCAGGAGGGTTCGTGCGCGAGGATCTAGCATGGTGGAAAATTTTAGCGCAACCGCGCCACCGCGGCGAGTGGCGTCAACTACCGTTGCGCGGGCCGGCCCGATCCGGCCCCGTCGGCGTACAGCCGGTTCTTTTCGTCCACGAGCTATGGTGTAATGCCGGCATGAAAACCGGTAATCAGTTCAGTACTGTCGCGCTCGTCGGCCGGAGCAACACGCCCGGCATCGCCGAACCGCTCGCCACGCTGGCGGACAGCATCGCCAGGCTCGGCTTCGAGGTCGTCTTCGAAGGCGATACCGCGCGCGAAATCGGCATCGCCGGCTACCCGGCGCTCACCCCGGCCGAAATTGGGGCGCGAGCGGACGTGGCGATCGTGCTCGGCGGCGACGGCACGATGCTCGGCATCGGCCGCCAGCTCGCGCCATACCGGACCCCGCTGATCGGGATCAACCACGGCCGGCTCGGCTTCATCACCGACATCGCGGCATCCGACATGCACGCGCTCGTCCCCGTGCTGCTGGCCGGCAAGTTCGAGCGCGAGGAGCGCTCGCTGCTCGAGGCGCGGATCATGCGCGACGGCGAACCGATCTACCACGCGCTCGCGTTCAACGACGTCGTCGTGAACCGCAGCGGCTTCTCCGGGATGGTCGAGCTGCGCGCGTCGGTCGACGGCCGCTATATGTACAACCAGCGTTCGGACGGCCTGATCGTCGCGACGCCCACCGGCTCGACCGCGTATGCGCTGTCGTCGGCCGGCCCGATCCTCCATCCGCAGCTGGCGGGCATCGTGCTCGTGCCGATCGCGCCGCACGCGCTGTCGAACCGGCCGATCGTGCTGCCCGACGATTCGAAGATCGCGATCCAGATCGTCGGCGGCCGCGATGTCAACGTGAACTTCGACATGCAGTCGTTCACGTCGCTCGAACTGAACGATACGATCGAGGTGCGCCGCTCGAAGCACACGGTGCCGTTCCTGCACCCGATCGGCTATAGCTACTTCACGACGCTGCGCAAGAAGCTGCACTGGAACGAACACGCATCGAACGAAGACGACAAGGCGTCCTGACGCCGCTGCCCCCGACACCATGCTCCGCCACCTCTCGATCCGCGACTTCGTCATCGTCGCCGCGCTCGATCTCGAATTCGACAGCGGCTTTTCCGTCTTTTCCGGTGAAACCGGCGCCGGCAAATCGATCCTGATCGACGCGCTGGCCCTCGCGCTCGGCGAACGCGCCGACGCGAGCGTCGTGCGCACCGGCTGCGGCCGCGCCGACATCACCGCCGAATTCACGCCGCACGACCGCGTCGCGCGCTGGCTGGACGAACACGCGTTCGACGCCGAGGACACCGTGATGCTGCGCCGCGTGATCGACGCGAACGGCCGTTCGCGTGCCTTCATCAACGGCACCAGCGCGACGCTCGCGCAACTGCGCGAACTCGGCGAGATGCTCGTCGACATCCACGGCCAGCACGCGCACCAGCTGCTGATGCGGCCCGACGCGCAGCGCGAGCTGTTCGACACGCACGCGGGGCTCGTCGCCGATGCCGCGAACGTCGCGCGCGCGTGGCGCGTGTGGCGCGACGCGACGCAGGCGATCGACGCCGCGAAGGCGCACGAGCGCGAACTGCAGCTCGAACGCGAAAAGCTCGCGTGGCAGCTGGCCGAACTCGACAAGCTCGCGCCGCAAGCCGGCGAATGGGACGAAGTCAGCAACGAACACAAGCGCCTGTCGCATTCGGCGAACCTGATCGAAGGCGTGCGCGGCGCGCTCAACGCGCTGTCCGAATCCGACGACGCGATGCTCGCGCAGCTCGGCGCGATCGTGTCGAAACTGCGCAGCCTGGCCGACTACGACACCGCGCTCGGCGACGCGCTCGCGTCGCTGGAGCCGGCCGAGATCCAGTTGCAGGAAGCGGTCTATTCGCTGTCGCACTATGCGCAGCGCGTCGATCTCGACCCGGAGCGGCTCGCACAGGTCGAAACGCGCCTCGATGCGCTGCACTCGACCGCCCGCAAGTTCCGGCTGCCGCCCGACACGCTTCATGAGGAGCATGCGGCCCGCCGCGCACAACTCGCCGCGCTCGACGCGGCCGCCGATCTCGGCGCGCTCGAAGCCGCGCAGGCGAAGGCGCGGGAAGCCTATCTCGCCGACGCCAAACGCCTGTCGAAGGCGCGCGTGCAGGCTGCCAAGGCGCTCGGCACGGCCGTCACGGCCGGCATGCAGGAACTGTCGATGGCGGGCGGCAGCTTCGAAGTCGCGCTCGTACCGCTCGCCGACGGCGGCCCGCACGGGCTCGAGCAGGTCGAATTCCGCGTGGCCGGGCACCCGGGCGTGCCGCTGCGGCCGCTCGCGAAAGTCGCGTCGGGCGGCGAACTCGCACGGATCAGCCTCGCGCTCGCGGTGATCGCCAGCGCGGCGAGCCCGACGCCGACGCTGATCTTCGACGAAGTCGATACGGGGATCGGCGGCGGCGTCGCCGAAGTGGTCGGGCGCCTGCTGCACCAGCTCGGGCGCGACCGTCAGGTGCTGTGCGTAACGCACCTGCCGCAGGTCGCCGCGCGCGGCGACCATCATTTCCAGGTGGCGAAAGGCGCCGACGAGCGCGGCGGCACGGTGTCGTCGGTCGTCGCGCTCGACAAGGCGAGCCGCGTCGAGGAAGTCGCGCGGATGCTCGGCGGGCTCGAAATCACGGCCACCACGCGCAAGCACGCGAAGGAAATGCTGGCGGCCTGACCGGCTCGCAAGCGTGCGGCCCGCCGAAGCGTCGCGCGGCGTCCGCGCGACGCCGCGCTGCTGCCCGTTGCCGCGGGAGGCGGCGCATGGCGGCAACCCGCGGCGTCCACCGTCACGGCTGCCCGCACCGCGGCCGCGGCCGCGCTTACGTGCTCTTGCACATCGCATGCATGTTCGCGACACCCTTCTCGCGCCATGCCGCCCACTCGCCGCCCGTCCCCGGCACGTCGCCGAGCACCCACCAGCCGTTGAGCCAGGTCTTGCCCGCATGGCTGACCTCGTGGCACGGCGTCGCGTAAGTCTTCTTCGGATCCCACGCGGCTGCGCCCTCGCCCGCCGACGCGCGCACGGTCACGTCGTGCGCCGCGTTCGCGTGGCGGCCCTGTACGTCGGTCACCACCAGCCTGAACGCGTAGCGACGCTCGTCGGCCGCCTTCGGCGCGGTAAACGTCGCGCTCGCGCCGTTCTGGACGATCGACACCCCAGCCGGCCCCGTCCACGCATACGTCAGCCCCTTGCCCGTCGACGACGCGCCGGACAGCGTGACGGTCGCGCCGCCGTCGACCGACGCCGGCCCGCTGATCGCCGCGCGCGGCGGCGCGACGATCTCCTGCGCCTTCACCTTGACGACGTGGGTGGCCCGCGCCGTATAGCCGTCTTTATTGCTCACGGTCAGCTCGAACGCGAACTCGCGGTCCTGTTCGAGCGTCGGCGCGACGAAGCGCAGTTCCGTGCCGTCCGGCCGTGCGTCGATGCCGGCCGGCACCGTCCACGCATGGCGCAACGACTCGCCGGCCGACGCGGCGCCCGACAGCACGACCGCCGCGCCCGCGGCCGCGTGCTGCGGGCCGGTCACCACGGCCCGCGGCAACAGCAGGCCGTCGTTCGTCACGTCGACCACGGCGCCGTCGGGCCCGACCGATTTGACGGTGATGATCTTGCCCGACAGCGTGTCGTGCAACGCGTGGCCCGGCATCAGCGGCGCGTCCTTCATCCCCGACGGGCTGCCGGGCATCGCATCGACCAGCGTGTTCGTCACGACGTTGCCGCCATGCGCGACGGTCCGCACGATCACGCCGTTGACGAACGGATCGTCCGACTTCCAGTCGTCGAAGCCGCGCTGCGGCTGACGAAACTCGAGCCACAGCGTCGAACCGTCGGCGCGCGCGATGCGGTACGCCTTCGCACCCGGCGCATCGCCCCACAGCGGGGCGAGCCGGTAGGTGCCGTCCGCGTGGATCTCCGGCACGTCGGCTTCGCCGAGCCAGCCGGCGAACAATTGATAGCTCGCCGGATACAGGCGCCGGCCGCCGCCGCCCATCGTGTCGGCCGGGTCGTCGACCTTGCCGGCGCGGCATGCGCCGCCGACTTCGACCGTGCCGCCCGGCGTCGGGCAATCGACGAGCGAGCCCGGATGCTTGGCGCCGAGGTTGTGCCCGAATTCGTGCGACCACATCCAGTAGCCGTGGCCGCTCGCGTTCGACAGGATCCAGTTGCCCGGCGTCGCCGCCAGACCGCCCCAGCCGCAATTGCTCATTTTCGGCAGGTCGACGAACAGGTAGTTGAACTTGTCCGGATTCACGCCGCGCGCGAGCGCTGCATTGCGCGCGGCCGTGCGGATCGCGCCCGAGTCGCACGTGGCCGGCCGCTCGCCGAGATTGACGCTATCGAGCGTTTGCCCGTGCAGCGTCAGCTTGCCGCGCGACGCGACCTCGAGATAGCGCCGCAGCGACGCATAGTCGCCGCCGTCGCCGAACACCGCCTTGCGCACGACCTCGCTGTCGGCCGGCTTCGAGTCGTTGAAGTGCGTCACCATCAGCAGCACGGACTTGTCGCCGAGCAGCGGACGCTGCGACGGCGCGATCGACACAACCGATTTCCAGATCGACGACGGCTGGCCGCGCAGGTTCTGCGTCGCGACGCCGGCGCCGCCGTCGCGCGGGGCCAGCACCTCGGCAGGCCGGCCGGTATTGGCCCGGTACCGGTTGCCGAACACCACTTGCCCGTCCAGGCCGCGGTCCGGCCGCCAGTCGCGCATCGTCTGGTCGCCCTCGCTGCAGACGCCAACCGCCACGCGCCCCATGCCGGTATCGCCGGCGGCCGCGTGCAGGCACATCTTCGTGCCGCGCGCGGCGCTGGCGCCGGTGTTGACGATGCGCTGGAAACCGTCGCGCGGCTCGAAGGTCCAGTCCTGCGCGGCGCCGCCGTCGCACGCGGCGAACACTGCCGCGTTGTCGGCCGGCCGCCATGCGAGGCACTGGCCGTCGCCGCGCGACAGGTTCGTGAGGGTCGTGGAAGCCGGCTCGGCGGCATGGGCGGAAGCGGAGAACAGTCCGGCGGCAGCCGCGGACAGCGCCGTCGTGGCGAAGGCAAGGCGAAACGGTTTCAAGATGGTACGGGCTCGTTGAGGGCGCGCGGCGCCGGTTGAACGGAAAGCCCGCATTCTTTCGATCCGGGCGCTGCCGCTCAAACAATCTCAAACGATTCTCAACACGGCCGGACCGGCCGCCCCGCACGGCAGCCGGCGCCGTGCCGGCCGCCCGTCTGTACGACCTTCACGCGCCGCCGAACACGCGCGCCCACAGCGCCGTCACGGCCGCCCGCTCGTCGGCCACCACGGCCGGATCGACGCGCGCCTTCTCCATCCCGTCGAGCCGCAGCTTGTGCTGCAGCTTCCGGTACGTGCGGTACGCCGCGCCGACGCGCTCGGCCTCGTCCTCGCCCATCAGCCCGAAGCGCGCGACCTCGCGCAGCAGCGCGATGTTGCCGGTATTGCGGATCAGCTCGGCGTCGCTCGACGCATGCAGCAGCACCCAGTACTGGACGATGAACTCGATGTCGACCATCCCGCCGCGGTCGTGCTTCAGGTCAAACAGGTCGGTCTGGTTCGGATGGCCGGCGAACACCTTGCCGCGCATGTCGACGATCTCCTTCGCGAGTACGACCCCGTCGCGCGGCGTCGTCAGCACCTGCTGGCGGATCGCCTCGAAATCCGCGCCGATCTGCGCGTCGCCCGCGCTGTAGCGGGCGCGCGTCAGCGCCTGGTGCTCCCACACCCACGCGGTGTTCGCCGCATCGCCCTCGCGCAGCTGATAGCGGCGGAACGCATCGAGATCGGTGACGAGCAGCCCGGCCTCGCCGTTCGGCCGCAGCCGCAGGTCGATGTCGAACAGCGCGCCCGCGCCGGTCGCGGTCGTGAGCCACGTGATCAGGCGCCGTGTAAACGTGGTGTAGACGTCCGCCGAACGCTCGTCCGGGTCGTCATACAGGAAGATCAGGTCGAGATCCGACGCATAGCCGAGCTCCTTGCCGCCCAGCTTGCCGTATGCGATCACCGCGAACTTCGGCACGTCGCGGTGGCGCTTCGCGAGCTGCGACCAGACGACCTCGATCGTCACGTCGAGCACCGCGTCGGCCAGTTCGGACAGCCGGTCGCTCACGTGCTCGACCGACAGTTGCCCGGCCAGGTCGATCAGCAGGATCCGGAACACCTCCGCGTGCTGCGCGTGGCGCAGCAGGTCCATCTGCTGCTCGGGGCCGTCGGCGGCCGCGAGCCGCGCGCGCAGCGCATCCTTGAACGCGGGCCAGTCGAACGGGCTCGCGATCGCCTCGTCGTCGAGCAGCTCGTCGAGCAGCTGCGGGTGGCGGATCAGGTAGCCGCCGCCCCAGCGCGTCGCGCCGAGCACCGACAGCACGCGGTCGAGCGCGGCCGGATATTCGGTCAGCAGCGCGAGATAGACGCCGCGCCGGCTGACCGTCTCGAGCAGGTCGAACAGGCGCACGATCGTGTCGTCGCGGCGCGCGGCGTCGATCTTCGGCGCGGCGTCGAGCGCGCGCTGCGCGACGCTGTCGAAGCGCTGCCGGCTCTTTTCCGGCAACCCGGTGTAGCGCGACGATTGCCAGATCGCGCGCAGCCGCGCGAGCACCGCGGCCGGATCGGCGAAGCCCAGGCCGTCGAGGCGCGCGACCAGCGCGTCGTCCTCGCCGTCGTCGGCCAGCGCGCCGCTCCAGATCCACGCAGCCGCCGTGTCGTCGCCGGCCGCGCAGGGCCCGCCATTCGCCTTGTCGGCAAAAATCTGGTCGAACTGGGCTTCGACGAACGTGCGGTGGCCGTCCAGCACCGTCATCAGCGCCGCGTAGTCGGCGAAACCGAGCGACGCGGCCAGCGCCGCGCGCTCGTCGGGCTCGACCGGCATCGCGTGCGTCTGCGCGTCGTTGCGGTACTGCAGCCGATGCTCGAGCGTGCGCAGGAAGTTATAAGCATCGGCCAGGCGCGCGCGCACGTCGTCGCCGATCAGCCCGCGCGCCTGCGCATGCCGCAGCACCGCGAGTGTCGGCCGCACGCGGAAGCCCGCATCCTGGCCGCCGCGGATCAACTGGAACACCTGCGCGCTGAACTCGATCTCGCGAATCCCGCCGCGCCCGAGCTTGATGTCGTCGGCCTTGTCGGGCCGCATCGACGCGCGCCGCGCGGCTTCGTGCCGGATCTGCTGATGCAGCGAACGGATCGCGCCGATCACGCCGAAATCGAGATAGCGACGGTAGACGAACGGCTTGACGATCGATTCGAGCTGCGCCGCGAGCCGCTGCGCCGCGTCGCTGTCGCCTTCCGACACGAGCCGCCCCTTGATCCACGCATAGCGCTCCCACTCGCGCCCCTGCACGTAGAAATATTCCTCGAGCATGCCGACGCTGCAGACGAGCGGCCCCGAATCGCCGTTCGGACGCAGCCGCATGTCGACGCGAAACACGTAGCCGTCGGCCGTGACCTCGGACAGCACGCCGATCAGGCGCCGGCCGAGCCGCGTGAAGTACTCCTGGGTGGACAGCGGCGAACGCGTGCCGCCGGTGGTCTCGCCGTCGTCCTCGTACACGAAGATCAGGTCGATGTCCGACGACACGTTCAGCTCGCGGCCGCCGAGCTTGCCCATCCCGACCACGCCGAGCACGACGCGCTGGCCGTCGGCGCCGCGCGGCTCGCCGTACTGCGCCTCGAGTTCGGCCGACAGCAGCGCGAGCGAGCGCTGCACGGCCACTTCGGCGAGATCGGTCATCGCGCCCGTGACCTCGGCGACGCCCGCCAGCCCGCGCAGGTCGCGCTCCGCGACCGCGCCGAACGCCTCGGCGCGCAACTGCCGCAGCGCGCGCTTCAGTTGCTCGTCGCCCGGCGCGGCGGTGCCGGCGGGCGTCGCGAGCAGCGCGGTGAGGCGCGCGTCGAGCTGCGCGCGGCCGAGCGGCGCGGCCGCCCACGCGGCGATCTGCTCGGCCAGCGCGGGCCGAGCGGCCGCCGCGCGGGCAAGGTAGCGGGAATAGGACGTGCTGATCAGGGCGGAAGCGTCGGTCATCGAGAAGCGGGCCTGGCGAAAAGGCCGGCGGCAGCGGGCCCGCGCATGCGCGCCCCGCTGCCGCCGGCCCCATGGACTCGGCGCGGCGTCGCCGGACGCGCGTGCGCCCGTCGCGACACCGCGCGCCGGAAAGCCCGTGCCGTGCTGCCTCCAACGGCCGCCGGCACGAACCCCTGTGATACATTTCAACGTCAGTCTGCAAAACTACCATATCGCCGCCCGTCCGCCGCATGTCCGACCGTCAGGAATCCGCCGTAGCTGCGCCCGAAGCGGGACCTCCGAAGCACGATCATCCGGTCCTGCGTCGCGTGTTCAGGGTGACGCTGGCAGTCGGGATCGGCACCTACTTCGTCGCGTCCGGCGCCTTCCTCGGGCTGCGCTACGTGCTGCTGCCGCGCATCGACGAATACCGCCCGCGCATCGAGCGCGCGGTGTCCGACAAGCTCCACGCGCAGCTTTCGATCGGCAAGCTTTCTCCGAACTGGTCCGGCATGCAGCCGGGCGTCGAACTCACGAACCTGACGATCCGCGGCCGCGACGGCAAGGTCGCGCTGTCGGTGCCGCACGCGACGGCCGCGCTGTCGTGGATGTCGCTGCTGCGGCTGTCGCCCGCGCTGTCGAGCCTGATCGTCGACCAGCCCGACCTCGTCGTCGCGCGGGCGGCCGACGGCTCGCTGAGCGTCGCGGGCGTCGGCGTGGCCACCACCCACGGCGGCAACGACACGTTCGGCACCTGGCTGCTGAAGCAGGAGGCGATCGTGCTGCGCGGCGGCACGCTGCGCTGGCGCGACGCGCAGCACGACGCGCCGGAGCTCGTGCTGGCGGGCATTCGGCTCGCGGTGCTGAACGACGGCCGCGTGCACAAGGCCGCGCTGCAGGCGCCCGCGAACGGTACGCTGCTGCTCGGCCCGCTCGATTTCCGCGCACGCTTCAAGCACAAGCCGCTCGCGCCGATCGGCAAGCCGGCGAACTGGACCGGCGACGCGTACCTGTCGACCGGCCCCGTCGACCTGCAGACGCTCACGCGCTATCTCGACGTGCCGCTCACGATCCACGCGGGCCGGATCGACAACGCGATCTGGGCGACCTTCGGCGACGGCCATCTGCGCTCGGCGGGCGGCGACCTGCAAGGCGCCGACGTCGCGCTGCGCGTGCGCCCGACGCAGCCGCGGCTCGACGTGCCGACGGTCGGCTTCGGCTGGGACGTGGTACTCGATGCGGGCCACGACTACACGCTGCACCTGACGCGCTTCAATGCAGAGCTCGGCCAGCCGCCGCTGCCGGACGGCACGCCGCTCGCCCGCTCGCTCGCGCTGTCGACGCTGACGGCGCGCTACCGCGTGCCGACCGCGAACCAGGGGCAACTGCTCAGCGTGGTCGGCGACCGCGTCGATCTCGGCATCCTCAGCGAATTCATCCGCGGGCTGCCGCTGCCGGCGCGCCTGCGCAACGAGCTGATCAAGATCGACCCGCGCGGGATGGTGTCGAACTATCACATCGAGGTCGAGCGCGCGAAACCCGCGCGCGCCGATCTCGCCGACGAGGAGCGGCGCATGGGTGCCGCGCCGATCGTCCGCTACCGCTTCCTCGGCGATCTGCAAGGCATCAGCTTCGCCGCGCAGGAGCCGCCGCCCGGGCTCTCGCCGCGCGGTCACCCGCGCGCCGGCTGGCCGGGCGTCGAGAACCTGTGGGGCCGCGTCGATGCGAACGAGACGGGCGGCGCCGCGCATTTCGACACGGTCCACGCGGCCGTCACCGTGCCCGGCGAATTCGACGAGCCGCGCCTGACGTTCGACCGGCTGCGCGGCAACGCCAAATGGACGATCACGCCCGCGCCGGGCGACAAGCACGCGCGCGTCGACGTGTCGCTGCCCGACCTGTTCGTGTCGAACCCCGACGCCGAAATCGCGGTGTCGGGCTCGTACACGAATCCCGGCCACGGCCGCGGCTCGCTCGACCTGCGCGCCGATTTCGCGCGCGCATCGGTCGCGCGCATTCCGCGCTACCTGCCGACCGGGATGTCCGAGCACCTGCGCGACTATCTCGGCCACGCACTGCAGGACGGCAACGTGACCAAGGGCGCGTCGATCGTCGCGCGCGGCCCGCTCGAGAAATTCCCGTTCGAACACGAGCCGGACGCCGGCGTGTTCCACATCGTCGCGCCGTTCACCGGCGGCCGCTTCGAGCCGACGCCGTACCCGCCGCGCAAGCTCGCGAACGGCACGCCGAGCGTCTGGCCGGCGCTCGACGGGATCGACGGCGTGTTCGAGCTCGCGCAGAACAAGCTGCGCTTCGACATCGCGCGCGCGCGTTACAAGCGCGTCACGCTGACGAAGGTCGCGGGCCGCATCGACGATCTCGGCAATCCGTCGCACTCGCCGCTGATCATCGACGGCCATGCGCAAGGCCCGCTCGCCGACCTGATCGACTATGCGGACAACAGCTCGCTCGGCACGATGAGCAACCATATCGGCCAGCGGATCGACGCGCAGGGCCCCGCGTCGCTCGCGCTCAAGATCACGATTCCGCAGCACGTCCCCCATCCGCACACGCACGTCGAAGGCGCGCTCGCGTTCGGCGGCAACACGCTGTCGACCCGCGGCGTGCCGCCGCTGTCGGCCCTGCGCGGCAGCGTCCGCTTCACCGAGGCCGGCGCATCGCTGCACGACCTGTCGGGGCGCTTCCTCGGCGGCCCGGTGCGCGCGAACGGCACCTTCCGGTCGCACGGCCCGTACGCGGTGGACGTCGACGGCCGGCTCGCGCTCGACGCCGCGCGCGGCCTGAACCTGCACGGCGCGGCCGCCGCGCTGCTCGAACACGTGGTCGGCGACGCGCCGTACAAGGTCGCGGTGCGCGGCGCGCCGGGCCGCCTGCCCGACGTCAGCGCGCAATCCGACCTGACGGGCGTGGCGCTGAACTTCCCGGCGCCGTTCGCGAAACCGGCCGGCACGCCGATGCCGTTCCGCTTCACGCTGCAGCCGGCGCCGCAGGCGGACGGCAAACGCCTCGAACACGCCGACCTGACGCTCGGCCCCGTGACCGCGACCTACCTGCTCGACGCGACGCGCGGCCAGCCGCTGCGCGCGGTACGCGGCGCGATGGGCATCCACCGGATGCCCGACATGCCGCAGGACGGCGTGAGCGCGGCCGTCGACGTCAACGAGCTGGACGCCGACGCGTGGCTCGCCCTCGCCCACACGCTGAAGCCCGACACGCCGCGCGCGCCGGAACCGCAGGCGGCACCGCGCGTCGATTTCGCGAGCTTCGCGCCGAAGCGCTTCGCGTTCCATTTCGGCACGCTGAAGCTGCTCAAGCGCAACTGGGAAAACGTGATCGTCGGCGCGTCGCACGTCGACGACCTGTGGCAGGCGAACATCGCGTCGAACCAGGTGTCGGGCTACCTGTCGTGGGCGCCGGGCGGCGGTCACAACGGCGCGGGCGTGCTCAACGCGCGGCTCGCGAAGCTCGTCGTGCCGCAGCGTGCGGAGCACGACCTCGTCGGCCGTGCGATGAACCTGCCGACGCCGACCGACCGCCCGATGCCGTCGATCGACCTGATCGTCGACCAGGTCGTCGCGCGCGATCACGACATCGGCCGGCTCGTCGTCAACGCGCGCAACATCGACGAGGACGGCACGCCCGTGTGGCAGCTCGACAAGCTGGAGCTGTCGAACCCGGCCGCGAAGCTGACGGCCACCGGCAACTGGCGCACGTCGCGCCGCGCGCTCGCCCGCGGCGCCGACGAAATCGATGCGCCGCGCCGCACCGTGTTCGACTTCAAGCTCGACATCGACAACGCGGGCGCGCTGCTCGACCGCGTCGGCCTGCCGCGCACGCTCGCGGACGGTCACGGCTCGGTCACGGGCAAGGTCGGCTGGCGCGGCGGCCCGACCGCGCTCGACTTTCCGTCGCTCGGCGGCCAGGTCGCGGTCGACCTGGAGCACGGGAAGATCCTGAAGGTCGACCCGGGCGCGGCCAAACTGCTCGGCGTGCTGAGCCTGCAGAGCCTCGCGCGCTTCCTGACGCTGAACTTCCGCGACGTGGTCGGCAAGGGGCTGCCGTTCGACAAGATCGCCGGTACCGGCCGGATTTCGAACGGGATCGCGCGCACCGACGACTTCTCGATGATGACGGGCCCCGCGAACGTCACCGTGCGCGGCGCGGTCGATCTCGGCGCCGAGACGCAGGATCTGCATGCGCACGTCGCGCCGAAGATCAGCGCGGGCGCGGCCGCGATCGGGGCCGCCGTCATCAATCCGCTGCTCGGCATCGGCGTGCTGGCCGCGAACTACGCGCTGTCCGAGACGCTGTCGCACGCGTTCGCGCTCGACTACGCGATCACCGGCTCGTGGGCGCACCCGCACATCGAGCGGGTGCGGAGCGATCGGGGTAAGATGAATCACGGTCCGGCCGATGCATCGAGCCATTGAGCGCGCATCGAACCGCAGGGGCCCGGGCCGCACCCCATTTATGACGCAACCGATTCCGCGATGACCGACCACGCCCGTTCCGCCACGCCCTTCCAGGTCGCCGCGCTGCAGATGGTGAGCGCGCCGGACGTCACCCGCAATCTCGCCGAAGCGCGCCGCCTGATCGCGGAAGCCGCCGGCGAAGGCGCGCAGCTCGTGCTGCTGCCCGAATATTTCTGCTTCATGGGCCACCGCGACACCGACAAGCTCGCGCTCGCCGAACCGTACCGGGACGGCCCGATCCAGCAATTCCTCGCCGACGCCGCGCGCCGCCACGGCATCTGGGTGATCGGCGGCACGCTGCCGCTGAAGGCGCCGGAACCCGACCGCGTGCTGAACACGACGCTCGTGTTCGATCCGTCCGGCAACGAGGCCGCGCGCTACGACAAGATCCACCTGTTCAACTTCGAGAAAGGCGACGAATCGTTCGACGAGGCGCGCACGATCCGCGCGGGCGACACGGTCGTCGCGTTCGACGCCCCGTTCGGGCAGGTCGGCCTGTCGGTCTGTTACGATCTCCGCTTTCCGGAGCTGTATCGCCGCATGGGCGACTGCGCGCTGATGGTCGTGCCGTCGGCTTTTACGTATACGACGGGCCGCGCGCACTGGGAAACGCTGCTGCGCGCGCGGGCCGTCGAGAACCAGTGCTACGTGCTCGCGGCCGCGCAGGGCGGCAAGCACGAGAACGGCCGGCGCACGTGGGGCCACAGCATGCTGATCGACCCGTGGGGCGAGATCGTCGCGGTGCGCGACGAGGGCGCGAGCGTCGTGCTCGGCGCGATCGATCCGCAACGCATCGCCGACGTACGCCAGAGCCTGCCCGCGTGGCGGCACCGCGTGCTGAGCTGAATCCGCCGCACCGCTTGAAACGCCGCGCGGCCCACCATCTGCCCGGCAGCACCCGACAACTTTTTGAGAACCCCGATATCCGCATGAACATCATCGAACCCGGCATCCGCAACCTCGCGCTGGCGAAGGACATCCTGCTCACGCCGTACGGCCTCGACGAAAGCCTGCTCACGCGCACGATCGCCGACATCTTCACGCATCGCGTCGACTACGCGGACCTGTACTTCCAGGCGACCCGCAGCGAAGCGTGGAGCCTCGAGGAAGGCATCGTCAAATCGGGCAGCTTCAGCATCGACCAGGGCGTCGGCGTGCGCGCGGTCGCGGGCGACCGCACCGCGTTCGCGTACTCGGACGACCTGTCGCCCGAAGCGATCGCGCAAGCCGCCGCCGCGACCAAGGCGATCGCGGCGGCCGGCGGCGGCCGCCAGAAAATCAAGGCCGCGTCGTCGCTGACCGGCATCTCGGGCCGCGACCTGTACCTGCCGTCCGATCCGCTCGCGTCGCTCGACGCGACGGCCAAGGTCAAGCTGCTCGAGCGCATCGAGCAGATGGCGCGCGGCCGCGACCCGCGCGTCACGCAGGTGATGGCGGGCCTCGCCGGCGAATACGACGTCGTGCTGGTCGCGCGCAGCGACGGCGCGCTCGCGGCCGACATCCGGCCGCTCGTGCGCGTATCGGTCACGGTGATCGCCGAACAGAACGGCCGCCGCGAGATCGGCTCCGGCGGCGGCGGCGGCCGCTTCGACTACGGCTACTTCACCGATGAGATCCTGTCGCGCTACGTCGACGACGCCGTGCACGCGGCGCTCGTGAACCTCGACGCACGCCCCGCGCCGGCCGGCGCGATGACGGTCGTGCTCGGGCCGGGCTGGCCGGGCGTGCTGCTGCACGAGGCGATCGGCCACGGGCTCGAGGGCGACTTCAACCGCAAGGGCTCGTCCGCGTTCGCGGGCCGGATCGGCGAGCAGGTCGCCGCGAAGGGCGTGACCGTCGTCGACGACGGCACGCTGCCGAACCGCCGCGGCTCGCTGAACATCGACGACGAAGGCAATCCGACGCAGTGCACGACGCTGATCGAAGACGGCATCCTGAAGGGCTACATCCAGGACACGCTGAACGCGCGCCTGATGAAGATGCCGGTCACCGGCAACGCGCGGCGCGAGTCGTACGCGGCGCTGCCGATGCCGCGCATGACGAACACGTACATGCTGAACGGCGACAAGGATCCGCAGGAAATCATCGCGTCGGTGAAGAACGGCCTGTACGCGGTGAACTTCGGCGGCGGCCAGGTCGACATCACGAACGGCAAGTTCGTGTTCTCGGCGTCCGAGGCGTACATGATCGAGAACGGCAAGGTCACCTACCCGGTGAAGGGCGCGACGCTGATCGGCAGCGGCCCGGAATCGCTGAAGTACGTGAGCATGATCGGCAACGACATGTCGCTCGACACGGGCGTCGGCGTATGCGGCAAGGAAGGCCAGAGCGTGCCGGTCGGCGTCGGCCAGCCGACCCTGCGGATCGACAAGATGACGGTCGGCGGTACGGCATAACCGCATCGCGGCGCAGACAATCCGCGCATTTTGACGAAAACGCGCGGATTGTCCGCATTTTTGAATGACCCCGGTTGCCAGCCGCGCAGGGACCGGGTATAAATTCCGAATCAACTTTTTTGACGAGCCGAATTTCCGTCATGTCCGCCAAGTTTTACTTTTACTTTTTTTGGTATCTCAGACCGCTGGCGGATCGAGAGGGTTGATGGCGCGTAAAGCGCAACCGAAATTCCCGAAAAAACCGCCGGCGAACCCGGCGGTTTTTTTTCGCCCTTCGCCAGCCGGTCGCCGCCGCAGCGGTCCCGCGGCCCCGACCGAAACCACTGAATTGCCCGAATTGATGAATCTGCCGCACGCGCACTGACCGAACGGCGCCCCGGAAAATGAGGAGAAACAGCATGCCCCCGCACAACACCGACGACGTCCGCATTCGCGAACTCAAGGAACTGACGCCGCCCGCCCACCTGATCCGCGAATTCGCGTGCTCCGAAGCCGCGTCCGAGCTGATCTACCACTCGCGCCAGTCGATGCACCGCATCCTGCACGGGATGGACGACCGGCTGATCGTCGTGATCGGGCCGTGCTCGATCCACGACACGAAGGCGGCGATCGAATACGCGGGCCGGCTCGTGAAGGAACGCGAACGCTTCAACGGCGAGCTGGAAATCGTGATGCGCGTGTACTTCGAGAAGCCGCGCACGACGGTCGGCTGGAAGGGGCTCATCAACGATCCGCACCTCGACAACAGCTTCAAGATCAACGAAGGGCTGCGCACCGCGCGCGAGCTGCTGCTGCAGATCAACGAAATGGGGCTGCCGGCCGCGACCGAATACCTGGACATGATCAGCCCGCAGTACATCGCCGACCTGATCTCGTGGGGCGCGATCGGCGCGCGCACGACCGAGTCGCAGGTGCACCGCGAGCTGGCATCGGGGCTGTCGTGCCCGGTCGGCTTCAAGAACGGCACCGACGGCAACGTGAAGATCGCCGTCGACGCGATCAAGGCCGCGTCGCAGCCGCACCATTTCCTGTCGGTGACGAAGGGCGGCCATTCGGCGATCGTGTCGACGGCCGGCAACGAAGACTGCCACGTGATCCTGCGCGGCGGCAAGACGCCGAACTACGACGCGGACAGCGTGAACGCGGCCTGCGCGGACATCGGCAAGGCCGGCCTCGCCGCGCGCCTGATGATCGACGCGAGCCACGCGAACAGCTCGAAGAAGCACGAGAACCAGATCCCGGTGTGCGCGGACATCGGCCGCCAGATCGCGGCCGGCGACGAGCGCATCGTCGGCGTGATGATCGAGTCGCACCTCGTCGAGGGTCGCCAGGACCTGAAGGAAGGTTGCGCGCTGACCTACGGCCAGAGCATCACCGACGCGTGCATCGCGTGGGACGACAGCGTGAAGGTGCTCGAAGGCCTCGCGGAATCGGTGAAGGCGCGGCGCGTCGCGCGCGGCAGCGGGAACTGACGCGCGCCGCCAGACTGGCCGCATGACCCCGCTTGGCGGCGGGTTGGCCATGCGGCCAGCCTGCGGTCGTCGTTTCGCTCTGCTAGACTAGCTAACATTACCTAGCTAACCAAGGAGGGGCCATGCCGACCGTCAACATGCACGATGCCAAGTCGCGGCTCTCAAGCCTCGTCGAAGCGCTGGAACTGGGGCGCGAATCCGAAGTCGTGATCGCCCGCGATGGTCATCCGGTTGCCCGGATCGTTCCTTATGCCGCGCCAAAACGGATCGGTGCAGCCCGTCAGTTGCTTGCCGGGCTGAACATCCCGACAACCGTCGAGGCATTCAATGCCGGCGATGAATCGATCGCCGCCGACTTCGACGCGAGCTCGGAAGAGGGACTCGCACCGTGAAGCTGCTGCTCGATACGCACATCGCGCTCTGGGCGGCTGAAGGCGCGCCGCAACTTTCGGCAACCGCGGCCGCATTGATCGAACATCCCCAAAACACGCTGTACGTCAGCGCCGCGTCGATTTGGGAAATCGCGATCAAATATCGCAAAGGCAATCTGCCCGTCCATCCGAGAGATGCGCGTTCGGCATTTCGGCTTGCAGGTTTTGCGGAGCTGCCGATCAGCAGCGATCACGCCGAGGCAGTCGCCGCGTTGCCGGATTTCCCGGATCATGCCGATCCGTTCGACCGCGTGATGGTCGCGCAGGCACTCCATGAAGGCATGCCGCTCGTCAGCGCCGATCCGAAGGTGTGGCGCTACCACGCAACGCTGATGTTGCGCGCCTGAAGTCGCCCCACGGCGCCGCAAGTAAAAAACCCGGCTCGCGCCGGGCTTAGTCATTGCATCGTTGCGTTGGCCGAGACCGACCGCCGGTACCTCACTCGAGCGCGCCCGACCCGAAGATCTCGGTGTTCACGCGTTCCGGCGCGACGCCGAGCGCGACGAGCGCATCGCGCTGCGCCTTCATGAACGCGATCGGCCCGCAGATGTAGTAGTCCGCGTCCGGCACCAGCGCGTACTGCTGCACACGCTCCGGCGTGAGGCGCCCTTCGAGGTCGTGATCGATGCCGGCACGATCGTTCGGGCCGACCAGCTCATACAGCACCGTACGCTTCACGTTCGCGTGCTCGCGCGCCGTGTCGTTCAGCCAGTCGCGGAACGCGTGCACCGCGCCCGAACGGCATGCATGGACGAACCGCACGTCGCGCGGGCTGCCTTCGGCGATCAGCGTCGACGCCATCGACATCATCGGCGTGATGCCGACGCCGCCCGAGATCAGCACGACCGGCGTATCCACGTCGCGCTTCAGCGAGAAGTCGCCCATCGGCGCGGTCACCTCGACGATCGCGCCCTCCTCCACGCCATCATGCATCAGCGTCGACACCTTGCCGGCCGGGATCGCGTCGGCCTTGCCGGCCTCGCGCTTCACCGAGATGCGCAGCCATTTGCCGTGCGGCGCGTCGGACAGGCTGTACTGGCGCGGCTGATCGACGCCGAGATCGCCGACGAAGCGCTTCACCGTGATGTACTGGCCGGGCTCGAAGGTCGGCGCGCCGCCGCCATCGGCGGGCGTCAGGTAGAACGACGTGATTTCGTCGCTTTCACGCACCTTGCGCGCGACCTGGAACGGGCGGAAGCCGCTCCATGCGGCGCCTGCGTAAAGATCGGCCTCGGCGCCGATCAGGATCTGCGCGAGCTGGCCGTACGCGACGCGCCACGCTTCGAGCGTATCCGCATCGACTGCATCGCCGAGCACCTCGACGATGGACGCGAGCAGGTTCTCGCCGACGATCGGGTAATGCTCGGGGCGGATGTTCAGGCTCGCGTGCTTGTGCGAGATGCGCGACACCGCGCCGCCCAGCGCGCCGAGGTTGTCGATGTTCGCCGCATACGCATAGACGGCCTTCGCGAGCGTCTCCGGCTGGCTGCCGGTCTTCTGGTGCGTCTGGTTGAACAGGTTCTTCAGTTCCGGATGACGCGCGAACATGCGCTGATAGAAATGCTTCGTGATCGTCGCGCCGTGCTCGGCGAGGACGGGGGCGGTGGCCTTCACACGGGCCATCTGGTCAGCGGTGATGTGGGTCATGTTCGTTCTCCGTTAAACATGCACATACGATACATGTTTAAAAACAGGCGCCCCTCGGGCAAATTGTCGCAGTGCGCAAAAAGCGGGATGGCGCGTTAGCGGACGCGCTCGCGCTCCCACAGCACGTCGGCGCCGCCGCCGGCGCGGTTCAGCACGCGCGCCAGCACGAACAGCAGGTCGGACAGCCGGTTCACGTAACGCCGCGGCGCATCATTCAGCGTATCGGTGCGGCCCAGCGCGACGATCGAGCGCTCCGCGCGTCGGCACACGGTTCGGCACACGTGTGCGAGCGACGCCGCGCGCGAGCCGGCCGGCAGGATGAATTCCTTCAGCGGCGGCAGCGTCGCGTTGTAATCGGCGAGCCACTGGTCGAGGCGCGCGAGATGCGTATCGTCGAGCACCGCGTGGCCGGGGATGCACAGCTCGCCGCCGAGATCGAACAGGTCGTGCTGGATCGTGACGAGCGCGGTGCGCACGTCGTCCGGCAGCGGCTCGGCCAGCAGCACGCCGAGATTCGAGTTCAGTTCGTCGACGTCGCCGATCGCGGCGATCCGCGCGTCGTCCTTGCCGATGCGCCGTCCGTCGCCGAGGCCGGTGGTGCCGTCGTCGCCCGTGCGCGTCGCGATCTTGCTCAAGCGGTTGCCCATGCGAATGTCCTCTCGTGCGCGGCCGCGACGCGGCCCGGTTGGCTGGAACGCGATTATCGCAGCCCGCGGCGGGAGGCGCAGCAGGCGTTACAGCGTAGAATGGGCCGACAGTATGACAAGCAGTCAGGAGACATTCGTGAACCACCCTGCCCCGCCGGCCGCCACGCGCCGCCCGCTGCCCCCCGCCATGCTCGATGCGCTGCGCGCCGCCTTCGGCGAGCGCGTGTCGACCGCCGACGCAGTCCGCGCCCATCACGGCCGCGACGAATCCCCGTTCGATCCGCAACTGCCCGACGCGGTCGTGTTCGCGCGCAGCACCGACGACGTGCGCGAAGTCGTGTCGCTGTGCTCGCTCTACAGCGTGCCGCTGATCCCGTACGGAGCCGGCTCGTCGCTCGAAGGCCACCTGCTCGCGGTGCGCGGCGGCGTGTCGCTCGACCTGTCGGAAATGAACGGCGTGCTGTCGATCAACGCCGAAGACCTGACCGTGACGGTCGAGCCGGGCATCACGCGCAAGGCGCTCAACGAAGCGCTGCGCGACACCGGCCTGTTCTTCCCGATCGACCCGGGCGCCGACGCCAGCATCGGCGGGATGACCGCGACCCGCGCATCCGGCACCAATGCCGTGCGCTACGGCACGATGCGCGAGAACGTGCTCGGCCTCACCGCGGTGCTCGCGGACGGCCGCGTGGTCAAAACCGGTTCGCGCGCACGCAAGTCGTCGGCCGGCTACGACCTCACGCGCCTGTTCGTCGGGTCCGAAGGCACGCTCGGCGTGATCACCGAGATCACGCTGCGCCTGCACCCGCTGCCCGAAGCCGTGTCGGCCGCGATCTGCACGTTCCCGACGATGGGCGACGCGGTCCGCACGGTGATCGAGACGATCCAGATCGGCGTGCCGATCGCGCGCGTCGAATTCGTCGACGCGCTGGCCGTGCGCTCGATCAACCGTCACTCGAACCTGACGCTGGCCGAAGCGCCGACGCTGTTCTTCGAATTCCACGGCACCGACGCCGGCGTGAAGGAACAGGCCGAACTCGTGCAGGCGCTCGCCGGCCAGAACGCCGGCCAGGGCTTCGAATGGGCGACGCGCCCCGAGGATCGCACGCGGCTCTGGTCCGCGCGCCACAACGCGTACTTCGCGATGCTGCAGTTGAAACCCGGCTGCCGTGCGGTAACGACCGACGTGTGCGTGCCGATCTCGCAGCTCGCCGCGTGCGTCGAGGAAACCGAGGTCGACCTGCGCGCGTCGTCGCTGCCCTGCCCGATCGTCGGCCACGTCGGCGACGGCAATTTCCACGTCGCGATCCTGATCGATCCCGACAAGCCCGAGGAGCTCGCCGAAGCCGAACGCATCAACGATCGGATCGTCGAGCGCGCGCTGCGCCTGGGCGGCACCTGCACGGGCGAGCACGGCGTCGGGCTGCACAAGATGCGCTTCCTGCCGAAGGAGCACGGCGACAACGCGATCGACACGATGCGCGCGATCAAGCTCGCGCTCGATCCGCGCAACCTGATGAATCCGGGCAAGATTTTCACGTGCTGACCCGGCGGCGCGACATCGCGCTCCACGCTGGAGACCTCATGAACGCTCCCGTCGAACTGTCGAGCGCCGCACGCGCGCAGCGCCAGCGCGAAGTCGTGCAGGCGCTGATGGCCGTGCTGCCGACGCACTGCCTGCTATACCGCGACGAGGACACGGCGCCGTACGAATGCGACGGCCTGTCCGCCTACCGCCGGCTGCCGCTCGCGGTCGCGTTGCCCGAGACGGAATCGCAGGTGCAGCGGATCGTGCAGATCTGCCGCCGCATGGAAGTGCCGATCGTGCCGCGCGGCGCCGGTACGAGCCTGTCGGGCGGCGCGCTGCCGATCGCGCTCGGCGTCGTGCTGTCGCTCGCGCGCTTCACGCGCATCGTCGAAGTCGACCCGTACGCCCGCACCGCGACCGTGCAGCCCGGCGTGCGCAACCTCGCGATCTCGGAGGCGGCCGCGCCGTACGGCCTGTATTACGCGCCCGATCCGTCGTCGCAGATCGCGTGCACGATCGGCGGCAACGTCGCGGAAAACTCGGGCGGCGTCCACTGCCTGAAATACGGGCTGACCGTGCACAACGTGATGCGCGTGCGCGCGGTGACGATCGACGGCGAGGTCGTCGAATTCGGCTCGCTCGCGCTCGACATGCCGGGCCTCGACCTGCTCGCGGTGATGATCGGCAGCGAAGGGATGTTCGCGATCGTCACCGAGGTCACGGTGCGGCTGATCCCGAAGCCTCAGACCGCGCAGCTCGTGATGGCGAGCTTCGACGACGTCGTCAAGGGCGGCGAGGCGGTAGCGGCGATCATCGCGTCGGGCATCATCCCGGCCGGGCTCGAGATGATGGACAAGCCGGCCACGCAAGCCGTCGAGGCGTTCACGCACGCGGGCTACGACCTCGACGCGAAGGCGATCCTGCTGTGCGAATCGGACGGCACGCCGGAAGAAGTCGCCGAGGAGATCGTGCGGATGACCGCCGTGCTGCGCGAACACGGCGCGACGCGCATCCAGGTGTCGCGCAACGAACACGAGCGGCTGCGCTACTGGTCGGGCCGCAAGAACGCGTTCCCGGCCGCCGGCCGCATTTCCGCCGACTATTACTGCATGGACGGCACCGTGCCGCGCCGCGCGATCGGCCCGCTGCTCGCGCGCATCGAGCAACTCGAAACGCGCTACGGGCTGCGTTGCATCAACGTGTTCCATGCGGGCGACGGCAACATGCATCCGCTGATCCTGTACAACGCGAACGATCCGGACGAGCTGCACCGCGCCGAGCAGTTCGGCGCGGAAATCCTCGAATGCTGCGTGGAATTCGGCGGCAGCGTGACGGGCGAGCACGGCGTCGGCATCGAAAAACTCAATTCGATGTGCGTGCAGTTCTCGCCGCAGGAGTGCGATGCGTTCTTCGCGGTCAAGCGCGCATTCGATCCGGCCGGGCTGCTGAACCCGGACAAGGGCATCCCGACCCGCGCGCGCTGCGCCGAATACGGTCGCCAGCACGTGCGCGGCGGGCTGCTGCCGCACCCCGACCTGCCGCGTTTCTGAACGGCGCACGGGTCGCGGCTCCGCACCGGCGGCCGCGGTGCGGGGCTCTGCCGCGCCCGCGCGGCGCGGTCGCGCGCCGGCGCCGGCATGCCGCACGCGAGACGGGGCTTAGGGATAGTCGCGATGTGGAATCGCGCCACCCCGGTACAATCGACCGAACAACAAGTCGAGGCAGCAACAGAACATGGAAGAGGACGACATCGTCGCCGGATGGGCCGAGCGCGTTCGCGCGGCCAGTGCCGACGGCCGGCCGCTGCGGATTCGCGGCGGCGGCACCAAGGACTGGTACGGCCAGGCGCTCGACGGCGAAATACTCGACACGCGCGCGTTTCAGGGCATCGTGTCGTACGACCCGGCCGAGCTCGTCGTCACGGTCCGCGCGGGCACGCCGCTCGCGCAGCTTGAAACCGTCCTCGCCGAGTGCGGCCAGATGCTGCCGTTCGAGCCGCCGCATTTCGGCCGCGCGGCCACCGTCGGCGGCTGCGTCGCGGCCGGCCTCGCGGGCCCGCGCCGCGCCACCTGCGGCGCACCGCGCGATTTCGTGCTCGGCGTCACGCTGATGAACGGCCGCGGCGACATGCTGCGCTTCGGCGGGCAGGTCGTGAAGAACGTCGCCGGCTACGACGTGTCGCGGCTGATGGCCGGCGCGCTCGGCACGCTCGGGCTGATGCTCGACCTGTCGATCAAGGTACTGCCGATGCCTGTCGCCGAGGTCACGCTGAAGTTCGAGATGACCGCGAGCGACGCGGTGCGCAAGCTCAACGAATGGGGCGGTCATCCGTTGCCGGTCAGCGCGAGCGCGTGGCGCAACGGCACGCTCGTGCTGCGCCTGTCGGGCGCGGAAGCCGCCGTCAAATCCGCGAAAACGCTGCTCGGCGGCGAAGTCGTCGACGCGGTCGAGGCCGAGCGCTTCTGGGCCGGCCTGCGCGAGCACACCGACCCGTTCTTCAACGGCATCCCGCCCGGCTACGCGCTGTGGCGCCTGTCGCTGCCGTCGATCACCGAACCGATGCACCTGCCCGGCACCCAGTTGATGGAATGGGGCGGCGCGCAGCGCTGGTGGATCACCGACGCCGACGCGCAGACCGTGCGCATGAGCGCGAAGCAGGCCGGCGGCCATGCGACGCTGTTCCGCGCGGGCGATACCTACGACCGCAGCGCGGGCGTGTTCACGCCGCTGCCCGCGCCGATGATGAAGATCCACCGCGGGCTGAAAAGCGCGTTCGATCCCGCGCGCATCTTCAATCGCGGCCGGCTGTACCCTGATCTCTGAGGGATCGATGCAAACGAATCTCGCCGATTTCATCCGCAACACGCCCGACGGCGACGAGGCCGACGCGATCCTGCGCAAGTGCGTGCACTGCGGGTTCTGCACCGCGACCTGCCCGACCTATCAACTGCTCGGCGACGAACTCGACGGCCCGCGCGGCCGCATCTACCTGATCAAGCAGATGGTTGAAGGCGCGGCCGTCACGCGCAGCACGCAACAGCACCTCGACCGCTGCCTCACGTGCCGCAGCTGCGAGACGACCTGCCCGTCCGGCGTCCAGTACGGCCGGCTCGTCGAGATCGGCCGCAAGCACGTCGAGGCACAGGTGGAGCGCCCGGTGCAGCAGCGGCTGATGCGCCGCGTACTCGCGAGCGTCGTGCCGAACGCCGCGCTGTTCTCGCCGGTGATGCGGCTCGGCCAGCACGTGCGGCCGCTGCTGCCGAAGCGGCTGCGCGACAAGGTGCCGCCGCGCACGCGGCTGCTCGAATGGCCGCATCGCACGCATACGCGCAAGATGCTGATGCTCGGCGGCTGCGTGCAGCCGTCGATGCTGCCGAACATCAACATCGCGACCGCGCGCGTGCTCGACGCGCTCGGCATCGAGACGGTCGTCGCGCCCGACGCGGGCTGCTGCGGCGCGATCCGCCTGCACCTGAACTATCACGACGAAGCGCTCGACGACGCACGCCGCAACATCGACGCGTGGTGGCCGCACGTCGAACAGGGCGTCGAGACGATCGTGATGAACGCGTCGGGCTGCGGCGCGACGGTGCTCGAATACGCGCACCTGCTGCGCGACGATCCGGCCTACGCGGAAAAGGCGCAGCGCATCGTGTCGCTGACGCGCGACATCTCCGACGTGCTGCTCGCGTTCGAGGCCGAACTCGCGACGATCGCGCGGCGCCGCGCGATCCATACGGTCGCGTACCACCCGCCGTGCACGCTGCAGCACGGCCAGCAGTCGCGCGGCAAGGTCGAGCGCCTGCTGGAGACGCTCGGCATCGACGTGCGGCTGCCGGCCGACAGCCACCTGTGCTGCGGCTCGGCCGGCACCTACTCGCTGACGCAGCCGTCGCTGTCGTACCGGTTGCGCAAGCAGAAGCTGCTGAAGCTGCAGGCGCTCGAACCGCAGATGATCGTGTCCGGCAACATCGGCTGCATCGCGCATCTGCAGAGCGGCACGCAGGTGCCGGTCGCTCATTGGGTCCAGCTCGTCGAGCATTTGCTGTACGGCTAGAGGCTGTTCACGCCGATAACGGGCGGGCGCGCGGCGTCCGTATAATGAGCGGATCGATGCGCCGCGTGTCGCCGCGCATCGGCTTCATGCCCGTTTCCGCGCTGCTTGCGTGCCTGCTTCCGTGCCCGTCATGTCCGATCTCGCCGCCCGTCTCGACTCCGTTCACCGCCGCATCGCCGACGCCGCCCGCGCGGCCGGCCGCGATCCCGCCACCGTCTCGCTGCTCGCCGTGTCGAAGACGTTTCCGGCCGACGACGTGCGCGCCGCGCATGCGGCCGGGCAGCGTGCGTTCGGCGAAAACTACGTGCAGGAATCGATCGACAAGATCGACGCGCTCGCCGACTTGCGCGCGAGCCTCGAATGGCATTTCATCGGGCCGCTGCAATCGAACAAGACGCGCGCCGTCGCCGAGCGCTTCGACTGGGTCCATTCGGTCGACCGGCTGAAGATCGCGCAGCGCCTGTCGGAACAGCGCCCCGCGCATCTGCCGCCGCTGAACGTGTGCGTGCAGGTGAACATCAGCGGCGAGGCGTCGAAGAGCGGCGTCGCGCCGGCCGACGTGGCCGAGGTCGCACGTGCGGTCGCCGCGCTGCCGTCGCTGCGGTTGCGCGGCCTGATGGCGATTCCCGAACCGGCCGGCGACACCGACGCGCAACGCGCGCCGCATCGCGCGCTGCGCGCGTTGTTCGACGCGTTGCGCGCCGACGGCCTGCCGCTCGACACGCTGTCGATGGGCATGTCCGCCGATCTCGACGCTGCGGTGCTCGAAGGCGCGACGATCGTGCGCGTCGGCACCGCGATCTTCGGCGCGCGCGATTACGCGCACTGAGCGCCGCGCTCTTTTCCGCCTTTCCGTCCACTCACTCGCTCATTCCCGACATCATGAAAATCGCATTCATCGGCGGCGGCAACATGGCCGCGGCCCTGATCGGCGGCCTGATCAAGCGCGGCGTCGCCGCGGACGGCCTGTACACCATCGACGTCAACGAGGACGTCCGCGCGCGCGCCGCGCAGCAGTTCGGCGTCCGTACCGGCGCGGCCGTCGACGCGACGCTCGCCGACTACGACGCGATCGTGCTCGCGGTGAAGCCGCAGGTGCTGCACGACGTCGCGCAGGCGCTCGCGCCGCACCTGAAGTCGCAGCTCGTGATCAGCATCGCGGCCGGCATCCGCGGCGCGGATCTCGCCCGCTGGCTCGGTGGCTACACGCGCGTCGTGCGCACGATGCCGAACACGCCCGCGCTGGTCGGCATGGGCGTGACGGGCCTGGCCGCCCTGCCGGGCGTCGACGCGGCCGGCCGCGAACTCGCGTCGAACGTGCTCGGCGCGGTCGGCGAGATCGTGTGGTTCGACGACGAAGCGCGGCTCGACGCGGTCACCGCGATTTCGGGCAGCGGCCCTGCGTACGTGTTCTATTTCATCGAAGCGCTGCAGGAAGCCGCGCGCCGTCTCGGCATGAACGACGAGCAGGGTCGCGCGCTCGCGGTCGCGACGTTCACGGGCGCCGCGCAGCTCGCCGCGCAATCGGGCGAACCGGCGAGCGTGCTGCGCGAACGCGTGACGTCGAAGGGCGGCACGACCGCCGCCGCGCTCGCGGCGTTCGACGCGCAGGGCGTGAAGGAAGCGATCGTGCGCGGCGCGCTCGCGGCCGAAGCGCGGGCGAAGGAAATGGGCGACGAGCTCGGCCGCGCGTAAGCGCGACAGCGGCGCCGGTTTGGCCGGCGCCGGACGTAAAAAAAGCGACCGTCGGGTCGCTTTTTCGTTGGCACCGCGCGAAAAGACGCGCGCAGTGTCGGTCAGTTGCCGGTCAGCAGGTAATGCACGGCGATGCCGGCGAACAGCGCGCCGCCGAGCCAGTTGTTGTGGCGGAACGCCGCGAAGCACGGCATCCGTTCGCGATCCTTGATCAGCGTGTAGTGATACAGCGCGCAACCGACCGCCGCCGCCCAGCCCGCCCAGTACGCGAGGCCGAAGCCGAGCGTCACGCCGATCCACACGTAGATGCCGAGCGTCGCCGCGTAGCACGCCATCACGGCCGCGACGTCGAAACGGCCGAACGTCAGCGCGGACGTGCGGATGCCGATCTTGATGTCGTCGTCGCGATCGACCATCGCATATTCAGTGTCGTACGCGACCGACCAGAAGATGTTCGCGACCAGCATCACCCACGCCAGCATCGGCACCGTGTCCTGCACGGCCGCGAACGCCATCGGGATGCCGAAGCCGAACGCGATGCCGAGATACGCCTGCGGAATCGCGAAGAAGCGCTTCATGAACGGATAGGAGCCGGCGACGAACAGCGCGACGACCGACAATTCCTTCGTCAGCGTATTGAGCGGCAGGATCAGCAGGAACGCGATGAACGACAGCCCGACCGCGATCGCGACGGCTTCCCATGCGCGGATCTTCCCCGACGTCAGCGGCCGGTCGGCCGTGCGCTTCACGTGGCGGTCGAAATCGCGGTCGGCGTAGTCGTTCATCGCGCAGCCGGCCGAGCGCATCAGCAGCGTGCCGAGCGTGAAGATCACGAGCAGCGGCCAGCGCGGGTGGCCGTCCGACGCGATCCACAGTGCGTTGAGCGTCGGCCACAGCAGCAGCAGGCTGCCGATCGGCTTGTCCATCCGGACGAGCCGCAGATACAGGGGAAAGCGGGCAAGCATGGCGAAGCACCGGGAAGAGAATCCCGGCATTTTAGAGCCGACCGGTGCTCCGCGTCATGTCGGCGCGACCCGCGGCCGGCGGTCGTGGCGGGCCGGCTGGCCGCCGCGGCCCGCTGCGCGCGGCCGTGCCGCTGTGCGCATCATTCAGGGGCCAGATTCCAGGCCGCCCCGGATTGGGCCAGCCTGCCGCCCCCGGCCGCGCCGGGCTTATGCAAGCAGCGACCGCAGCATCCATGCGGTCTTTTCATGCGTCTGCAGGCGCTGGGTCAGCAGATCGGCGGTCGGCTCGTCGCTCGCCGCGTCGGCGATCGGGAAGATGTCGCGCGCGGTGCGCACGACCGCCTCGTGCCCTTCGACGAGCTGGCGAATCATGTCCTCGGCGGCCGGCACGCCCTTCGCTTCCGGCACCGACGACAGTTTCGCGAATTCGCCGAACGTGCCGGGCGCGACGACGCCCAGCGTGCGAATGCGCTCGGCGACGGAATCGACCGCGAGCCACAGTTCGTTGTACTGCTCCTCGAACATCAGGTGCAGCGTGTTGAACATCGGTCCGGTCACGTTCCAGTGGAAATTGTGGGTCTTCAGGTACAGCGAAAACGTATCGGCGAGCAGGCGCGACAGGCCGTCCGCGATGTTCTTGCGGTCCTTGTCGCTGATACCGATGTTGATCTGCGTGGCGTTGCCTTTCTTGGCCATCTTCGGGACTCCTCATTCGACATGTTGAACCGGCGAAAATGCGTCGAGCAATTCGCATGCCGTGTCGCGCGGCATGCGTTCGCGACTCGCCATTCTAGCGTCGCGAATCGGGCGTCGCACTACGCGAGCGCATGCAGCGCCTGCGCGGCCAGCTCCGCCGCCCCGCCGACGACGATCGCGAAGCCGACCCCGTAGCGCGCCAGCTCCGCCGGCGAGCGCAGAATGGGCGACGCGGCCGCGCGCACGTTGAGCATCATTTGCGTCATGGTCGTCACTCCTTTGACAAGACATCGTTCAGAGAAGAAACGGCCGGTCGCTGGACCGGCCGTTTCACGTTACTGCGTGACTACATCACCGCGTCGGGATGCGGCCGGGTTCATGCGAGGTCGAAGCGGTCGAGGTTCATCACCTTGTTCCAGGCCGCCACGAAATCGCGCGCGAACTTCTCCTTCGCATCCGCGCTGCCGTACACCTCGGCCAGCGCGCGCAACTGCGAGTGCGAGCCGAAGATCAGGTCGACGCGCGTGCCCGTCCACTTGACCGCACCCGTCGCGCGATCGCGCCCTTCGAACACGTCGTTCGCGGCCGATACCGGCTTCCATTCCGTGCCCATGTCGAGCAGGTTCACGAAGAAGTCGTTCGTCAGCGTTTCCGGACGATCGGTGAACACGCCATGCTTCGCGCCGCCGGCATTCGCGCCGAGCACGCGCAGGCCGCCGACGAGCACCGTCATCTCCGGCGCGCTCAGCGTCAGCAACTGGGCCTTGTCGACCAGCAGCGCCTCGGCCGGCGTCTTGTACGCGTGCTTCAGGTAGTTGCGGAACCCGTCCGCCACCGGCTCGAGCACGGCCATCGCGTCGACGTCGGTCTCTTCCTGCGACGCATCCGTGCGGCCCGGTGCGAACGGCACCGTAATCGCGACACCGGCGTGCTTCGCCGCCTGCTCGACGCCGGCCGCACCGGCCAGCACGATCAGGTCGGCCAGCGACACCTTCTTGCCGCCGGTCTGCGCATCGTTGAACGCCTTCTGCACGCCTTCGAGCGTTTCGAGCACCGCCGCGAGCGCCGCCGGCTGGTTCACTTCCCAGTCCTTCTGCGGGGCGAGGCGGATGCGCGCACCGTTCGCGCCGCCGCGCTTGTCCGAGCCGCGGAACGTCGCCGCCGACGCCCATGCGGTCGACACGAGCTGCGACACCGACAGGCCCGTGGCCAGCACCTTCGCCTTCAGCGCGGCGACGTCGGCGTCGTCGATCAGCGGGTGATCGACGGCCGGGACCGGGTCCTGCCACAGCAGGTGTTCCGCCGGCACGTCCGGACCGAGGTAACGGGAACGCGGGCCCATGTCGCGGTGCGTGAGCTTGAACCACGCGCGTGCGAACGCGTCGGCGAATTCGGCCGGGTTCTCGTAGAAGCGGCGCGAGATCTTTTCGTAGGCCGGGTCGAAACGCAGCGACAGGTCGGTCGTCAGCATCGTCGGACGATGCTTCTTCGACGCGTCGTACGCATCGGGAATCACTTCGCCGGCATCCTTCGCGACCCACTGGTGCGCGCCGGCCGGGCTCTTCGTGAGCTCCCACTCGTAGCTGAACAGGTGCTTGAAGAAGTCGTTGCTCCACTGCGTCGGCGTCGACGTCCACGTGACTTCGAGGCCGCTCGTGATCGTGTCCTTGCCCTTGCCCGTGCCGAACGTGCTCTTCCAGCCGAGGCCCTGCTGCTCGATGCCCGCGGCTTCCGGCTCGGGGCCGACGTTCGACGCCGGGCCGGCGCCGTGCGTCTTGCCGAACGTGTGGCCGCCCGCGATCAGCGCGACCGTTTCCTCGTCGTTCATCGCCATCCGCGCGAACGTCTCGCGGATGTCGTGCGCGGCGGCGACCGGGTCCGGGTTGCCGTCCGGGCCTTCCGGGTTCACGTAGATCAGGCCCATCTGCACCGCGGCGAGCGGGTTTTCGAGCTCGCGCTTGCCCGTGTAGCGGCTGTTCGGGCCGCCGCTCAGTTCCAGCCAGATCTTTTCCGAACCCCAGTAGACGTCGTCCGGTTCCCACGTGTCGGCGCGGCCGCCCGCATAGCCGAACGTCTTGAAGCCCATCGATTCGAGCGCGACGTTGCCGGTCAGGATCAGCAGGTCGGCCCACGAGATGTTGCGGCCGTACTTCTGCTTGATCGGCCACAGCAGGCGGCGCGCCTTGTCGAGGCTCACGTTGTCCGGCCAGCTGTTGAGCGGCGCGAAGCGCTGCTGCCCGCCGCCCGCGCCGCCGCGGCCGTCGGCCGTGCGGTACGTGCCGGCGCTATGCCATGCCATGCGCACGAACAGGCCGCCGTAGTGGCCGAAGTCGGCCGGCCACCAGTCCTGCGACGTCGTCATCAGCGCGTGCAGGTCCTGCTTCACCGCGGCGAGATCGAGCGTCTTGAACGCTGCCGCGTAGTCGAAATCGGGGTCCATCGGATCGGATAGCGCCGAATGCCGATGCAGGACGTTGAGGTTCAGCTGATTCGGCCACCAGTCCTTGTTCGTCGTGCCGCTGCCTGCGGTGTGGTTGAACGGGCACTTCGTTTCGTTCGACATGCTTTTTCTCCTTGTCTTGCTCGTAGGCCCCCACGTGCCGGGCGCGGTTCGTGGAGCATTGCGGGGGGATGAAACGGAACAGGCGGTTCCTCCTGTCGTACTACGGGATGTCGCGCGCGGCCTGCGACACGCATTCCCGTTGCCACGCGCCGCAGGCGGGGCGCGCGCGGAAGGGGCTGCCGGCACGCGTCGTGCCGGCGAGGCGGCCGGCTTGTCGGGTATCGGACCTGCAATGCTTCCTCATGGCTCGACGGCGGGCGAATCGGGGGAACACAGGACCGGCGTGCGGCGGCACTCATCCGCCATACACACGGTCCGCCAGGTATGCGAACGCAATCGGGCGCAGGCTGCGAACCGCCGCCCTGGCGCGATGTACGACCGTGTCGCGCGACGGGGTGTTCCGCTGCGCGTGCTGCAATACCGACCGCATCATGACATCCTCCTTTGACGCTTGCATTCAACCTGCATCCCGAACGTCGGCGCGACGCCGATCCATGGAGAGGATTCTATCTATATCTATCAATTATTTGAATTTGATAAATTTCATCTATGCGATAGGGAAAAATAAACGGGGTCGCACGACCCCGTTCATCACGCTGCCACACACGCCTGCGCCAGCGCGTCAGTTCATCGTGGCCGGCATGTCGAGCTTCGCGACACCCGGCAACTCGCATGCGGCGATCGCGTCGCTGATCGCGTCGATCGCGGGCATCCGCGTGAAGCTCTTGCGCCACACGAGCACCACGCGGCGGTCGGGCACCGGTTCGTTGAACGGCACGTACGACAACAGCTCGGCGTCGGGCCCGTTCGCGCGCGGGCCGACCTCGGCGACCGACATCCGCGGCAGCACGGTGATGCCGACGCCGCTCGCGACCATGTGGCGAATGGTTTCGAGCGACGAGCCCTCGAAGGTCTTCTGGATGCCGTCGGCCGTCTGCGAGAAGCGCATCAGTTCCGGGCACACGCCGAGCACGTGATCGCGGAAGCAGTGGCCGTTGCCGAGCAGCAGCATGGTTTCCTGCTTCAGGTCCTCGGCGTCGATTTCGTCGCGCTTCTCCCACGGGTGGCCGGCCGGCAGCGCGACGACGAACGGCTCGTCGTACAGCGGCCGCACCATCAGGCCGGTTTCGGGGAACGGCAGCGCCATGATCGCGGCGTCGATCTCGCCCTGCTTCAGCAGTTCGAGCAGCTTCAGCGTGTAGTTCTCCTGCAGCATCAGCGGCATCTGCGGAACACGCTGGATCATCTGCTTGACGAGCGTCGGCAGCAGGTACGGCCCGATCGTGTAGATCACGCCGAGGCGGAACGGGCCGACGAGCGGGTCCTTGCCCTGCTTCGCGATCTCCTTGATCGCGAAGGTCTGCTCGAGCACGCGCTGCGCCTGGGTGACGATCTGGTCGCCGATCGGCGTCACGCTCACTTCGCTCGCGCCGCGCTCGAAAATCTGCACGTTGAGCTCGTCTTCGAGCTTCTTGATCGCCACCGACAGCGTCGGCTGGCTCACGAAGCACGCTTCGGCCGCGCGGCCGAAATGCCGCTCGCGCGCGACCGCGACGATGTACTTCAATTCAGTCAGGGTCATTGTGGGTCAATCAGGGATATACAGGCGATAGGTTTAATTTATACACCGGTTGGCACCGGTTCGCCAAGTTTCTCTGCATCGCGATGCGTCGAGTGGCGGCTTTCGTGGCGGCTTTCGATCCGGCCCCAGGGCCGGTCGATCAGGCTTTCAGGTACTGCTCGCGTGCGCCGAGCCAGCGCGCGAGATGCTGGGTGACGACCTCCGGATACGCGGCAATCAGCCGCGCGGCGGCCTCGCGGGCCGGATCGATCAGCCAGCCGTCGGTCTCGAGGTTCGCGAAGCGCAGCATCGCCGCGCCCGACTGGCGCGCGCCGAGGAATTCGCCGGGGCCGCGGATTTCGAGGTCGCGCCGCGCGATCTCGAAGCCGTCGGTCGTCTCGCGCATCGTCTTCAACCGCTCGCGGCCCGCGATCGACAGCGGCCCGGTGTACAGCAGCACGCACACCGACGCCGCGGTGCCGCGCCCGACGCGGCCGCGCAACTGGTGCAGCTGCGCGAGGCCGAAACGCTCGGCGTGCTCGATGACCATCAGCGACGCGTTCGGCACGTCGACGCCGACCTCGATCACGGTCGTCGCGACCAGCAGCTGCACTTCGTTGCGCGTGAACGCGTCCATCACGGCCGCCTTGTCGGCCGGCGACAGCCGGCCATGCACGAGGCCGACCTTCAACTCGGGCAGCGCCGCGGCCAGCGTCTCGTAGGTTTCGACGGCCGTCTGCAGTTGCAGCGTCTCGCTCTCCTCGATCAGCGGGCACACCCAGTACACCTGGCGCCCGGTCAGCGCGGCCTCGCGCACGCGGGCGATCACCTCGTCGCGCCGCGCGTCGCCCACCAGCCGCGTCAGCACCGGCGTGCGACCCGGCGGCAGCTCGTCGATCGTCGACACCTCGAGATCCGCGTAGTACGTCATCGCGAGCGTGCGCGGAATCGGCGTGGCCGACATCATCAGCTGGTGCGGCTGGAAGTCGCGCGCGCCGTTGGCCGCATTCGCGGCCTTCGCGCGCAGCGCGAGACGCTGCTCGACGCCGAAGCGGTGCTGCTCGTCGACGATCACGAGGCCGAGCCGCGCGAATTCGACCGTGTCCTGGATGATCGCGTGCGTGCCGATCACGAGCTGCGCGGTGCCGAGCGCGGCCGCCTCGATCGCCGCGCGTTTCTCCTTCGCTTTCAGGCTGCCCGCGAGCCACGCCACCGTGACGCCGAGCGGCTCGAGCCATGCGCGCAGCTTGCGCGCGTGCTGTTCCGCGAGGATTTCGGTCGGGGCCATCAGCGCGGCCTGGTAGCCGGCGTCGATCGCCTGCGTGGCGGCCAGCGCCGCGACGACCGTCTTGCCGCTGCCGACGTCGCCCTGCAGCAGCCGCTGCATCGGGTGCGCGAGCGTGAGGTCGTGCGCGATCTCGTCGACGACGCGCGCCTGCGCGCCCGTCAGCGTGAACGGCAGCGCCGCGTAAAAGCGCGTGGTCAGTGCGTCGGCATCGGTCGCGGTGCGGCGCGGCATCGCGGGCGCGGCGCGCGTGCGGCGCTCCTCGTGCGCCCGCTTCAGCGACAGCTGCTGCGCGAGCAGCTCCTCGAACTTGATGCGCGTCCACGCAGGATGCGAGCCGTCCATCAGCGCGGCTTCGTCCGAATCGACGCGCGGGTGGTGCAGGATGCGCACGGCCTGCTCGAGCGACGGCACGTCGAGCGGCTTCAGGTAATCGCGCTGGATCTCGGGCGGCAGCAGTTCGGGCAGCGGCGTGCGTTCGACCGCGTTCTCGATCGCCTTGCGCAGATACGCCTGCGACACGCCGGCCGTACTCGGATAGACGGGCGTGAGCACCTGCGGCAGCGGCGCATCGGCTTCGACGACGCGCACGGCCGGATGCACCATTTCCATCCCGAAGAAGCCGCCGCGCACGTCGCCGCGCACGCGCAGCCGCTGGCCGACGGCCATCTGCTTGACCTGCGACCCGTAGAAATTCAGGAAGCGCAGCACGAGCTGCTCGCCGTCGTCGTCCTGGATCTTCACGACGAGCTGGCGGCGCGGCCGGAATGTGACCTCGTTGTCGAACACGACGCCTTCGGTCTGCGCGATGCCGCCCGGCAGCAGTTCGCCGATCGGCGTGAGCGTGGTTTCGTCCTCATAGCGCATCGGCAGGTGCAGCACGAGATCGATCGAACGCGTGAGGCCGAGCTTCGCGAGCTTGTCGGCGGTTTTCACGGGCTTGTCGGCGACTGCCTTTTTCTTGCGCTTCGCACCGGCCGCGCCGGCTTCGTCGCTCGCGGCGGCGCCGTCGGCGTCGGGCGCGGCGGCCGCAGGCTGCGCGAGCCGGCCGTCGGCGCCGCGCTTCGGGCCGGCGCGGCGCGCGCCGGGGCCCGATGCGGCCGGCGCGGGCGTGGCGGCATCGTCCGCGTCGAACGGATCGGCGGAATCGGCAACGGCAGCGGGGGAACGGCGTGGTGACACAGGCATCGGATCGTCTGGGTGCTTCGCAAGGCAAGTACAATAGCGGCTTTCACGTCGTCCGAACGAACGACGCCGGCCAGGCCGCGCATCCCGTCATCATAGCGGCTCGCGCGCCCCAATTACGCGTTTCCGCCCTGCCGGCGACGCCCGCCGGCCGCTTCGAACCAGCCCGCATGTTCACGCTTTCCGATTTCGATTTCAATCTGCCGCCCGAGCTGATTGCACAAACCGCGCTGCCCGATCGCACCGCGAGCCGCCTGCTCGAGGTGGATCGCACCGTCGAGCCCGCACGCCTCGTCGACCGCCATTTCGCCGAGCTGCCGTCGTGCATCGCGCCCGGCGACCTGCTCGTGTTCAACGATACCAAGGTGCTGAAGGCGCGTTTCTTCGGCCAGAAGGCCAGCGGCGGCAAGATCGAGGTACTGATCGAGCGCGTGACCGGCACGCACACGGCGCTCGCGCAGATCCGCGCGAGCAAGTCGCCGGGCGCCGGCACGACGCTGCGTCTGGCCGACGCGTTCGACGTGACGGTCGGCGAGCGCGTCGAGCCGTTCTTCACGCTGCACTTCCCCGCGCCGTGCCTGGACCTGATCGAACAGTACGGCCGCCTGCCGCTGCCGCCGTATATCGAGCACGATCCCGACGCGACCGACGAAACGCGCTACCAGACTGTCTACGCGAGCAATCCGGGCGCGGTCGCAGCGCCTACGGCCGGGCTGCATTTCGATCAGCCGCTGCTGGAGAAGCTCGACGCGATGGGCGTCGAGCGCGCGACGCTGACGCTGCACGTCGGCGCCGGCACGTTCCAGCCGGTGCGCGTCGACAACATCGCCGAGCACAAGATGCACAGCGAGTGGTACGACCTGCCGCAGTCGCTCGTCGACAGGATCGCCGCGACCCGCGCACGCGGCGGCAACGTGATCGCGGTCGGCACGACGTCGATGCGCGCGCTCGAAGCCGCGGCGCGCAGTGCCGACGAAGCGGGCCGCGCGCTCGCGGCGACGCAGGCCGAAACCGACATCTTCATCACGCCCGGCTACCGTTTCCGCGTGGTCGACCGGCTCGTCACGAATTTCCACCTGCCGAAATCGACGCTGCTGATGCTGGTGTCCGCGTTCGCGGGCGTCGAGACGATCCGCGCCGCGTACCGGCACGCGATCGCCGAACGCTACCGGTTCTTCAGCTACGGCGACGCGATGCTGCTCACGCGGCGCGACACGCCGGAGGCGCCGGGCGCGTAAGCGCGGCGGGCACGATCACGCACCGGCCTGCGATTGCCAGCAGCCGTTGCGCGCCGCGCGGTCGCGCCTCGCGCTGTTACCCCGTTTTCCCGCCGTACGCGCTACGATGGCGCGCACCCGCTTTCCCCGCCGCCGGCTGCCCGGCGGTGTTTCCAACATGCGCCGAACTGTTCTTCGGTGGCAAGGAGAATGACGCGATGACCGAAGGCTCATCCCACGATACGCACGCTCATCCGCACGCCCCCGTGCAGGACCGCCCGGCCAACGGGCTCGAATTCGAATTGCTGACGACCGACGGCCACGCGCGCCGCGGCCGCGTGAAGCTCAATCACGGCACGGTCGAGACGCCCATCTTCATGCCGGTCGGCACGTACGGCACCGTGAAGGCGATCCAGCCGCGCGAGCTGCACGAGATCAAGGCCCAGATCATCCTCGGCAACACGTTCCACCTGTGGCTGCGCCCGGGCCTCGACACGATCGACGCGCACGGCGGCCTGCACGGCTTCATGGGCTGGAACAAGCCGATCCTGACCGACTCGGGCGGCTTCCAGGTGTTCTCGCTCGGCGACCTGCGCAAGATCACCGAGGACGGCGTCACGTTCGCGTCGCCGATCAACGGCGACAAGCTGTTCCTGTCGCCGGAAGTGTCGATGCAGATCCAGAAGGTGCTGAACTCGGACATCGTGATGCAGTTCGACGAATGCACGCCGTACGCGACCAACGGCGTGCCGACCACGCACAAGGAAGCGGCCGACTCGATGCGCATGTCGCTGCGCTGGGCGAAGCGCTCGCTCGACGAATTCGACCGGCTCGGCAACCCGAACGCGCTGTTCGGGATCGTCCAGGGCGGGATGTTCGAGGACCTGCGCGACGAATCGCTCGCGGGTCTCGCCGAACTCGGCTTCCACGGCCTCGCGATCGGCGGGCTGTCGGTGGGCGAGCCGAAGGAAGACATGATGCGCGTGCTGCGCCACGTGGGCCCGAAGCTGCCGGCCAACAAGCCGCACTACCTGATGGGCGTCGGCACGCCGGAGGACCTGGTCGAGGGCGTCGCGAACGGCATCGACATGTTCGACTGCGTGATGCCGACCCGCAACGCGCGCAACGGCTGGCTCTTCACGCGCTTCGGCGACGTGAAGATCCGTAACGCAACGCACAAGAATTCGCTGAAGCCGCTCGATTCGACCTGCTCGTGCTACACCTGCCAGAATTTCTCGCGCGGCTACCTGCATCACCTGCACCGGGTCGGCGAGATCCTCGGCGCACAGCTGAACACGATCCACAACCTGCACTACTACCTGCAGCTGATGAGCGAGATCCGCGACGCGATCGAGACGCATACGTTCGACGCATTCCGGCAGCGCTTCGCGGAGGATCGGGCCAGAGGGGTCGACTGACGGGCCGCCCCATAGGACACGACCTAAAAGAAAGCCGTATCCAATGGGACACGCACCAAAAAACCCGATCCAACCGCCGGACGGGGCCGCCAAACATTACAATTGCCTTTCCAGATAAGTCGCAACGGTATCGGATCATGCTTTAACAGCTTGATCCGCAAGCGCATTTGCTGCGCCGTTTGCGCATGGGGCCGGTGGTAGAATAACCGGCTTATTTTTCGATCTTCCCCTACGGAGAGACCAACGTGCCGTTCATTTCCAATGCCTTCGCGCAAGGTGCCGGTGGCGCCGAATCGAGCCTGATGAGCTTCCTGCCGCTCATCCTGATGTTCGCGGTGCTGTACTTCATCATGATTCGTCCGCAGATGAAGCGCCAGAAGGAACACCGCAACATGCTCGCGGCCATGGCGAAGGGCGACGAAGTCGTCACGAGCGGCGGCCTCGTCGGCAAGGTGACGAAGGTCACCGAAGGCTACATCGGCGTCGAAATCGCCGAAGGCACCGAAATCACCGTGCAGAAGGCTGCCGTCACGACCATTCTGCCGAAGGGCACGATCAAGTCGCTGTAAGGCTTACACCGAGCGTCCGGCTCCCCGCGACGTGCCCGCCTGAGAGAGCGGGCCGCCGCGGCGCCGGACGCGACGCTTTCACGCCAACCACCCGTTCGGCCCCCTCATGAATCGTTACCCACTCTGGAAATATGTCGTGATGGTCGTGGCGCTCGCCATCGGCCTTCTGTACACATTGCCCAACTTCTTCGGCGAAGCGCCGGCGGTGCAGGTGTCGAGCGGCAAGGCCACGGTCAAGCTCGACTCGACCACGCTGACCCAGGTCGAATCGGCGCTCGCGTCCGCGCAGATCAAGCCGGACGACATCACCTTCGAGAACACGGCGACCGGCGCGAACATCCGCGTGCGCCTGAAGGACACCGATACGCAGCTGCGCGTCAAGGACCTGCTGCAGAAATCGCTGAACACCGACCCGAACGATCCGCAGTACGTCGTCGCACTGAACCTGCAGAGCGCGTCGCCGCGCTGGCTGACCGCGCTGCACGCGCTGCCGATGTATCTCGGCCTCGACCTGCGCGGCGGTGTGCACTTCCTGCTCCAGGTCGACATGACGGGCGCGCTCACGAAGAAGCTCGACTCCGACGCGTCCGACGCGCGCACGCTGCTGCGCGACAAGAACATCCGCGACGGCGGCGTGAGCCGCGTCGAGCAGTCCGTGGTCGTCAACTTCAGCGACGCGCAGACGGCGGAAGACGCCCGCAAGGCGCTCGCCGCGTCGATCACCGAGCTGCAATGGGCGACCCAGCCCGGCGGCGGCGGCACGCAAGTCGTCGGCACGTTCACGCCGGCCGTGCAGAAGGCCGTCGAGGACGCCGCGCTCAAGCAGAACCTGACGACGCTCCACAACCGCGTGAACGAGCTCGGCGTGTCCGAGCCGATCCTGCAGCAGCAAGGCAGCGACCGCATCGTCGTCGAACTGCCGGGCGTGCAGGACACCGCGAAGGCGAAGGACATCATCGGCCGCACCGCGACGCTCGAGGCGCGCCTCGCCGACCCGATCAACACGCACCCGAACCCGAACGACCCCGTGCCGCCGGGCGAGGAGCTGTTCACGCAAGGCAACCAGGCGCCCGTGCTGCTGAAGAAGGACGTGATCTTCACCGGCGACCGCATCATCGACGCATCGGCCGGCTTCGACGAACACCAGCGTCCGTCGGTCAACATCCGCCTCGATTCCGCGGGTGGCCGCGCGGTGCGCACGGTGTCGCGCGAGAACATCGGCAAGCCGATGGCGATGGTGCTGTTCGAGAAGGGCAAGGGCGAAGTGCTGACGGTCGCGACGATCCAGTCCGAACTCGGCGACCGCTTCCAGATCACGGGCCAACCGACGCCGCAGGCCGCGGCCGACCTCGCGCTGCTACTGCGCGCCGGTTCGCTCGCCGCGCCGATGGACATCATCGAGGAACGCACGATCGGCCCGAGCCTCGGCGCGGACAACATCAAGATGGGCATCCACTCGGTGATCTGGGGCTTCTGCGCGATCGCCGTGTTCATGATCGCGTACTACATGCTGTTCGGCGTGGTGTCGGTGATCGGCCTGTCGGTGAACCTGCTGCTGCTCGTCGCCGTGCTGTCGCTGATGCAGGCGACGCTGACGCTGCCCGGTATCGCGGCCATCGCGCTCGCGCTCGGTATGGCGATCGACTCGAACGTGCTGATCAACGAGCGCGTGCGTGAAGAACTGCGCGCCGGCCAGCCGCCGCAGCTCGCGATCCAGGCCGGCTACGCGCATGCATGGGCGACGATTCTCGACTCGAACGTCACGACGCTGATCGCCGGCCTCGCGCTGCTCGCGTTCGGCTCGGGCCCGGTTCGCGCGTTCGCGATCGTGCACTGCCTCGGCATCCTGACGTCGATGTTCTCCGCGGTGTTCTTCTCGCGCGGGATCGTCAACCTCTGGTACGGCGGCCGCAAGAAACTGAAGTCGCTCGCGATCGGCCAGGTGTGGAAGCCGGAAGGCGCGGCGGCCGCCGCGTCGTTCACCGACGCGGACGAATCGACCGACACCGCGCGCGCCGCGAAGCTCGCCGCCCCGGCGAAGGGCAACGTGCCGCGCGCCGGCAAGCCGCAGTTGCGCAACCGTGCGCAGCAACGCGTGTCGCCGAAGAAACCGGGCTCGACCCAATAAGGCCCCGGAGACGAAACCATGGAATTTTTCCGCATCCGTAAAGACATTCCGTTCATGCGGCACGCGCTGGTGTTCAACGTGATCTCGCTGGTCACGTTCCTCGCCGCCGTGTTCTTCCTGTTCCACCGCGGGCTGCACCTGTCCGTCGAATTCACCGGCGGGACGGTGATCGAGGTGCAGTACCAGCAGGCCGCGGAGCTCGAGCCCGTGCGCGCGACGCTCGGCAAGCTCGGCTACGCCGACGCGCAGGTGCAGAACTTCGGCACGTCGCGCAACGTGCTGATCCGCCTGCAGCTGAAGGAAGGCCTCACGTCCGCGCAGCAGAGCGACCAGGTGATGGGCGCGCTGAAGGCGCAGAGCCCGGACGTCACGCTGCAGCGCGTCGAGTTCGTCGGCCCGCAGGTCGGCCGCGAGCTCGCGACCGACGGGCTGCTCGCGCTCGCATGCGTCGTGATCGGCATCGTGATCTACCTGTCGTTCCGCTTCGAATGGAAGTACGCGGTGGCGGGCATCATCGCCAACCTGCACGACGTCGTGATCATTCTCGGCTTCTTCGCGTTCTTCCAGTGGGAGTTCTCGCTGGCGGTGCTCGCGGCGATCCTCGCGGTGCTCGGCTACTCGGTCAACGAGTCGGTCGTCATCTTCGACCGGATCCGGGAAACGTTCCGCCGCGAACGCAAGATGAGCGTGCAGGAAGTGATCAACCACGCGATCACGACCACGATGTCGCGCACGATCATCACGCACACGTCGACGGAAATGATGGTGCTGTCGATGTTCTTCTTCGGCGGCCCGACGCTGCACTACTTCGCGCTCGCGCTGACGGTCGGCATCATGTTCGGCATCTACTCGTCGGTGTTCGTCGCGGGCTCGCTCGCGATGTGGCTCGGCATCAAGCGCGAAGACCTGATCAAGGACAAGAAGACCGCGCACGATCCGGACGATCCGAACGCGGGCGCGCAGGTTTGAGCGCCACGCCGTTTCGGCATCGAAGCAAAACCGGCCCGTTTGGGCCGGTTTTTTTATGGGCGGGCCGCCGCCGAGCGGCACGCAAACGGCTCGAGCGGCGCCGTCGCGGGCGTCGGCTACAATCGTCACCGCCCTGCCCCGCCGCATGCCGGCCGCGCGCGTGAACCGGGCAAGCCCCCTCGTCACCCGTCCGAACGTGCGGTTCCGATGATGCTTCCCATGCCTGTCGTTCGTCGCCTCGTCGTCTGCGCAGCCGCCGCGGCCACGTTCCCGTATGCGCCGCTCGTCGGTGCGCAACCGGCATCCGCGCCGCCCGCCGCTTCGCTGCCTGCCGCTTCACCCGCCGCCGCTTCGCTGCCTGCCGCTTCACCCGCCGCCGCTTCGGTGCCCGCCACCCAACCGCCGTCGCCCTGCCCGCCCGACTGGGAGCGGCAACTCTGCGAACTGAAGGCGGCCGTCGAAGTGCTGAAGCGGCAACACCTGACCGACGTCGACATCGGCGCGCTACTCGACGCCGCCACCCACGAAGGCATCAAGACGCTGCCGTACGCGCGCTTCTTCAACGCGAAGGAAGAGCAGGAACGGCGCGACGACGAGCGGCGCGCGCGCGACGGCACGCCGGGCATCGGGATCGTGTTCGAGACGCGGCCCGACGGGCTGCACATCATCGACGTGATTCCCGATGCGCCGGCCGAAAAGGCCGGCGTGCGGCCCGACGATCTCGTCGTCGCGATGAACGACAAGAGCGTCGTCGGCCTCGACGGCAGCGCGCTGACGAAGCTCACGAAGGGCGACGCGGGCGTGCCGCTGAAGCTCACGGTGCAGCGCGGCCCGACGCATGCGGTGCTGAGCTTCGCGCCCGTGCGCGCGATCGTCAAACCGCATCCGGCGACCGCGAAGCGGCTCGACGGCGACGTCCTGTACACGCGGCTGTCGAGCTTCCCGGAGCCGGCGGTCGGCGACTATATCGACGCGGTGCAGGCCGCGCGCCGCGCGGGCCCGCCGGTGAAACAGCTGATCCTCGACCTGCGCATCAACGGCGGCGGCGCGCTCAATGCGGCGATCGGCATCACCGCGCTGTTCGCGGGACGCGACCGCACCGCGATGGTGACGGTCGAGCGCGACGGCACGCACCGCCGCCGCTACACGACCAACTGGCCCGACTACGAACTGCCCGTCATGCGCGGGCAGGATCCGCTCGCGCCGCTGCAGGCCGACGACTGGTGGCGCACCGTGCCGCTCGTCGTGCTCGTCGACGGGCAGAGCGCGTCGGCCGCCGAAGCAACCGCGGCGGCGCTGAAGGATCTCGGCCGCGCGCAACTGCTCGGCATGCCGACCTACGGGAAAGGGCTCGCGCAGACGGGCGTCGACCTGATCGACGGCACGCGCCTGAATTTCACGTTCGCGCGCAACCTGCGGCCGAACGGCTGCCCGATGGATGGTTACGGCGTCGTACCGAACTGGCTCGTGCCGCCGCGCCAAGATGCGGACGTCGACGGCGTGTTGCTGTGGTATCGCGAAGTCGATCTCTCGCGCGCGCCGTACGCGGACCGGCAAGCGCCCGATCCGTTCGCGCAGGTGCGCAAGGCGCGGCAGAGGCGGCGCGACGAGCGCGTGCGCGCGAAGGTCGATACGGCAAGGAGCGCGGTGCTGCCGCAGCGCGCCTTCGGCACGGCCGCGGACTGGCAGCTCCGGCAGGCGCTCAATGCGCTCGCCGGCCGCCCGGTGCGGACCATCGCCGCGCCCGCGCAATTGATGCCGGCGCAGCCGGTATGCGAGCGCGGCGACAACTGACGCGCCGCCCGCCCCGTTTCACCGAAACCCGAACCGCCGCCGCAGCACGACCAGCGCCGCGAGGCTCAGCACGGCCGCGAACATCAGGTAGAAGCTCGGCGCGGTCTTCATCCCCGTCTCGCGGATCAGCCACGCGATGATGAACGGCCCGAAGCCGCCGAAGATCGTCACCGCGACGTTGTACGCGAGCGACATCCCGGTCGTGCGCGTCTGCACCGGGAACACTTCGGACAACAGCCCCGGCAGCGCCGCGAAGTAGCCGGTCATCAGGAACGCGAGCAGCACCTGCAGCGCGATCAGCGTGCCGAAGCCCGGATGCGCGACGAGATACGCGAACGCCGGGTAGATCAGCACGAGAATGCCGACGGCCGGCGCGATCATCACGCGCACGCGGCCGTAACGATCCGACCAGTGGCCGACGAGCGGCGCGAACGCCATCTGGATCACGCCGACCACGAGGATCGCGGCGAATGCGGCGGACGGCGCGAGGCCGAGCTGCTTCACGCCGTAGGTCGGCATGAACAGCACGAGATAGGTCGCGACGGTGCCGAGCACGACCACGCCCATCGCGGCCACGAGACGCGCCTTGTGCGTCGCGAACGTATCGCGCAGCGGGTTCGCGGTGCCTTCGGCCGCGAGGAATTCGGGCGTCTCGTCGACCTTGGTGCGGATGTAGTACGCGACCGGCCCGAGCAACAGCCCGAAGAAGAACGGCACGCGCCAGCCCCACGACGCCATCTGGTCGGCCGTGAGTTGCGCGTTCAGCACGGTGCCGAAGCCCGCGGCGAGCAGTGTCGTGAGCCCCTGGCTCGCGACCTGCCAGCTCGCGAAGAAGCCGCGCCGGCCCGGCACGTGCTCGGCGAGGAACGCGGTCGCGCTGCCGAACTCGCCGCCGGCCGAGAAGCCCTGCATCAGCCGCGCGGCGACGAGGATCAGCGGCGCGGCGACGCCGATCGTCCCGTAGGTCGGCAGCACCGCGATGATCAGCGTGCCGGCCATCATCAGCAGGATCGACAGCGTGAGCGCGGCCTTGCGGCCCGCGCGGTCGGCATACGCGCCGAGCACGATCGCGCCGAGCGGGCGCATGAAGAACGACACGCCGAACGTGCCGAGCGTGAGCAGCAGCGACACGGTGTCGCTGCCGGCCGGGAAGAACAGCTTCGAGATCGTCACCGCGAAAAAGCCGTAGACGACGAGATCGAACCACTCGAGCGCGTTGCCGATCGATGCGGCGACCACCGCGCGCCACACGCGCGGCGACGAGGCAATGGAGCTGGACTGCGTGACGGCATGCATCGGCGATCTCCTTGTCGTTGTACGTTCTGTTCGGGGCGGCCGCCGTCGCGCCGTCGGCCTGCCCGGCGCTGCGCGATCCGCTTGGCCACATGCGGCGCTCGGGCGATTATAGGCGCGCAAAAAAACCGCCGCGCCCCGGTAACGGGAGCGCGGCGGTTGGCCCGCGGCGGCCGGCGCGACGGCCGGCCTCGCCAGCGAATCTTACTGCTGCTTGACCGCTTCGGCCGTGATCAGCAGCTTCGTCTTCATCTTGAAGCCGTACTGCTTGCCGTAGTCGAGGCCGAAATCGTCGCGGCTGAATTCGCCGACCGCGTCGACGCCGCACACTTCACGCTTGAGCATCGGGTGCGGCATGCACTTGAACGAATCGATCTTCAGCGTCAGCGGCTTCGTGACGCCATGCAGCGTCAGGTTGCCGACCACCGACACCGGCTTGTCGCCGTCGAACTTGATCGTGCCCTTGTAGTTCGCCTGCGGGAACTTCGCCGCATCGAAGAATTCGGCCGTCTGCAGGTGCTCGTCGAGCTTCGCGCTGCCCGTGTGGATCGACGCGATGTCGGTCGTCACGTCGACCGTGCCGGTCTTCGCCGCGCGATCGAGCGTCACGGTGCCGCTCGACTTGTCGAACTTGCCGCGCCAGACCGACAGGCCGCCGAAGTGGTCAGCCTCGAAGCTCGGGTACGTGTGGCTCGGGTCGAACTGGTAGGTCGCGCTTTCGGCGAAGGCCGAGAACGACAGCGAAGCGGCCAGCGCGCCGGCGGCGATGATCAGATGCTTTTTCAAACTTTTTCTCCTGGGAACGGCGCCGCGCCCTCGCGCGGCATTCAGTTGACGCGGCAACCCGCCGCTTACTTCGTGGCAACGAGATGGAACTTGATCTGCACTTCGTCCGCGACGATCGACGTGTCCTTCCACTCGCCGGTGCCGACGTTGAAGGCCGAACGCTTGATCGGCAGTACGCCGTCGAACGTCTGCGTCGCGCCGTTCTGCGCGACCGTGACGGGCACCGTGACGGTCTCGGCCTTGCCCTTGATCGTCAGCTTGCCGGTCACGTTGTACTTGTTGCCGCCGGCCGGCGCGATCGCCGACGACACGAAGGTCGCCTGCGGATAGGTCTTCGCGTCGAACCAGTCCTTGCCGGCGACCTGGTCGTTGTACATCTTGTCGCCGAGGTCGAAGCTCGCGACGTCGATCGTCATTTGCGCGCTGCCCTGCGCCGCTTTCGCCGGGTCGAACTTCACCTGCGCGGAAAACTTCTTGAACGCGCCTTCGGTCGGCACGTTCATCTGCTTCGACACGGCGGACACCTTGCTCTTCGCGAGATCGACGTCGGCATGCGCCGCGCCCGACGCGACAAGCGCCGCCGCGGCGAACGCGGTCAGCATGGAGCGGGAGAAAGACACTTTCATGGGATCCTTCATTTGGCAAAGGGAAGCATGCGCGACAGCAGGCCATCGCGGTCCAACAGCTGGTGCTTGAGCGCCGCGAGCACGTGCATCGCGACGAGCGCAAGCAGAATGTAATTCAAAGACACGTGCAGCGTCTTGAAGGTTTCCTTGAGCGCCGGATCGGGGTCGATCAGGCGCGGCAGCGGCACGATGCCGAGATAGACGACCGGGATGTTCGACGCCGAGCTGTACAGGTAGCCCGTCGCCGGGATCACGATCATCAGCACGTACAGCAGCATGTGCACGCCGTGCGACGCCGCGCGCTGCCACGCCGGCGTGTTGCCCGGCAGCGGCGGCGGCACGTGGGTCGCCCGCCACAGCACGCGCACGACGGCCAGCGCGAACACCGTCACGCCGATCCACTTGTGCCACGAGAAGTACTTCAGCTTGGTCGGCGTGAAGCCGGGGATGTCCGTCATCACCCAGCCGAGCGCGAAGCCGCAGACGATCAGCAGCGCGATCAGCCAGTGCAGTGCGATCGCGGTGTGCGCGTAGCGTGCCGGCACGGCCGGCGGCGATTTCGATGCCATCTTGGGTTCCTCAGTTCAGCGAACGGCTGCGCCGGTCAATTCGTCCGACGCACGTCAAGGGCGCCATGCTACCGCAACCTTTTGACGCGCGCGGACTCTGAGGACAGGCGCGCCAGCCGGCTGACGGCTTCCCGCCATGTTACCGACCGGTCACGCAACTCGCGATCCTTGACCCACCGAAAAAGCCCTTTTGGTAAGATTGGCGCGGGTTCCGGCCCCGTCGACGCGTTCCCCCGGCCGTCGCGACACCGCCTTTTCCATGCAACGATACGACCTGATTGCCTGCCACGAATGCGACGCACTGTTGCATAAACCGCGCCTCGCCGGCCGCGAGATCGCGCGCTGTCCGCGCTGCGACGCGCTGCTCTATCGCAACAGCACCACGCAGATCGAGCGCATCACCGCGCTCGCGGTCGCGGCGCTCGTCACGTTCATCATCGCGCAGACGTTCCCGATCCTCGAAATGGACCTGAACGGCACGCGCGTGCAGACGACGCTGATCGGCGCGATCGACACGCTGTGGCATCAGGACATGGCGATCGTCGGCGTGATGGTGTTCTGCTCGACCGTGCTGTTCCCGCTCGTCGAGATGGCCGCGCTGCTTTACGTGCTGCTGCCGCTCCGCCGCGGCGTCGTGCCGCCCGGCCTCAACCTCGTGCTGCGCACGATCCAGTTCGTGCGGCCGTGGGGGATGATCGAGGTGTTCATGCTCGGCATCGTGGTCACGATCGTGAAGATGGTGAGCCTCGCGCGCGTCGTGCCCGACGCGGCGCTGTTCGCGTTCGGCGCGCTCACGCTGATGACCGCCGTCGTGCTGATGTTCGACCCGCGCACGGTGTGGGACATCGCCGACGACCTGCGCGCCGGCCGCACGCCCGGGCGGCCCGACCCCGCCGCGCCGCTGCCGGACGCGCCCCGCCGATGACGCGCCCCACGCCGACCGCCGCCCGCGAGGGCTATGCCAGCTGCCACGCGTGCGGGCTCGTGCAGACGATCGACCAGCCGCACGCGCATTGCGCGCGCTGCGGCAGCGCGCTGCACGTGCGCACGCCGAACAGCATCATGCGCACGTGGGCGCTGCTGCTCGCAGCCGCGATCCTCTACATTCCGGCGAACCTGCTGCCGATCATGCGCACGTCGTCGATCGTCGGGTCGCAGCAGGACACGATCATGAGCGGCGTCATCTATTTCTGGACGTCCGGGGACTGGCCGCTCGCCGTCGTCGTGTTCGTCGCCAGCATCCTCGTGCCGATGCTCAAGCTCGGCGTGCTGACGATCCTCGTCACCAGCGCGCAGCGCCGCGCCGCGTGGCGGCCGCTGCAGCGCACGCGCCTCTACCGGATCGTCGAGCGCATCGGCCGCTGGTCGATGCTCGACATCTTCGTCGTGACGCTGACCGTCGCGCTCGTCCATTTCCGTTCGCTCGCCGTCATCACGGCCGGCCCCGGCGCGCTCGCGTTCGGCTCGGTCGTGATCCTGACGATGCTCGCGTCGATGCAGTTCGATCCCCGCCTGATCTGGGATCCAGTCGAAACCTCAGGGAATCACCATGAATAGTCCACAAGGCCCGCAGCACGACGCGCCCCGGCCGCCCGATCCGACGATCTCGACGAAAAGCGGCTGGCTGCCGTCGCTCGTCTGGCTCGTGCCGCTGATCGCCGCGCTGATCGGCATCGGCCTCGTGATCAAGTCCGTGCGCGAGCGCGGCCCGGAAATCACGATCAGCTTCCATAGCGCCGAAGGGCTCGAGCCGGGCAAGACCCAGGTCAAGTACAAGGACGTCGAGATCGGCACGGTCAAGACGATCAAGCTGTCGAAAGACCTGTCGCGCGTGCTGGTCCAGGTGCAGCTCAAGAAGGAGGCCGAGGATTTCGCGGTCAAGGGCTCGCGCTTCTGGATCGTGCGGCCGCGCGTCGGCGCGACCGGCGTGTCGGGGCTCGGCACGCTGCTGTCCGGCGCGTACATCGGCGTCGACGCGGGTCACGGCCAGGACACGCTGACCGACTTCACCGGCCTCGAGACGCCGCCCGCCGTCACGGGCGACCAGAAAGGCACGCAGTACGTGCTGCGCGGCGATTCGCTCGGCTCGGTCGACATCGGCTCGCCGGTCTACTACCGCCGCGTGCAGGTCGGCCAGGTGGTCGGCTTCTCGCTCGACAAGGACGGCACCGGCGTGACGTTCAACGTGTTCGTCAATGCGCCGTACGACCAGTACGTCGGGCTGAACACGCGCTGGTGGCAGGCGAGCGGCGTCGATCTGCGGCTCGATTCGAGCGGCCTGAAGCTGAACACGCAGTCGCTCGCGACCGTGATCCTCGGCGGCATCGCGTTCCAGACGCCGCCGAACCAGGGCACCGGCACGACCGCGCCGAACAACACGACGTTCCGTCTCGGCTCCGACGAGGGCGACGCGATGCGCGACCCGGACGGCCAGCCGCTGCAGGTCGTGATGAACTTCAACCAGTCGCTGCGCGGGCTCGCCGTCGGCGCGCCGGTCGATTTCCGCGGCATCGTGCTCGGCGAAGTGACGAACATCGGCATCGACTTCGATCCGAAGACGAAGAACTTCCTGATGCCGGTGACGATCAACGTGTATCCGGAACGCCTCGGCCGCCGCTTCCGCGAGACGATCGAGAGCAAGGGCGAACCGGCGCGGCGCGAGATCGTCGAGCGGCTCGTCCAGCACGGGCTGCGCGGCCAGCTGCGCACCGGCAACCTGCTGACGAGCCAGTTGTACGTCGCACTCGACTTCTTCCCGAAGGCGCCGGCCGTGAAGATCGACACGGCCCGCCAGCCGCTCGAGCTGCCGACCGTGCCGAACACGCTCGACGAGCTGCAGCTGCAGGTCGCCGACATCGCGAAGAAGCTCGACAAGGTGCCGTTCGACCAGATCGGCGCGAACCTGAACAGCGCGCTGTCGAACGCCGACAAGCTGTTCAAGCAGCTCGACACGCAGGTCGCGCCGGAAGCGCGCGACACGCTGTCGGCCGCGAAGCAGACCTTCTCGACCGCCGAAGCGACGCTGCAGCAGGATTCGCCGCTGCAGTCCGACGTGCGCGGCGCGCTGAAGGAGCTCACGCGCACGCTGCAATCGCTGAACGCGCTCGCCGATTATCTGGAGCGCCACCCCGAATCGCTGCTCAAGGGCAAGCCAGGAGATAAACAATGACGACACGCGTGAACGGTTTCGCGAGCGGCGCGGCGGCAGTCTTCGCCGCACTCGCGCTCGCCGCGTGCAGCTCGCCGCCCGCGCGGTTCTACACGCTCAGCCCGGCCGACGCCGCGGCGCCGCTGCGCACCGCACCGGCCAACCCGGCGTTCCTGATCGAGGTGCCGTCGGTCGGCGTGCCCGAGCAGGTCGCGAAGAGCCAGCTGGTCGTGCAGAAGAACGCCGCGCAGGTCGACGTGCTCGAGCAGGAACGCTGGGCGTCGCCGCCCGCCGACGAGATCCGCCGCGCGCTGTCGGACGATCTGGCCGCGCAGCTGGGCACGATCGACGTCGCGAATTCCGCGTATCCGGCCGGCGTGCCCGTGTACCGCATCAGCGTGAACGTGCAGCGCTTCGAGTCGTGGCCGGGCAAGCGCGCGGCGATCGACGCCGTCTGGAGCGTGCGCTCGCTCGCCTCGCAGGCCGTGATGACCTGCCGCACGAGCGTCGCGGAACCGGTCGCGGACGGCTACGACGCGCTCGTCGCCGGCCACCGGCGCGCGCTCGACGTGATTGCCGCGCAGGCCGCGGACGCCGTGCGTGCGATGGCCGCCCGCCGCGGCGCGGCGGCCGCGTCCGGCGGCAAGACGGCCGCCGCGCCGGTCGTGCCGTGCCCGGCCAACCCGACGGCCGGCGGCGACGCCGGCGCGACGGGCAAGTCCGGCGCATAAGCGAACCGCCGACGGCGCGCACGCGAACGTTCGATACGGCGTTCGCGTGCGCGGTGTCGAATCGCGCGGCGCATCCAGTCGCACACGCGGAAAGCCGAACGCGAGCAGCACGCCGCAGCAGCCGGCCTCGCGCACCGCGCGCATCGGCCGGACGGCCATGACATTCTTTGTCAAAAGCCGCCGGAACCCGCGCCATGCAATGCGGTCGGCTTGCGTTTTCCGGCCCGATTGACGATCCTACGCACTTTCAGGCTCGCGCCGTTCGTCGTGCGCGCCAGTCAGCGGCGCCGGGCCGCGTTCGACCCGACCGCCGTGCCTCCCGGCGCCCGCACGCGAACCGCGTGCACCGCGGCGGGGCAGCGCATCGCGGGTTGCCGCGCATCGTCCGGCCACCGGCCCCGTCTTACCCGTTCTCACCGGCGCCGCGCCGTTTCCCCGGCCGGCATCCCGAACCCGCCCGTCCCGGGCTTTCGCTATTCCGTTTATGTTTCGTTCCCTGACGACCCTGATCAAGAAGTGGCGCGCGTCGCGCAATGCCGGTCACCAGCTCGATGCGCTGCTCGCCAATGCCGATGCCGACGCGTCGTACGCCGAGCGCAGCGAATGGCTGATCGAGCTCGCGCACTGGCTGCGCCGCAACGGCACCGTGCAGGAGGCGCCGGCCGAGCGCGACGCCGACACCCGCGCGTATCCGGCCCATGCGCGGCTGCGCTACCTGTTCCACGTACTCGATCGCAACCCCGCGTGGAAAGCGCACGCGGCGCGCATCCTGCGCGGCATCCTGCGCGAGTGCGACGGCATCTCGCTGCTGTGCGATGCCGGCATGCCCGTGCATTCGGGCTTCTTCGGCGCGCTGTTCGAGCGGATCGACTCGTCGCTGATCCCGCCCGCGCCGAACCGCCGCGAGCTGTCGGCGCTGTTCACGCTGATGTTCCCGACGCCCGAGGACGCGAAATGGATCGACGCGCTGCCCGATGACCTGCTCGCGCGCATCGCCGAGCTGATTTCGTTCGACGTCACCGACGAAGAACGCCACGAGCCCGGCTCGTTCTCGCGCGACCTGCTGGCCGCACTGCACAACCTGACCTGCCAGATCAGCTCGACCGGCCTGTCGCAGACGGTGCGCAGCCGGCTGTCCGACGACGACGCGCGCAAGCCGCTCGAACGCCAGCCGCTCGAATCGCAGCCGTTCTACCGCCTCACGCGCGCGATGCTCGCGGTCGAGACCGCGCACGCGGCCGTCGAGGACGGCGGCGACCCGAGCAAGCTGCTGCACGAGGTGAACTACCTGCGCGTGCTGCTCGACGAATGCCGGATCGCCGTCGACGACGTGTTCGCGCACCTGTACCGCAACGGCGTGTCGGTCGACATCGTGTTCCAGGTCGAGCGGATGCGCATGCGCATCCTGCGCGCGGAAATGCTGCTGAACGCGTGGATGGCGCGCGACGACCTGCGCGGGATGGCGCACCTGACCGCCGAACTCGTCGACGCGAACCAGAGCAGCCAGAGCGTCGCGCATCTGGTGCGCAGCAACTTCTCGCTGTTCGCGCGCAAGCTCGTCGAGACCAACGCGGACACCGGCGAGCACTACATTTCGCGCGGCCGCGCCGAGTACCTGAAGATGCTGCGGATGGCCGCGGGCGGCGGCCTCGTCACCGTCGCGACCGTGTGCGTGAAGTTCGCGATCACGGGCGCGCACCTGCAGTCGATGCTCGAAGGGCTGCTCGCGGGCGTCAACTACGCGGCCAGCTTCATGCTGATGCACTTCCTGCACTTCACGCTCGCGACCAAGCAGCCCGCGATGACCGCGCCGACGCTCGCGCGCGAGCTCGACGACACCGGCCACGACGAAGGCGTGAAGGCGTTCGTCGGGTCGGTGATCGCGCTGATCCGCACGCAGGCGGCCGCGATTTCCGGCAACGTGCTCGTCGTGCTGCCGGTGTGCCTGCTCGTGCAGTTGTTCGCAAGCAACGTGCTGCACGCGAACCTGATCTCGCCGGAGAAGGCGCACGCGACGCTGCACTCGTTCTCGCTGCTGGGCCCGACGCCGTTCTATGCGGCGCTCACCGGCGTGCTGCTGTGGGCGTCGAGCCTGCTCGCGGGCTGGGCCGACAACTGGTTCGTGCTGCATCGGGTCGGCGACGCGATCACGTACAACCGCCGGCTGCGCCTGACGCTCGGCGCGGCCGGCGCCGCGAAGCTCGCGCACTTCTGCCGGTCGAACGTCGCGGGCGTGGTCGCGAACGTCGGCCTCGGCCTGATGCTCGGCCTCGTCCCGGCGATCGTCACCGTGTTCATGTTCCCGTTCGAGGTGCGGCACGTGACGCTGTCGGCCGGCTCGATCGGGGTCGCGCTCGGCGTGCTGGGCAAGGGTGCGCTCGGCACGCCCGAGCTGTGGTGGGCCGGCGCGGGCGTGCTGAGCATGGCGATCCTCAACGTGCTCGTGAGCTTCGCGCTCGCGTTCACGATGGCCGTGCGCTCGCGCAGCCTGCGCCCGACCAAGGTGCGCGCGCTCGTCGCCGCGATCGTCCGCACGGTGCTGTCGAATCCGCTCGCGCTGTTCTGGCCGGCGGCCCACCCCGCCGCGCGCGCCGGCCAGCCGGGCGCGCACTGAGCTGCGGCGGCGCGGCGGCGCGTGCCCGGCCGCCCCTCGCCGCCTTCCCGGCCCGCCCGGCACGCGCGAGCGGCGGCCGCGCCGGCGCCGCCGCGCCGAAACGCCGGCCCCGGTCGCCCGCGCCGCGTACAATAGTGGACTTTTGCACGTCCTCACCCGCCTTATGTCCTCGCCCACCCTGTTCGAATTCTTCGCCCCCTGCCCGCGCGGCCTCGAAGCGGCGCTTGCCGCCGAGCTGGCCGAGATCGCCGGCCGCCACCTGAACGGCGCGCCGTTCACCGCGGGCGCGCAGGTGCCGGGCGGCGTCCATTTCAGCGGCGGCTGGGCCGCCGGCATGGCCGCGAACCTCCATTCGCGGATCGCGAGCCGGATCCTGCTGAAGATCGCGCACGGCCCGTACCGCAACGAGCAGGACGTCTACGCGCTCGCGCTCGAGCAGCCGTGGGAACGCTGGTTCGCGTCGACGCAGACGCTGCGCATCGACATCACCGCGATCAAGTCGCCGCTGAAAAGCCTCGAATTCACGACGCTGCGCGTGAAGGATGCGATCTGCGACCGGATGCGCGAGAAAACCGGCTCGCGCCCGAGCATCGACACCGGGGCGCCGGACGTGCGCGTGTTCGCGTTCCTGACCGTCAACGAATGCACGCTGTACCTCGACACGTCGGGCGAGCCGCTGTTCAAGCGCGGCTGGCGTCTCGACAAGGGTGCGGCGCCGCTGCGCGAGAACCTCGCGGCCGGCATCCTGCGCCTGACGGGCTGGACGCCCGGCACCGCGCTGTACGACCCGATGTGCGGCAGCGGCACGTTCCTCGCGGAAGCCGCGCAGATCGCGCTCGGCGTGGCGCCCGGCGTCGAACGCCGGTTCGGCTTCGAAAAGCTCAAGCAGTACGACATCACCGCGTGGCAGGGGCTGAAGGTTCCGGCGCTCGACGCGAAGCGCGCGGCACGGGCCAAGCGCGGCGACGCGCTCGGCGTGTACGGCAGCGACATTTCCGGCGACATGCTCGAGAAGGCGCGCGCGAACCTCGAGCGCGCCGGCGTGCCGTCGGTGTGGCTCAAGCAGGTCGACGCGCGCGGGATGACGCCGCCGTGCGACGGGCCGGGCATCCTTCTCGCGAACCCGCCGTACGGCGAGCGGATCGAAGTGCGCGGCCGCAGTGCGCGCGGCGAGGTGCGCGAAACCGGCCGCAACCGCGGCAACGACGACGCATTCCGGCGCACGCACACCGACGCGCCGGACAGCGAGTTCTTCAACGCGCTCGGCGATGCGCTGAAGCAGCGTTTCACCGGCTGGCAGGCGTTCCTGCTGACGTCCGACCGTTCGCTGCCGGGCCAGTTGCGGCTGCGCGAATCGGCGAAGACGCCGCTGTTCAACGGCGCGCTCGAATGCCGGCTGTTCCGCTTCGACCTGATCGCCGGCAGCGTGAAGGCACGCCCGGCCGCGCCGGAAGGCGACGCCTGACACGCGAACCGGCCGCTGCGGCCGCCTGCTGACAACCAGACGACGCCCGGCACCCGCCGGGCGTTTTTCTTTACGCCGCCGTCCTGCACGTCCCTGCCGCCTCCCATCCGCGCGGGCGCTCCCGCACGACCGGACGCCACCGCCGCCTTTTGTCAGCACCGCCATGACTACTGACAGCACGCTGTCAGCAGCCCCCCGCCACACTGCAATCCCGGCGCAATGCAAGGCTGGTTTCCATCAAGAACCCGAACAACAAGGAGCTCGTCATGACGTCTGCAACTGCCACTGCCACCCCGGAACGCGCGATCGCGTGGTTCGACATTCCGTCCCTCGATTTCGATCGCGCGATCCGCTTCTACGAGACCGTGCTGCAAACCACGTTGCAGCGCGCGGTCATCGGCGGCGTGCCGATGGCGACGTTCGATCGCGACGCGTCGAGCACCGGCGGCAGCATCGTGTTCGATCCGCAGCAGATCAAGCCGAGCGCGAACGGCGTGCTCGTCTACCTGAACGCCGGCGAATCGGTCGTCGCGGCGCTCGAACGCGCGAAGCGCGCGGGCGGCGTCGTGCAGGGCTCGGTCGTCGAGCTGCCGAACAACTACGGCTACGTCGGCTATCTGATCGACACGGAAGGCAACCGCGTCGGCCTGCACGCGCCGAAATGCCACTGAGCGCAGCGGTCAGCGGGCCGGCGCGGCGCTATCATCGCGAAGTCCCCGTCGCCCGAGGAATCGAGGTGCTGTCATGACCCGCCGTGCCGACCGCCTGTTCCAGATCGCCGAGCTGTTGCGCGGGCGTCGTCTCACGACCGCGCAGCAACTGGCCGACTGGCTGTCGGTGTCGCCGCGCACGGTCTATCGCGACGTGCGCGACCTGCAACTGTCAGGGGTGCCGATCGAAGGGGAAGCCGGCATTGGCTACCGGCTGAACCGCAACGCGAGCCTGCCGCCGCTCACGTTCACGGCCGAGGAGCTGGCGGCGCTCGCCACCGGCGCGCGCATGCTCGAGACCTGGGGCGGTGCGCGCTTCGCGAGCGGCGCGCGCTCGGCGCTCGCGAAGATCGCGTCGGCGATGCCGGCCGACAAGCGCACGGCGCTCGACCGGCTGCCCGTATTCGCGCCGTCGTTCCACATCGACGAGACGTTTTGCGCGAAGGTCGACGCGATCCACCAGGCGATCGACACGCGCCACATCGTCAGCTTCGACTATCGCGACCGGCTCGGTGCGCATTCGCAGCGCCGCGTGTGGCCGCTCGGGCTCGTCTACTGGGGCGGGCGCTGGACGATCGGCGCGTGGTGCGAGCTGCGCGACGATTTCCGCACCTTCGACATCGCGCGGATGGGCGACATCACCGTGCACGAGCAGTTTCCGGACATGGAAGGCCGGCGGATCGCCGACTACATGCGGATCGCGGAAGCGCCGATGCGCTGACGCGGCAAGGCGGCGGGCGCACGCCGCCGCCCCTTCGTTTGCCGGGCGCCAGGTGGCGCCCGGCCCCGCTTGCGTTACCCGCCGAACACCACCGGCCGCTTCGGCCGCTCGTCGACGTGCAGCGAAAACACGTCCGCACGCGCGTAGTGGCCGACGACGTCGAAGTCGTAGCGCGCCTTCACGAGCTCGTCGGTATCGACGTGCGCGGTCACGAGCCCGGCCTCGCCGATCAGCGGCTCGGTCAGCAGGTCCCCAAGCGGCCCGACGATCACGCTGCCGCCGCGGATCAGCGGCCGCTCCGGGTCCCAGCCCGGCACGTCGATGCCGAGCGCGCGCGGCGACGGCTGCACCTGGCACGCGCTCACGACGAAGCAGCGCCCCTCGTGCGCGATGTGCCGCATCGAGCTCTGCCATACGTCGCGCTCGTCGACGGTCGGCGCGCACCAGATCTGCACGCCTTTCGCGTACATCGCGCAGCGCAGCAGCGGCATGTGGTTCTCCCAGCAGATCGCGGCGCCCGCGCGGCCGGCGGCGGTGTCGACGACCGGCAGCGTCGAGCCGTCGCCCTGCCCCCAGATCAGCCGCTCGGTGCCGGTCGGCATCAGCTTGCGGTGCTTCGCGACGAGCCCGTCGCGCGGATCGAAGAACAGCGCCGTGCAGTACAGCGTGCTCCCGCCGCGCTCGATCACGCCGACCACGAGGCTCGCGCCCGTGCGCTGCGACAGCGCGGCCAGCTCGTCGGTTTCCGGTCCCGGCACGTCGATCGCCTGCGCGGCGTAGCGCGCATACGCGTCGCGCCCTTCGGGCAGCCGGTAGCCGAGCCGCGTGCCGAAGATCTCGCCTTTCGGATAGCCGCCGAGCACGGCCTCGGGCAGCACGACCAGCGACGCGCCGCTGTCGCGGATCGCGCTTTCGTAGCCGAGAATCGTGTCGAGCGTGGCGCGCGTGCCGGCGGGCGATGCGCCGATCTGCAGCGCGGCGATGACTGAGGTGGACATATAGGCGTCTCCGATGAGTGGGATGGCGCCATCTTTATCGATAAGATGTCATCGATCAAATCGATAGAACGATATGTGTCATGAATGCAGATGATATCGCCGACCTCGACCTGAACCTGCTGAAGGTGTTCGAGGCGCTGTACGAGGAAGGCGGCGCGAGCCGCGCGGCGCTGCGGCTCGATCTCACGCAGTCGGCGGTCAGCGCGGCGCTTGGCCGGCTGCGCGTGATCTATGCCGATCCGCTGTTCGTGCGCACCGGCCGCGGGCTCGCGCCGACGCCGCGCGCGGACGAACTGAAGCCGATCCTGTCCGATGCGCTCGACCGCTGCCGCGAAAGCCTCGCGATCGCGGCCGACGGCGGCGACCGCGTCGGCCGCACGATCTCGGTCGGTCTGTCCGACGATTTCGAGATCGCGCTCGGCCGCGCGCTGATCGATGCGGTCGCGCGCGAAGCGGCCGGCATCCGGCTGATCTTCCGGCAGACGCACAGCGGCATCGCCGGCGACGCGTTGCTGCGGCACGGCGTCGACGTCGCGATCGCGTCGGGCGGATTCTCGGCGAACGGGCTCAGCCGGCGCGCGGTCGCCACCGGCGGCTATGCGTGCCTGATCGATCCGGCCGGCCGCGCGCGGGCGCCGCGCACGCTGACGCTCGCCGAGTTCCTGCGGCGCGACCACCTGCTCGTGTCGTCGGGCGGCGTGATCGGGATCGTCGACGAGGCGCTGGCCGCGCTCGGTCACAAGCGGCGCGTCGCGGCGTCGACCACGCATTTCGCCGCGCTGCCGTACCTGCTCGCCGGCTCCGACGCGGTCGCGACGATCCCCGCGCATGCGGCGCATGCGATCGCGCAAGCGACGTCGCTGCGTGCGCTCGCGTGCCCGGTCGACCTGCCGCGCTATCCGGTCGAGATCGGCTGGCGCACGAGCACGCAGCGCGACCCGGCGATCGTGCGCGTGCGCGACGCGATCGCCGCCTGCGTCGCCCAACGCGTCGCACCATGAAAAAAGCCCGACCGGCTCACTTGCGCCGGCCGGGCCTGTCCGCTGCGCGGCGCCCGCGCATCGAAGCAGGCGACGCGTGTCGGGGCGAGCGTTACTCGACGGCCTTCACCATGTCCTCGATCACCTTCTTCGCATCGCCGAACACCATCATCGTCTTGTCCATGTAGAACAGGTCGTTGTCGAGGCCCGCGTAGCCGGCCGCCATCGAGCGCTTGTTGACGATCACCGTGCGCGCCTTGTACGCCTCGATGATCGGCATCCCCGCGATCGGCGATTTCGGATCGGTCTTCGCGGCCGGGTTCACGACGTCGTTCGCGCCGAGCACGAGCACCACGTCCACCTGGCCGAATTCGCCGTTGATGTCCTCCATCTCGTGCACGATCTCGTACGGCACTTCCGCTTCCGCGAGCAGCACGTTCATGTGGCCCGGCATCCGCCCGGCGACCGGGTGGATCGCGTACTTCACGTCGATCCCCTTCTCGATCAGCTTGTCGGTCAGCTCCTTCAGCGCGTGCTGCGCGCGGGCGACGGCGAGCCCGTAGCCCGGCACGATCACGACCGTTTCCGCGTTGCCGAGCATGAACGACGCATCGTCGGCCGAACCCGACTTCACCGGCCGCTGCTCCTGCGCGCCCGCCGCGCCGCCGGCCGCCGCTTCGCCGCCGAACCCGCCGAGGATCACGTTGAAGAACGAGCGGTTCATCGCGTGGCACATGATGTACGACAGGATCGCGCCCGACGAGCCGACCAGCGAACCGGCGATGATCAGCATCGCGTTGTTCAGCGAGAAGCCGATGCCGGCCGCGGCCCAGCCCGAGTACGAGTTCAGCATCGACACGACCACCGGCATGTCCGCGCCGCCGATCGGGATGATGATCAGCACGCCGAGCACGAACGCGATCGCCGTCATGATGATGAACGGCAGCCACGCCTGCGTGATGAAGAACAGGATGCCGAAGCCGAGCATCGCGATCGCGAGCATCAGGTTGATCAGGTGCTGGCCCGCGTACACGACCGGCGCGCCCTGGAACAGCCGGAACTTGTACTTGCCCGACAGCTTGCCGAACGCGATCACCGAACCGGAGAACGTGATCGCGCCGACGAACGTGCCGATGAACAGCTCGACGCGGTTGCCGTACGGGATGAAGCTCGACGACACCGCGTCCTGCGGCACGAGCCCGAACGCTTCCGGCTCCGACACCACCGCATACGCGATGCACACGGCCGCGAGACCGATCAGCGAGTGCATCGCCGCGACGAGTTCCGGCATCTTCGTCATCTCGACGCGCGCGGCGACGAATGCGCCGACGCCCCCGCCGACGATCAGCGCGCCGAGCACGAGCGCGAGGCCGAGCGGCAGGTTCGCGCCGAGCCACGCGGCCTGCTTGACGATCAGCGCGATCGTCGTGAGGATCGCGATGGCCATCCCGACCATCCCGAACAGGTTGCCGCGCCGCGCGCTCTTCGGGTTCGACAGCCCCTTCAGCGCCTGGATGAAGCACACCGACGCGACGAGGTACAGCAGCGTAACGACGTTCATGCTCATCGCGCGCCCTCCTTGCCGCCCTCGACACGCTTGGGCTCCTTCTTGCGGAACATCTCGAGCATGCGCCTCGTCACGAGGAAGCCGCCGAACACGTTGACGGCCGCGAGCGCGACCGCGAGCGTGCCGAAGAACTTGCCGGTCGCGCCGACGGTGAGCGCCGCCGCGAGCATCGCGCCGACGATCACGATCGCCGAGATCGCATTGGTCACGGCCATCAGCGGCGTATGCAGCGCCGGCGTGACGTTCCAGACGACGTGGTAGCCGACGTACACCGCCAGCACGAAGATGATCACGTTGATCACCGTGTGATTGATGACTTCCATGGTCTCCTCCGTTATTTGCGGGTGACTTCGCCGTCGCGGCACAGCAGCGTCGCGGCGACGATGTCGTCGGTCAGGTCGATGTTCAGCGTGCCTTCCTTCGTGACGATCAGCTTCATGAAGTCGAGCAGGTTGCGCGCGTACAGCGCCGACGCGTCCGACGCGACCATCGACGCGAGGTTCGTGTAGCCGGCGATCGTCACGCCGTGGTGCACGATCACCTGGTCGGCGACGGTCAGCGGGCAGTTGCCGCCCTTGCGGCCGTCGATGTCCGGACCGCGGCCGGCCGCGAGATCGACGAGCACCGAGCCGGGCTTCATCGATTGCGCCGTTTCGACCGAGATCAGCGTCGGCGCCGGGCGGCCGGGAATCAGCGCGGTCGTGATCACGATGTCGGCCTGCTTCGCGCGCTCGTGCACGAGCGCGGCCTGGCGGGCGAGCCACGACGGCGGCATCGGGCGCGCATAGCCGCCGACACCCTGCGCGGCTTCGCGCTCTTCGTCGGTTTCGAACGGGACGTCGAGGAATTTCGCGCCGAGCGACTCGATCTGCTCCTTCACGGCCGGCCGCACGTCGGACGCCTCGATCACCGCGCCCAGCCGCTTCGCGGTCGCGATCGCCTGCAGGCCCGCGACGCCCGCGCCGAGAATCAGCACGCGCGCCGCTTTCACGGTGCCCGCGGCCGTCATCAGCATCGGCATGAAGCGCGGATACAGCGACGCGGCCACCAGCACGGCCTTGTAGCCGGCGATGTTCGCCTGCGACGACAGCACGTCGAGACTCTGCGCGCGCGTCGTGCGCGGCGCGGCCTCGAGCGCGAAGCCGGTCACGCCGGCCGCGGCGAGCTGCGCCGCCTGCTCGCCGTTGAACGGATCGAGCATCCCGACCAGCACGGCGCCGCGCTTGAGCAACGGCAACTCGGTGTCGGTCGGCGCCTGGACCTTCAGCACGAGATCGGCGGCAAAAGCGGCCGACTGGTCGGTCAATTCGGCGCCGGCGGCCACATAGGCTTCGTCGGGATAGCTGGCGGCGCTGCCGGCCCCTTTCGCGATACTGACCCGATGGCCGGCCGCCGCGTATTTCTTCACGGTTTCCGGCGTCGCGGCCACGCGCGCCTCGTTGGCCCGCGTTTCAGCAGGCACTCCAATATGCATCGTCAGTTCCTCCAGTCATTGTCAGTATTTCTTTTCTTGCGATCTTTACTGCACAACGAGCCGGACAGGCTGACTTACCGGCTCACGAGCAACGGCGTTCACGCTGCACTTTAACCGAAAGCGATGGCCCCGCCAGCACTTTGCGCACGACCGTGCTCGAATGCGACATGAGTCTGGTCGCTGCCGTCATGCATCGCCGGGACGGACGATCTGCGAGGGTCGGATCGTCTAACGCGCGACCGGCAGCGGGCGGCCCGGCGGGAAACGGCCGGCAGCGTTCGGGCGCAACCGGTAAAATGCCGAACCATGAAACCCGAAATCTGGACCCCGCATGTGACGGTCGCCGCGCTGGTCGAGCGCGCCGGCCGCTTTCTCGTGATCGAGGAAGAAACCTCGACGGGCCTGCGCATCAACCAGCCGGCCGGTCACCTCGAAGCCGGCGAGACGCTGGCCGACGCCGTGATCCGCGAAACGCTCGAGGAAACCGCGCACCCGTTCACGCCCGACGCGCTCGTCGGCGTCTATCTCGCGCACTACGATCGCCCCGGCAGCGCCGGCGCGACCTACCTGCGCTTCACGTTCTGCGGCACGGCCGGCGAACCGGTCGCGGGCCATGCGCTCGACGACGGCATCGTCCGCACGCTGTGGATGACGTCCGACGAACTGCGCGCCTGCAGCGAGCGCCATCGTTCGCCCGCGGTGATGCGCTGCGTCGACGACTATCTCGCCGGGCGGCGCATTCCGCTCGATTTCGTGCACACGCATTCGGTCGCGCCGCGCCCCGAGGCATTCGAACGTCAGGCGGTCAGCAAATGAGCAAGCGTCGTGTAGTGGTAGGCATGTCGGGCGGTGTCGATTCGTCGGTGACCGCGTGGCTGCTGAAGGAACAGGGCTACGACGTGGTCGGCCTGTTCATGAAGAACTGGGAAGACGACGACGACGGCGAATACTGCTCGACGCGCCAGGACTGGATCGACGTCGTGTCGGTGGCCGACCTGATCGGCATCGACGTGGAAGCCGTCAACTTCGCCGCGGAATACAAGGACCGCGTGTTCGCGGAGTTCCTGCGCGAATACTCGGCCGGCCGCACGCCGAACCCCGACGTGCTGTGCAACGCCGAGATCAAGTTCAAGGCGTTCCTCGACCACGCGATGTCGCTCGATGCGGAAATGATCGCGACCGGTCACTACGCGCGCGTGCGCGAGCGCGACGGGCGTTTCGAACTGCTGAAGGCATTCGATCATACGAAGGACCAGTCGTACTTCCTGCACCGGCTGAACCAGGCGCAACTGTCGAAGACGATGTTCCCGCTCGGCGAGATCCCGAAGACGAAGGTGCGCGAGATCGCCGCGCAGATCGGGCTGCCGAACGCGAAGAAGAAGGATTCGACCGGCATCTGCTTCATCGGCGAACGGCCGTTCCGCGATTTCCTGAACCGCTATCTGCCGACGAAACCCGGCCCGATGAAGACGCCCGACGGCAAGGTGGTCGGCGAGCACATCGGCCTCGCGTTCTACACGTTCGGCCAGCGCAAGGGCATCGGCCTCGGCGGCAGCAAGAGCGGCAACGGCGAGCCGTGGTTCGTCGCCGCGAAGGACATCGCGTCGAACGCGCTGTACGTCGTGCAGGGCCACGACCATCCGTGGCTGCTGTCGCGCGAACTGGTCGCCGGCAACGTGAGCTGGGTCGCCGGCGAGCCGCCGGCCGACGGCTTTTCGTGCGGCGCGAAGACGCGCTACCGGCAGGCCGATGCGGCGTGCGCATTCGGCACTGCGGCCGCCGGCCCGGCAGGCGAAGCGCGCTTCTCGCTCGCGTTCGACGACGCGCAGTGGGCGGTCACGCCCGGCCAGTCGGCCGTGCTGTATGACGGCGAGATCTGCCTCGGCGGCGGCATCATCGAATCCGCGGGCACCGGCCAGCCCGGTCAGGCTGCGGCGGGCGGCCAGGCCCCGGCGCTCGCCGATGCACGCTGACACCCATTCGGTTTAGACTTGCGGCACGCCGCGCCCGGCGGAACACGATTCCGCCGCGGCCGGCGCGCCGCCTTCGCAGCGTACGCATGGCGGCATTCCAGAATTCTTACGGAGTCCCCATGCTTTCAAGACGCTACCTCGCGATGTGGTGTGCCGTGCTGCTGCTCGTCGCGGCGGCCGTCCTCGCGTCGGTCCAAGCACTCTCCTGGCTGTGGACCGCCATCCCCATCGCCCTCGTCGCGCTCGGCCTGTACGACCTGAACCAGGACCGCCACGCGATCCTGCGGAACTACCCGCTCTGGGGCCACTTCCGCTTCCTGTTCGAGTTCATCCGACCTGAAATCCGCCAGTACTTCGTCGAGGACGACACCGACGAAAAACCGTTCTCGCGCGCGCAGCGCAGCCTCGTCTACCAGCGCGCGAAGAACGTCGCCGACAACCGTCCGTACGGCACCGAGCTGAACGTGAAGGCCGTCGCGCACGAATGGATCAGCCATTCGCTCGCGCCGACGAAGCTGCCGAACCACGATTTCCGCATCCGCGTCGGCGCGAATCGCGCGCAACCGTACGACATTTCGATCTTCAACATCTCGGCGATGAGCTTCGGCTCGCTGTCCGCGAACGCGATCCGCTCGCTGAACCTCGGCGCGAAGAAAGGCGGCTTCGCGCACGACACCGGCGAAGGCTCGCTGTCGAAGTACCACCGCGAGCACGGCGGCGACATCATCTGGGAAATCGCGTCCGGCTACTTCGGCTGCCGCAACGACGACGGCACGTTCAACCCCGACAAGTTCGCGAAGCAGGCCGCCGATCCGCAGGTCAGGATGATCGAGGTGAAGCTGTCGCAGGGCGCGAAGCCGGGCCACGGCGGCGTGCTGCCGGCCGCGAAGATCACGCCGGAAATCGCCGAGACGCGCGGCGTGCCGATGGGCAAGGACTGCATCTCGCCCGCGACGCACTCGGAATTCTCGACGCCGCGCGGGCTGCTCGAATTCGTCGAGCGGCTGCGCACGCTGTCCGGCGGCAAGCCGACCGGCTTCAAGCTGTGCATCGGCCATCCGTGGGAATTCTTCGGGATCGCGAAAGCGATGCTCGAGACCGGCATCGTGCCCGACTTCATCGTCGTCGACGGCGCGGAAGGCGGCACGGGCGCGGCGCCGCTCGAATTCACCGACCACGTCGGCGTGCCGCTGCAGGAAGGGCTGCTGCTCGTGCACAACACGCTCGTCGGGATCGGCGTGCGCGACCGCGTGAAGCTCGGCGCGAGCGGCAAGATCATCACCGCGTTCGACATCGCGCGCACGCTCGCGATCGGCGCGGACTGGGTGAACTCGGCCCGCGGCTTCATGTTCGCGGTCGGCTGCATCCAGGCGCAGCACTGCCACACCGACCGCTGCCCGACCGGCGTCGCGACGCAGGACCCGGTGCGCCAGCGCGCGCTCGTCGTGCCCGACAAGGCCGAGCGCGTGTACAACTTCCACCGCAATACGCTGCATGCGCTGCAGGAACTCGTGCAGGCGGCCGGCCTCGCGCATCCGTCCGAACTGCGCGCGCACCACATCGTGCAGCGGGTCGCGCCGCACGAGGTACGGCTGATGTCGCAACTGCTGAAGTACCTGAAACCCGGTGCGCTGCTCGACGGCCACACCTGCGGCTTCTCGCTGTACGACAAGTGGTGGCCGATCGCGCGCAGCGATTCGTTCACGCTCGGCGAAGCCGTGTACGCGTCGATCGAGTGATGCAAGCGGCCAGCCCGCTCCGGCGGCGGGCGGCCTGCGCCGCAAAAAGAAAAGCGCCCCGCGGGGCGCTTTTCTTTCGTCTGCCGAATGCGTGAAGACCGCGCGGCGGCTCAGCTCTGCGGCAGCGTATCGGCGAACGACTGTCGCTGCTGCAGCTTCACGAAGTGCTTGTCGAGGTTCGGGTGGCGATCGCGCCAGTTGAGCTCGGGCATCCGGAAGTCGAGATAGCCGAGCGCGCAGCCGAGCGCGATGTCGGCGAGCGTGTAATGATTGCCGACGCACCACGTCTTGCCGCCGAGACCCTGCGACATCGCGACGAGCGCGTCGTCGATCTTGCGTTGCTGGCGCGCGATCCAGCTCACGCTGCGCTGCGCTTCGTCGCGCATCGTGTGTTCGAGACGGATCGCGACGGCTGCGTCGAGCACGCCGTCGCCCAGCGCTTCCCAGCAGCGCACTTCGACGCGCTCGCGGCCCGACGGCGGAATCAGCTTGCCGACCGGCGACAGCGTATCGACGTATTCGCAGATCACACGGGAATCGAACACCGCGGCGCCATCCTCCATCACCAGGCACGGGACCTTGCCGAGCGGGTTCGATGCATGGATGTTCGTGTCCGGCGCCCACACGTTCTCGAGCTCCAGCTTGTAGTCGATCTTCTTTTCAGCAAGCACGATCCGCGCCTTTCGGACGTACGGGCTGCTGAGCGAACCGATTAATTTCATCATCTGCCTTTTTAAGGGAACCGCCGAGAGTATACGTTGTCGTCGATCATAACCGGCTCGCGCGGCCGGGCAGAAAATCGCCGGTCCGGCCTGTGGAAGGTTTGCAACAGCCGCCGCCGAGCCCCGCCGGGCGGGCCTTGCAGCCGCGGCCCTGACGCGCGGCGCTCGGCGGCGCTACAATCCAACGATGAATGCGCCCCTCGATACCGCCATCGCCGTCGACGTCTACCGCCAGCGCCGTGAACGCGTGCTTGCCGCACTGCGTGCCGCGGGCGGCGGCGTCGCCATCGTCCCCACCGCGCCGGAAATGCTGCGCAACCGCGATACGGCCTACCCGTACCGGTTCGACAGCTACTTCCATTACCTGACGGGCTTCACCGAGCCGGATGCCGTGCTCGTGCTGAACGCGGCCGCGCCGCACGGTGCGCCGGAATCGATCCTGTTCTGCCGCGCCAAGAACGTCGACCGCGAGACCTGGGAAGGCTTTCACTACGGTCCCGACGCCGCGCGCGACGCGTTCGGCTTCGATGCGGCGTTCGCGACCGACGTGATCGACACCGAAATGCCGCGCCTGCTCGCCGACGCGGGCACCGTGCACTACCGGTTCGGCGCGTCGGCCGAGTTCGAGCGCCAGCTCGCCGGCTGGATCGACGCGGTGCGTGCGCAGGCGCGCACGGGCGTCGCCGCGCCGGACGCGCTGCTCGACCTCACGCCGCTGCTCGACGACATGCGGCTCGTGAAGGACGAACACGAACTCGCGATCATGACGCGCGCCGCGCACATCTCCGCGCTCGCGCACCGCCGCGCGATGCAGGTGTGCCGCCCGGGCATCCGCGAATACGAGCTCGAAGCCGAGCTGCTGTACCTGTTCCGCAAGCACGGCGCGCAGGCGCCCGCGTACGGGTCGATCGTCGCGGCCGGCGCGAATGCGTGCGTGCTGCACTACCCGGCCGGCAACACGGCAGCGCGGGACGGCGACCTGATCCTGATCGACGCCGCGTGCGAACTCGACGGCTATGCATCGGACATCACGCGCACGTTCCCGGCCAACGGCCGCTTCTCGCCCGCGCAGCGCACGCTGTACGACATCGTGCTCGCCGCGCAGCAGGCGGCGATCGACGCGACGCGCGCGGGCGTGCCGTTCGAGGCGCCGCACGACGCGGCCGTACGCGTGCTCGCGCAAGGGCTGCTCGACACCGGCATCATCCCGAAAACACGCTTCTCGAGCGTCGACGACGTGATCGCCGAGCGCGCGTACACGCGCTTCTACATGCATCGCACCGGCCACTGGCTCGGCATGGACGTGCACGACTGCGGCGACTACCGCGAGCGGCTCGCCGAACGCGACGCGAACGGCGCGCTGCCGTGGCGCACGCTGAGGCCGGGCATGACGCTGACCGTCGAGCCCGGCCTGTACGTGCGCGCGGCCGACGACGTGCCGCCCGAGTACTGGAACATCGGCATCCGCATCGAGGACGACGCGATCGTGCGCGAGCACGGCTGCGAACTGATCACGCGCGGCGTGCCGGTCGCGGCCGACGAGATCGAGGCGCTGATGCGCGCGGGCGCATGACCGGCCGCCGACCGTTCCCTCCGTTTCACGAATCAAGATGACGACCGCTTCCTCGCCGGCCACGCCGGATTACGACCTCGCCATCGTCGGCGCGGGCCCCGTCGGGCTCGCGCTCGCCGGCTGGCTCGCGCGCCGCAGCGCGACGCAGCATGCATCGATCGCGCTGATCGATGCGCGCGAACCGGCCGCGAGCGCAAACGACCCGCGCGCGATCGCCGTGTCGCACGGCAGCCGCGTGCTGCTCGACACGCTCGCGTGGCCGGCCGACGCCACGCCGATCGAACATATCCACGTATCGCAGCGCGGCCATTTCGGCCGCACGCTGATCGACCGCGACGAACACGCGCTCGCCGCGCTCGGCTACGTCGTGCGCTACGGCTCGATCGTGCAGGCGCTCGCGGGCGCCGTGCGCGGCACGCGCGTCGACTGGCTCACGTCGACCACCGCACGCGCGCCGCAGCAGAACGTCGACGGCGTCACGCTGACGCTCGACGGCCCGCAAGGCGAGCGCTCGCTGCGCGCGCGCCTCGTCATCAATGCCGAAGGCGGGCTGTTCCACGAACAGCAGGCCGACGCAGGCAAGCATCGCCGCGACTACGGACAGACCGCGCTCGTCGGCACGGTCACGGTCTCGGCGCCGCGCCCGAACGTCGCGTGGGAACGCTTCACGCACGAAGGCCCGCTCGCGCTGCTGCCGCTCGGCGGGCCGCGCCAGGCCGAGTATTCGCTCGTGTGGTGCTGCACGCCCGACGAAGCCGCACGACGTGCCGCGCTGCCCGACGACGCGTTCCTGCACGAGCTCGGCAGCGTGTTCGGCGAACGCATGGGCGAATTCGTCGCGATCGCCGGGCGCGCGTCGTTCCCGCTCGGCCTGAACGCCGCGCAGACGCTCGTCAGCGGCCGCGTCGCGGTCATCGGCAATGCCGCGCAGACGCTGCACCCGGTGGCGGGCCAGGGGCTCAACCTCGGGCTGCGCGATGCGCACACGCTCGTCGACACGCTGTCCGCGCAAGGCTTCGAAGCGACCGCGCTCGCGGCCTTCAACGCGCGCCGCGCGCTCGACCGGCGCTTCACGATCGGCGCGACCGACACGCTGGCGCGGCTGTTTACGATCGACTCGGGCCCGCTTCCGCTGCTGCGCGGCGCGGCGCTCACCGCGCTCGAATTCGTGCCGCCGCTCAAGAAGGCGATCGCGCGCCAGATGATGTTCGGCCAGCGCAACTGACGCGCGGCGCGCCGCGCAGCCTCTCCGGGCAATCCAGGCAAACCGGGTCAAATCGGCGGGGCATGGGAATACGGTAAAATGCCCGTTTTCCGTCTTCCCTTCCCCTGCCCGCGCGTGTCGCGGGCGGCGCCATTGCGATGCCCGTTATCGGCCCTCACGTATTGCGTAACAACCTGTTCGTCGCCCCGATGGCCGGGGTGACGGATCGTCCGTTCCGCCAGCTGTGCAAACGGCTGGGGGCCGGTTACGCCGTGTCCGAGATGGTCGCGTCCAACGCGCAGCTGTGGAAAAGCGCGAAGACGATGCGGCGCGCGAACCACGAAGGCGAAGTCGAGCCGATCGCGGTGCAGATCGCCGGCGCCGATCCGGCGATGATGGCCGAAGCGGCCCGCTACAACGTCGACAACGGCGCACAGATCATCGACATCAACATGGGCTGCCCGGCGAAGAAGGTCTGCAACGTCGCGGCCGGCTCCGCGCTGCTGCAGAACGAGCCGCTCGTGCAGCGGATCGTCGAGGCCGTCGTCGCGGCGGTCGGCACCGGGCCCGACGCGGTGCCCGTGACGCTGAAGATCCGCACCGGCTGGGACCGCGAGCACAAGAACGCGATCACGGTCGCGCGCCTGGCCGAGGCGGCCGGCATCTCGATGCTCACCGTGCACGGCCGCACGCGCGCCGACCTGTACCGCGGCGACGCCGAATACGACACCATCGCGGCCGTGAAGGCGGCCGTACGCATTCCGGTCGTCGCCAACGGCGACATCACGTCGCCCGCCAAGGCGAAGGCCGTGCTCGATGCAACCGGCGCCGACGCGCTGATGATCGGTCGCGCCGCGCAAGGCCGGCCGTGGCTGTTCCGCGAAATCGATCATTTCCTGCAAACCGGCGAGCTGCTGCCCCCGCCGCGGATCGACGAGATCCAGCACGTGATGAACGAACACCTGGAAGACCACTACGCTTTCTATGGCGAATTCACCGGGGTCCGTACTGCGCGCAAGCACATCGGCTGGTACACTCGCGGCCTTTCCGGTGCCAACGGGTTCCGGCACCGAATGAACACGCTCGATTCCACCCGCGAGCAGCTCGCCGCCGTCAATGCATTCTTCGAGGCGCAAAAGGCGCTGTCGGACCACCTCGTCTACGTCGATGACGATGCGGAAAACAGCCAGGGCGAGTCGGACGACCATAACCAGTTAGCAGCATGAGCAAGCACAACATCGAACAATGTGTCCGCGAGAGCCTGGACGTGTATTTCCGGGATCTAGACGGCTCCAATCCGCACGACGTCTATGAAATGGTGATGTCCTGCGTCGAAAAGCCGATGCTCGAGGTCGTGCTCGACCAGGCCGGCGGCAACCAGTCGCTCGCCGCCGAGTACCTCGGCATCAATCGCAATACGCTGCGCAAGAAGCTGCAGCAGCACGGCCTGCTGTAGGCGGCCGTCCCGTCCCCGTTTCCCTGGCTATTGGTGGTTCCATCATGATCAAGCAAGCGCTCATTTCCGTTTCCGACAAGACCGGCATCGTCGACTTCGCGAAGTCGCTGTCCGACCTCGGCGTCAAGCTGCTGTCGACGGGCGGCACCGCGAAACTCCTCGCCGACGCCGGCCTGCCCGTGACCGAAGTGGCCGATTACACCGGCTTCCCGGAAATGCTCGATGGGCGCGTGAAGACGCTGCACCCGAAGGTGCACGGCGGCATCCTCGCCCGCCGCGACCTGCCCGAGCACATGCAGGCGCTGGAACAGCACGGCATCCCGACGATCGACCTGCTGGTCGTGAACCTGTATCCGTTCGTCGCGACGATCGCGAAGGACGACTGCACGCTCGCCGACGCGATCGAGAACATCGACATCGGCGGCCCGACGATGCTGCGCTCGGCCGCGAAGAACCACCGCGACGTCACGGTCGTCGTCGACCCGGCCGACTACGCGGTCGTGCTCGATGAAATGAAGGCGAACGGCAACACCATCGGCTACCCGACCAACTTCCGTCTCGCGACGAAGGTGTTCGCGCACACCGCGCAATACGACGGCGCGATCACGAACTACCTGACGAGCCTGACCGACGAGCTGCAGCACGCATCGCGCAGCGCGTATCCGGCCACGCTCAACATGGCGTTCGACAAGGTGCAGGACCTGCGCTACGGCGAGAATCCGCACCAGAGCGCGGCGTTCTACCGCGACCTCGCGACGCCGGCCGGTGCGCTGGCGAACTACCGCCAGCTGCAGGGCAAGGAACTGTCGTACAACAACATCGCGGATTCGGACGCGGCGTGGGAATGCGTGAAGACGTTCGACGCGCCGGCCTGCGTGATCATCAAGCATGCGAACCCGTGCGGCGTCGCGGTCGGCAACGACTCGGCCGACGCGTATGCGAAGGCGTTCCAGACCGATCCGACCTCCGCGTTCGGCGGCATCATCGCGTTCAACCGCGAAGTCGACGAAGCGGCCGCGCAAGCGGTGGCGAAGCAGTTCGTCGAAGTGCTGATCGCGCCGTCGTTCACGGACGCCGCGAAGCAGGTGTTCGCCGCGAAGCAGAACGTGCGCCTGCTCGAGATCGCACTGGGCGACGGCCATAACGCATTCGACCTGAAGCGCGTGGGCGGCGGCCTGCTCGTGCAGTCGCTCGATTCGCGCAACGTGCAGCCGAGCGAGTTGCGCGTCGTCACGAAGCGCCAGCCGACCGCGAAGGAAATGGACGACCTGCTGTTCGCCTGGCGCGTCGCGAAGTACGTGAAGTCGAACGCGATCGTGTTCTGCGGCAACGGCATGACGCTCGGCGTCGGCGCCGGTCAGATGAGCCGCGTCGATTCCGCGCGCATCGCGAGCATCAAGGCGCAGAACGCGGGCCTCACGCTCGCCGGTTCGGCCGTCGCGTCGGATGCGTTCTTCCCGTTCCGTGACGGCCTCGACGTCGTCGTGGCGGCCGGCGCGACCTGCGTGATCCAGCCGGGCGGCTCGATGCGCGACGACGAAGTGATCGCGGCGGCCGACGAGCACGGCATCGCGATGGTCCTGACGGGCGTGCGCCACTTCCGTCACTGATCGCCGCATGCGGCCCGCGCGGCCGCTGCACGGGAACCCGGCGGCATCACTCCCGCCGGGTTTTTTATTGCGCGGCGCCGTCGCGCACGACCGGGCGATCGGCTTGCCGCACCATTCGTTGTAGTATCGCTGCATCACGCCACTCTCCTCACTCATGCGAATTCTCGGCATCGACCCCGGCCTGCGCGTCACCGGCTTCGGCGTCATCGACGTCAGCGGCCACCGGCTCGCCTATGTCACGAGCGGCGTGATCCGCACGCCGACGGCCGACCTGGCCACCCGGCTCGGCACGATCTTCCAGGGCGTCTCGACGATCGTGCGCGAACACGCGCCCGACCAGGCCGCGATCGAAAAGGTGTTCGTCAACGTGAACCCGCAGTCGACGCTGCTGCTCGGCCAGGCGCGCGGCGCCGCGATCTGCGGGCTCGTCGCGGGCGGGCTGCCGGTCGCCGAATACACGGCGCTGCAGCTCAAGCAGGCGGTGGTCGGCTACGGCCGCGCGACCAAGACGCAGATGCAGGAAATGGTCACGCGGCTGCTCAACCTGTCCGGCCAGCCGGGCTCCGACGCCGCCGACGCGCTCGGCATGGCGATCTGCCACGCGCACGGCGGCGACACGCTCAGCACGCTGGGCGGCCTCGCGCCGGCGCTCGCGCAGAAAGGGCTGCGCGTGCGGCGCGGCCGGCTGGTCGGCTGACGCCAGTCGTGCGCCGCGGCACGTACGTCGGCTCGACTGCGTTGGCTGCGTTGACCACCTTCACCGTTCTACCCACGCCCGACACACCCGCGACACGCGCCGCTTCGGCCTGACGGCCGCGCCCATCGGCATTGCGCCGCGCGTGCGCTACACTCGCGCTTTCTTCCTCGCATCCCGTCCTCCATGATCGGTCGCATCGCCGGCATCCTGCTCGAAAAGAACCCGCCTCATCTGCTCGTCGACTGCAACGGCGTCGGCTACGAAATCGACGTGCCGATGAGCACCTTCTACAACCTGCCGCAAACGGGCGAGCGCATCGTGCTGCTCACGCAGCAGATCGTCCGCGAGGACGCGCACCTGCTGTACGGCTTCCTGACGCCGCAGGAGCGCACGACCTTCCGCGAGCTGCTGAAGATCACCGGCATCGGCGCGCGCATGGCGCTCGCCGTGCTGTCCGGCATGAGCGTGCAGGAGCTCGCGCAGGCCGTGACGATGCAGGACGCCGCCCGCCTCACGCGGCTGCCCGGCATCGGCAAGAAGACGGCCGAGCGCCTGCTGCTCGAACTGAAGGGCAAGCTCGGCGCCGACCTCGGCGCGCTCGCCGGCGCCGCGTCGCCGTCCGACCATGCGACCGACATCCTCAACGCGCTGCTCGCGCTCGGCTACTCCGAAAAGGAAGGCCTGGCCGCGATCAAGAACGTGCCGGCCGGCACCGGCGTGTCCGAAGGCATCAAGCTCGCGCTGAAGGCGCTGTCGAAGGCGTAACGCGCGGTCGATCCGGCCGTCGAAGCCAGTGTCGCGCCGCCGCGCGGCACGCGCCAGTCGGCCGTTCGGCCAGGTGGTCCGGGCGCCGCCGCGCGGTACAATGGCCGCATGATTGAAACCGACAAACTCGCCACCGAGCAGCGGATCATCGCGGCCACGCCCACCTCGTCGCACGAGGAGGTGTTCGAACGTGCGCTGCGGCCGCGCCAGCTCGACGACTACGTCGGCCAGGAAAAGGTGCGCGGGCAGCTCGAGATCTTCATCGAAGCCGCGAAGCGCCGCGCCGAGCCGCTCGACCACGTGCTGCTGTTCGGGCCGCCGGGTCTCGGCAAGACGACGCTCGCCCACATCATCGCGCGCGAGATGGGCGTGAACCTGCGCCAGACGTCGGGCCCCGTGCTCGAGCGCGCGGGCGATCTCGCGGCGCTGCTGACGAACCTCGAAGCGAACGACGTGCTGTTCATCGACGAAATCCACCGGCTGTCGCCGGTCGTCGAGGAAATCCTGTATCCGGCGCTCGAGGATTACCAGATCGACATCATGATCGGCGAAGGCCCGGCCGCGCGCAGCGTGAAGCTCGACCTGCAGCCGTTCACGCTGGTCGGCGCGACCACCCGTGCCGGGATGCTGACCAACCCGCTGCGCGATCGTTTCGGGATCGTCGCGCGCCTCGAGTTCTACGACGCCGGTCAACTGTCGCGCATCGTGCAGCGCTCGGCGTCGCTGCTGAATGCGCAGATCGATCCGAACGGCGCGCTGGAAATCGCGAAGCGCGCGCGCGGCACGCCGCGGATCGCGAACCGGCTGCTGCGCCGCGTGCGCGATTTCGCGGAAGTGAAGGCCGACGGCCAGATCACCGCGGCGGTGGCCGACGCCGCGCTCGCGATGCTCGACGTCGATCCGGTCGGCTTCGACCTGATGGACCGCAAGCTGCTCGAGGCGATCCTGTACAAGTTCGACGGCGGCCCGGTCGGCATCGACAACCTCGCGGCAGCGATCGGCGAGGAGCGCGACACGATCGAGGACGTGCTCGAACCGTACCTGATCCAGCAGGGCTTCCTGCAGCGCACGCCACGCGGGCGCGTCGCGACGCTGCTCACGTATCGCCACTTCGGGCTGTCGGTGCCCGATGCCCGCCGCACCGAACGCGACGAGTGGGATACCCCGGACGGGAAGTAATCCGTCGCCCGAGCCGCACCCGCCATGACGACGCCGCCCAGCCGCCACCCCACCACCGTGCCGGGCCCGCGCTGGGCGGAGCCGATCCGCAAGCGGCTCGTGGCCGGCATCACGCACCTGACGGCCGGCGGCGGCGGTCCGTCGATCGATCTCTCTTCGCCGCCGGGCGATCCCGGGCTATTCGGCCCCGACGCCGTGTGCTGGCGCGTGCATGCCGATTTCACGTCGATGATGACGGGCGGCATCGCCGCGCTGCTGCTGCAGGCGCTCCACCCGCTCGCACTCGCGGGCGTCTGGGATCATTCGTCGTTCCGCACCGACATCTTCGGCCGCTTGCGGCGCACCGCCACGTTCATCACGGGGACGACGTTCGGCAGCCGCGCGGACGCACTCGCGCTGATCGAGCGCGTGAAAACGATCCATGCGCGCGTCTCTGGCAGCGCACCGGACGGCCGGCCGTACCGCGCCGACGATCCCGCGTTGCTGACCTGGGTGCATGTCGCGGAAGTGTCGAGCTTCCTCGCCGCGCATCTGCGTTACGTGAATCCGGCGCTGTCGGGCGAACTGCAGGACCGCTATTACGCGGAGACGGCGCTGATCGCCGAGTTGCTCGGCGCCCGCGAGGTGCCGCGTTCGCGCGCCGAGGTCGCCGCCTATCTCGCGCGCATGCTGCCCGAGCTCGAAGCCGGGCCGCGTACGTTCGACGTGATGTCCATCCTGCTGAATGTGCCGGTCGCGAAGCCGGCGCTGCGGCCGGCCGCGTCGCTGGTGATGCATGCCGGGATCGACCTGCTGCCGCCGTGGGCGCAGCGCATGCTCGGCGTGTCGACGTTCGCGCCGTTGCGGCGTGCGCTGGTCCGGCCCGGCATACGCGCGGTTGCGCCCGTGCTGCGCTGGGCGCTCGTGAACGGCGCGTCGAAGCGTGCGCGCCGCCGCGCGACGGCCTCCCCGTCCGACGGCACCCCGTCTGTCTGACGGTCCGCTTGTTCCGATCATTTCAATTGGCTGTCAAATAGCTGTGACAAGCTGACGGGCTTGCACCCGCGCACGGTCGCACGTCTGCTCGTCGCCGACGCCCACTGACCCGCGCGAAGTCCCGCCCGCCCACCCGACCGACGCCCGATGCCCGCGATGCCACGCCTGCCGATCCGTTTCGCCGTTGCCGCCAGCCTGTCCACCGTCTTCGCCCTCGCCGCGTGCGGAGGCGACGATGTCGCCGCCGTCGCGCGCATGGACGCACAACCGCCGTCCGGCGGCACGACGACCGCACCGGCCCCCACGCCGCCCGCGACCACCCGGCCGCAACCGGGCAAGTGGAAAGCCGCCCGCGCCGGCGACCTGATCGACGTGACGCTCGGCGATCTCCATCCGACGCAGGGAGCGATCGGCTACGACCAGATCTACTACAAGCTCGGCCGCTACGAACGGCAGCCCGACAAGAAGTTCGACGACTTCTGCGCGGACGAAGGCCTCGGCGGCGTCGCATCGAGCGGCTACACGGCCCGATCGTCGCTGCGCGAGCCGGCCAGCTACAGGTGCGCGACGACCGACGCGAACGCTCGAGACCGCTCGGTGCTGAACCCCGTCGTGATCGGCCCGAACGGCGATGCGCTGTACCTGACGGACGGCCACCACGGCCTGTCGACCTACTACGAGACGCCCGACGGCGGCCCGGCGCTGCACGTGCACGTCGTCGTCAAGGACAACCTCGGCGACTACGCGGGCGACGTGTTCTGGCAGCAGATGCAAAGCCGCGGCTATCTGCGCCTGAAGAACGGCGAAGGCAAGCCGATCACGACCGCGCAACTGCCGACCGGCCTCGGCCTGACACTCGGGATGACGAACGACCGCTATCGATCACTCGTCTATTTCACGCGCGACATCGGTTACGGCAAACCCGCACAAGCGACCGACTACCTCGAGTTCTACTGGGCCGACTGGCTGCGCGCGCAGCCGGACACGTTCGCGCTGGCCGGCTACGACCGGACGCGGCCCGGCGCGACCGATCCCGATCCGGCAAAGGCCGACACGGGCTATCTGAATGCGGTCTGGAATGCGTCGACGCGGATGGTCGCGGCCACGGACCCCGTGATCGACGGCAAGACGGGCGCCGACCTCGGGCGCGCCGATGCGATCAACGGCGGGAAGAAATACAGCAAGGGGGAATTCGACAAGCTGCGCCAGCCGATCACGGCCGACAAGCCCGGCAAGATCGCGTACGCGCTCGACTACAAGACGCGCCACGGGCTGCCGCAGTAAGCGTCACGCCGGAAGGAAGGGAGCCCCGGCCATGCCATGCCATGCCGGACGGGCCCCGCGTGCTCAAAGCACCTTGCGGTACCCGTCGTCATCGTCGCTCGCGGCTTCGAGATGCGACACGTCGGCCCACTGCACGACCTGCGCGCGGCCATCCACGTAATCGACGACGTTGATGCTGGTATTGAGCAACTGATAGTTGCGCGGCGCCGACAGCTCGATCCCGTTCGCGAAGCGATACACGCAATCGAGCACGCCGCCGTGCGCGACGCATGCGATCCGGCCGCCCGGATGCGCGGCGACGATCGGTTCGAGCGCATGCAGCACGCGGTGATAAAACTCGCGCTGCGACTCGCCGCCCTCCGGCGCGAAGCCGGGATCGCGCGTCTGCCACGCCGCATACGCGTCCGGAAACAGCGCCTCGATCTCGGTGCTGTCGTGCCCCTGGAATGCGCCGTACGAGCGTTCGCGCAACCCTTCGCGCAGCAGCAGCGGCAGCCCGAGCACATCGGCAAACGGTTGGGCGGTCTGTTGCGCGCGCATCAGGTCGCTCGAATACACAGCGTCGATCCGCGCGCCGTCGCGCGCGTCGCGCCCGAGCCGCGCCGCCAGCCGCTGCGCCTGCGCGAGCCCCGTATCGGCCAACGGGATGTCGATATGCCCCTGGATGCGCTTGATGCGGTTCCAGGCCGTCTCGCCATGGCGGATGAAAAGAATCTGCGTGGTGGCCATCGCGGCGCGCCTCCGGGGAAGAATCAGGGCCGCACTTGCAGCCAGAACGTCACGGGGCCGTCGTTGACCAGCGACACCTGCATGTCGGCGCCGAACTCGCCCGTCTCGACGACGGGATGGCGCGCCCGCGCGGCCGCGACGAAATAGTCGAACAGCCGCGCGCCTTCGTCGGGCGGCGCGGCGGGCGTGAAGCTCGGACGCAGCCCGCTGTTCGTATCGGCCGCGAGCGTGAACTGCGACACGAGCAGCAGGCCGCCCGCGCGGCCTTCGCCGTCGATGTTCGATACCGGCAGGTTCATCTTGCCGGCTGCGTCGCTGAACACGCGGTAGCCGAGCAGCTTCGCGAGCAGCTTGTCGGCCGCGGCCTCGGTATCGCCGCGCTCCGCGCAGACCAGCGCGAGCAGGCCCGCGCCGATCTCGCCCGTCGTGCGGCCGCCGACGCGCACGTCGGCGCGCGTCACGCGCTGAATCAGCGCGATCATGCGGTCAGCGTGACGCGTGCGAAGCGGCGCTTGCCGACCTGCACGACGAATTCGCCGGCCTCGACCTTCAGGCCCTTGTCGGACACGGTCGCGCCGTCGATCTTCACGCCGCCCTGCTCGATGTTGCGCAGCGCTTCGCTCGTCGACGGCACGAGACCGGCCTGTTTCAGCAACTGACCGATCGCCAGCGGCGCGCCGGCCAGCGTGACCGACGGAATGTCGTCCGGCACGCCGCCCTTCGCGCGGTGGTTGAAGTCCTCGAGCGCGCGTTCGGCGTCGGGCTGCGAGTGGAATCGCGCGACGATTTCCTGCGCGAGCAGCACCTTGAAGTCGCGCGGGTTGCGGCCGCCCTCGGCCTCGCGCTTGAAGCCGGCGATCTCGTCGAGGCTGCGGAACGACAGCAGCTCGAAGTAACGCCACATCAGCGTGTCCGAGATGCTCATCAGCTTGCCGAACATGTCGGTCGGCTTCTCGCTGATGCCGACGTAGTTGCCCTTCGACTTCGACATCTTCTCGACGCCGTCGAGGCCTTCGAGCAGCGGCATCGTCAGGATGCACTGCTGTTCCTGGCCGTACTGCTTCTGCAGTTCGCGGCCGACCAGCAGGTTGAACTTCTGGTCGGTGCCGCCGAGTTCGAGATCGGCGTTCAGCGCGACCGAATCGTAGCCCTGCATCAGCGGGTACAGGAATTCGTGGATCGAGATCGGCACGCCGCCCTGGAAGCGCTTCGTGAAATCCTCGCGCTCGAGGATCCGCGCGACCGTGTAGCGCGACGCGAGCTTGATCATCCCGTCCGCGCCGAGCGGCATCGACCATTCGCTGTTGTAGCGGATCTCGGTCTTGTCGCGATCGAGCACGAGCGCGGCCTGCTCGAAGTAGGTCTTCGCGTTCGATTCGATCTGCTCGCGCGTGAGCGGCGGACGCGTCGCGTTGCGGCCCGACGGATCGCCGATCAGCGACGTGAAATCGCCGATCAGGAAGATCACCGTATGGCCGAGGTCCTGCAGCTGGCGCATCTTGTTCAGCACGACCGTATGGCCGATGTGGATGTCCGGTGCGGTCGGATCGAGGCCGAGCTTGATGCGAAGCGGCGTGCCGGTGGCTGCGCTGCGCGCGAGCTTCTGCGCGAACTCTTCCTCGATCAGCAGTTCGTCGACGCCGCGCTTCGTGACGGCGAGCGCATGCCGGACTTCGTCGGTGATCGGGAAAACGGGCTTGGAACTGGGTTCGGTGCTCATCGGTGCCAGGAAGAATGTCGCAAAAACAGGGATTTTCCCATAACTTGCGCGCGCATCGCTTAACGACGCGTCACGTTGCGCGGATAATCGGGCGCAAGGCGCGCGGGACCGGCCCGCGCCGCACGATCCAGGAGAACCCAACGTGCCGCAACGACCGCCGCAGCATGCCGATCCGGCAGACGGCATCTACTTCGGGCTGATGTCTGGAACCAGCATGGACGGCGTCGACGGCGTCGCCGTGCGTTTCGAGGCCGGCCGCGCGCCGGTCGTGCTCGCGGAAGCGTTCGTCGGCTTCGCGCAATCGCTGCGCGACGCGCTGTTCGCGCTGCAGCAGCCCGGCGACAACGAGATCGACCGCGAATCGCTCGCGGCGAATGCGCTCGTCACGCGCTATGCGGTGTGCTGCCACGAATTGCAGCGCACGGCCGGGCTGTCGCGCGACGAGATCCGCGCGATCGGCGTGCACGGCCAGACGGTGCGCCATCGCCCCGAGCGCGGCTATACGCGCCAGCTCAACAATCCGGCGCTGCTCGCCGAGCTGACCCAGGTCGACGTGATCGCCGATTTCCGCAGCCGCGACGTGGCCGCCGGCGGCCACGGCGCGCCGCTCGCGCCGGCGTTCCATGCGACGGTGTTCGGCGCGCCGGGCGAAACGCGGGTCGTCTGCAATCTCGGCGGAATCAGCAACATCACGATCCTGCCCAACGCGGGCGGCGACGTGCGCGGCTTCGACTGCGGCCCGGCGAATGCGCTGATCGATGCGTGGGCGACCCGCCATCTGGGCAAGCCGTACGACGACGGCGGCAAGTTCGCCGCACGCGGCACCGTCCACGCGCCGCTGCTCGACACGTTGCTCGAGGAACCGTATTTCACCGCGCCGCCGCCGAAAAGCACCGGACGCGACCTGTTCAATCCCGCGTGGCTCGATACGAAGCTCGCCGCGTTCCAGCAGGTTGCGCCGGAGGACGTGCAAGCCACGCTCACCGCGCTCACCGCCGTGTCGGTGGCGCGCGACATCGCGCAGCACGCACCGGGCTGCAAGGCCGTGTTCGTATGCGGCGGCGGCGCACGCAACCCGGTGTTGCTCGATGGGCTCCGGCACGCGCTGCGGGAGGCCGGCGTGCCGGCCACCGTCGACACGACGGCCGCGCTCGGCGTGCCGCCGCAGCAGGTCGAAGCGCTCGCGTTCGCGTGGCTCGCGTACCGCTTCACCGCGCGCCAGCCCGGCAATCTCGCGACGGTCACCGGCGCAGCCGGCAACCGCGTGCTCGGCGCGCTCTATCCGCGCTGATGCGACACTCGCCGCGCGGCGAGCGCGACAAGGCGGGCGCGTATAAAAAAACGGGGCATGAAGCCCCGTTTTTCATTCCGGCAGAACCGGCGCGGATCTGCCGTGCGCTCAGACCGAGAACGACGAACCGCACCCGCAGGTGGTGGTCGCGTTCGGGTTCTTGATCACGAACTGGGCGCCGTTGAGGTCGTCCTTGTAGTCGATCTCGGCGCCGACCAGGTACTGGTAGCTCATCGAGTCGATCAGGAGCTGGACGCCGTTCTTGTTCATCACGGTGTCGTCCTCGTTGACTTCCTCGTCGAACGTGAAGCCATACTGGAAGCCGGAGCAGCCGCCACCCTGCACGAACACGCGCAGCTTGAGGTCGGGATTGCCCTCTTCGTCGATCAGTTGCTTGACCTTGTCGGCCGCGGCGTCGGTGAAGACGAACGGCAGCGGCATATCGGTCGTCGTTGCTGCGGATTCGGTAACAGCGTTCATTCGAACTCTCCAAAAAGCTTTAGCCGCTATTGTAGGGCCGATCAGAAGATCGTGCTGAAGTCCATGAAATCAATAGGTTCTTGTCGATTTCATCAAACGCGCCCGCGCGGGGGCCGCCGCAGCGGCCCGGAAGCGGACATAAAAAAACCGCCAGCGTGAAAGCTGGCGGTTTTTCCGGCGGACGCCGCCCGAAGGCGGCGAGGCCATGAAGCGGAATTAACGCTTCGAGAACTGCTTTGCGCGGCGTGCCTTGCGCAGACCGACCTTCTTACGCTCGACTTCACGCGCATCGCGCGTGACGAAGCCTGCGCTCGACAGCGACGGCTTGAGCGTCGCATCGTAGTCGATCAGTGCACGGGTGATGCCGTGGCGCACTGCGCCTGCCTGACCCGTTTCGCCGCCGCCGTTGACGTTCACCTTGATGTCGAACGTCTGGCCGTGGTTCGTGAGTTCCAGCGGTTGACGCACGATCATCAGCGACGTTTCGCGCGAGAAGTAGTCAGCGATGGGCTTGCCGTTGACGATGATGTCGCCCTTGCCAGCCTTGATGAAGACACGTGCGACTGCGCTCTTGCGGCGGCCCGTACCGTAGTTCCAGTTACCGATCATGTGGGTCCCCTTAGATCTCGAGCGCCTTCGGCTGTTGAGCCGAGTGCGGATGCGTCGCTTCTGCGTAGACCTTCAGCTTCTTGATCATCGCGTAGCCGAGCGGGCCCTTCGGCAGCATGCCCTTGACCGCCTTCTCGAGCGCGCGGCCCGGGAAGCGCTCTTGCATCTTGCCGAACGTCGTTTCATAGATACCGCCCGGGTAGCCCGAGTGACGGTAGTACTTCTTGTCCAGCGTCTTGTTGCCCGTGACCTTCAACTTGCTCGCGTTGATGATGATGATGAAATCACCAGTGTCGACGTGCGGGGTGAACTCAGGCTTGTGCTTGCCGCGCAGACGGCGTGCCACTTCGCTGGCAACACGGCCGAGAACCTTATCCGTCGCGTCAATCACGTACCATTCGCGCGTCACCTCATGGGCTTTTGCGGAAAACGTCTTCATGATCGATCCAAAAAAAATGCTTTGCCCGATGTGTTCTTCCTGCTTGTCTGTGTGCGCTTCGAGGCGCGGTGCAGGCTCTCCCTGTTCTTTTTCCGTGGGCATGAATGCGGAAAAGCCCTGAATTATAAAGGAAATACGGCTGCGTGGTCAAAGAGAATCCACGCCCCGTGTTCGCGGCGGCCGAAATGGGCCAAAATCCGGTCGTGCCCCGACAAGCCAGGCGAACCGAGCGCCTGCGGCGGCACCCATCGACGTGCGGCACATGACCTTGCCGCGCCAGACCGGCCAAACCCGAAAAACAACAAACCAGCATGATGAAACAACGACTTACGCCCTTCCTCGCGGCCGCGCTGCTGGCCGCCGCGGCGCCCGCCGTCGCCGCGTCCGGCTGCGAAGCCAAGCTCGACGCGCTCGATGCACGCATCGCCGAAGCCCGAACCGCCCATGCCGAAGACCGCATCGTGCGCCTGCGCGCGGTGCGCGAACGCGTCCGCCACTTCTGCGCACGCGGCCACGCGTCGGCCGCCCCTGCACCGGCGCCGGAGGCCGACTCGCGCGGCACGCCGCCGGACGCGACGTCGCAGCCGGCCGCGCGGCAGCCCGCGTGACGGTGCCGACGCGCGCAAGCCGCGCGCCGATGTTTGCATGGGACGAAAAAAAGCCCGAACGGCTGGTTCGGGCTTAATCCACCTCAGGAGGAGGGTGGAGGAGACATTCGGAGGTTGCCGCAGCGCGACAACCAATGAGAGTCATTATACGAATGCCCGACCGAGTCCACAAGAAAATTTGCATTGCGAAATCAACTCCCACGATATGGGATGCCAGTCGAAAAGCTTACGCAAATGAATTTCCATTCAAAATCAAGCATATAAGCGCGTCACGCACAACTTCAAACCGCCCGCATCTAGAGCAAAACCCCTAAATTCAGCAGGGAAATCGCCGCTCGCCGCGCCGCTCGCTCGGCGCCGGCATTGCTCGTCTTGCAGCGCATCAGCCGACCGTTGCGCCGCGGGCTACAATGCCGGATCGAATCCGAATCAGGCAACGCTGGAGCGCAAGCATGGAATGCAAAGTAAGCTGGATGGGCCAGGACGGCATGGCGTTTTCCGCCGAGACCGGCAGCGGGCATCTCGTCACGATGGACGGCGCGCCCGAAGGCGGCGGCCACAACCTCGCGCCGCGTCCGATGGAGATGGTGCTGCTCGGCACCGGCGGCTGCACGGCTTATGACGTCGTGCTGATCCTGAAGAAGAGCCGCCAGGAAGTGAGCGGCTGCTCGGTCACGCTGAAGGCCGAGCGCGCGAGCGAAGATCCGAAGGTGTTCACGAAGGTGCACTTCCACTTCACGGTCACCGGCCGCAACCTGAACCCGGCCACGGTCGAACGCGCGATCAACCTGTCGCACGACAAGTATTGCTCCGCGTCGATCATGATCGCGAAAACGGCCGAACTCACGCATTCGTTCGACATCGTCGCCGCCTGATCGCGCGGCGCGCGCATGAAAAAAGGGCCGGCGCTCCGCAGGGAGCGCCGGCCCTTTCGCATTCGAGCGGCAAAGCAGGCCGATAAGCCGGATTCTGTGCACGCCGCGCGCCGAAGCGCGCAACGCGTGGCAGCCATTCCTCTAGGCGCGCCATTGCTGACGCGCTCAAGCTTCCTACCCGCAGACGAGACGGGGGCCCCGTCCTGCATCCGAAAATGCGCGCCTGCCTACTTGGAATTGCTCCGGGTGGAGGTTACCGTGCCGGCGAACGTCGCCGTCGCCGCGGTGCGCTCTTACCGCACCGTTTCACCCTTACCTGATCCCGGCTTGCGCCGGGCCATCGGCGGTTTGCTTTCTGTTGCCCTGTTCCGCGTGTCGCCACGGATGGCCGTTAGCCATCACCCTGCCCTGTGGAGTCCGGACTTTCCTCGCCCCCGCGCGCCCGAAGGCGGCGAGGCCGCGACTGCCTGGCCTGCTTTGCGACGCGCATTCTAGCACTGCGCGCCGCGGTCGGCAGCGCGCGAGCCACCGCCACGGCGAAACACGGCCGGATCGACGCGACCGGGTTCGCGCGGCGGCGCGCCGCTCACGCGAGTTTCCAGCCGATCGCCTCGCCACCGCGCAGCGGCACGACCGGCGTATCGCCCGCGAAGATCTCGCGCGGCAACTCCCACGCCTCGCGGCGCAGCGTGACCGTCTCGGCGCTGCGCGGCAGCCCGTAGAAATCGGCGCCGAAGAAGCTCGCGAACCCTTCCAGCTTGTCGAGCGCGCCGGCGGTGTCGAATGCTTCCGCGTACAGTTCGAGCGCGTGCAGCGCCGTGTAGCAGCCCGCGCAGCCGCACGCGGTTTCCTTCGCGCCGCGCGCATGCGGCGCGCTGTCGGTGCCGAGGAAGAAGCGCGGGTTGCCCGACGTCGCGGCCTCGACCAGCGCCACGCGATGCGTCTCCCGCTTGAGCACCGGCAGGCAGTAGTAATGCGGGCGAATCCCGCCGACGAACAGCGCGTTGCGGTTGTACAGCAGGTGATGCGCGGTGATCGTCGCGCCGAGCAGACCGGGCGCCGCGTCCGCATCGCGCACGTAGTCGGCCGCGTCCTTCGTCGTGATGTGCTCGAACACGACCTTCAGCCCCGGGAAATCGCGGCGCAGCGGCGTCATCACGCGGTCGATGAACACCTTTTCGCGGTCGAACAGGTCGATCGACGCATCGGTCACCTCGCCGTGCACGAGCAGCGGCATGCCGGTTTCCTGCATCGCCTCGAGCGTCTTCGCGCATTTCGCGAGATCGGTGACGCCATGGTCGGAATTCGTCGTCGCGCCTGCCGGATACAGCTTCACGCCGTGCACGAAGCCGCTTTCGCGGGCGCGGCGGATTTCGTCGGGCGGCGTGTTGTCGGTCAGGTACAGCGTCATCAGCGGTTCGAACGTCATCCCGGCCGGCAGTGCGCCGAGGATGCGCGCGCGATAGGCCTGCGCCTGCGCGGTGGTCGTGACCGGCGGCTTCAGGTTCGGCATGACGATGGCGCGGCCGAACTGGCGGGCGGTGTGCGGCAGCACGGCGGCGAGCATGTCGCCGTCGCGAAGGTGCAGGTGCCAGTCGTCGGGACGGGCGAGCGAAAGCGTCGCCGGGGAGGAAGCGTTCGAGGCAGTCATAGGAGGCGTCGTGAGGAACGGGCTTGCGATCGGCGGGGCCGGAACGCGCGTGCACGGGCCGATTGACGGCAAACCGCAACACGGGGCCTTTGGCCAGCGGAATCCGCTTTTTACCGCTCAGGGCTCGGTGATATGCTAGAAGCCGCATTGTACCGGGGTTCGCCCGGTTCGTTACCCCCGCTTCAGCCTGCCGCCCCACGTAAAATGTGCCAACTCCTTGGAATGAACTGCGCCGCGCCGACGGACGTCACATTCTCCTTCACAGGTTTCGCGGCCCGGGGTGGACTCACCGATCACCATGCCGACGGCTGGGGCATCGCGTTCTTCGAAGACAAGGCCTGCCGCCTCTTCATCGATCACCAGGCCTCGGCCACGTCGCCGATCGCCGAAATGGTGAAGCGCTACCCGATCAAGTCCAAGAACACGATCGCGCACATCCGCAAGGCGACGCAAGGGCACATCCTGCTCGAGAACAGCCATCCGTTCATGCGCGAGCTGTGGGGCCGGCACTGGATCTTCGCGCATAACGGCGACCTGCAGGACTACGCACCGGACATGGACGGCAGCGTCTACCATCCGGTCGGCACGACCGACAGCGAACAGGCGTTCTGCGTGCTGATGCAGGGGCTGCGCGAAGCCTTTCCCGGCGCGCAGCCGCCGCTGCCCGAGCTGTTCGAGCGGGTCGGCGAACTGACGCGCGGCATCACCGATCACGGCGTGTTCAATTTCCTGATGTCGAACGGCCAGGCGCTCTTCGCGCACTGCTCGACGCGGCTGCACTATCTCGTGCGGCGCTGGCCGTTCTCGACCGCGCATCTCGTCGACGAAGACCTGTCGATCGACTTCGCGAAATACACGACGCCCGAGGATCGCGTCGCGGTGATCGCGACGCAGCCGCTCACCGACAACGAAGTCTGGACCGCATTCGAGCCGGGCGAGTTGATCATGTTCCAGTGCGGCGACGTCGCCGCGCGGATGCAGATTCCGGTGCCCGCGCGCGTGCTCGAGAAGCTGCGCAACCCGTCGCTCGACGCGTCGGCCTCCGCACCGCGCACGGTGGTGCGCGAAGCGCTCGCCACCGCGGCCGACGGCGATGCCGACGACGCGATCGATTTCTGAAGCGCGGCATCGGCCGCGTCCGCTTTCTGCTCGCTTCCTGCTTGCCGTGCGTGCGTCGTACGATGCGTCCGACGACGCCCGTCATCGACGCAAATCGCCCGGCTCCGGCCAATACGGTTTCATTTCGGCCACCACCCGGCGCAACGAATCGACGTCACGCAACATTCGCTTGATTTTATTAATTTACAAGTGAAAATAAGTAAAAGATGAAACGGATAAAATAACCGCCAATTAAAACAAAAATCCCGGGCCCGCATTTTATCGCGCGTCATCCGCCGAAACCGTGCGCTATCCCACCGACTCCAGCAGTTCTGCCAGCCTTTAACAAAACCCCTCAAGCCCGCCACCACCACGGCTTTCGGTTCGATCAACCACACAAATCAAAAATACCACGCATTACGGTTCGAATCATTACAGTTTCCCCTTTCTCGATAATCGGCGACTGCCCGAATCAGTAGACTCGCCCCATCCTCGGTGTAACGAAACACGATTGGCGCGACACGCAGCCACAGCCGCCGCACGCCCCTTCGGATCATTTCCCCACCGCGGAATGCGAATTCGCCGAATCGCGGCGAATGCCACGTCAAAAGAAGAAAGAGGGGTATGTCGTGAATCACTCATTTCGATCGATATGGAGCGACGCCGCCGGCTGCTGGGTCGCGGTGGCGGAAACGGCTCGGGCGCGCGGCAAGCGTTCGGGCAGCGAATCGGGTTCGAGCCGCCGCACCGCGCACAAGGTGGCGCACCACCCGGCACGCCGCTCGCCGCGGCGCGTCGCGGCGCTCGGGGCCGCGCTGGCCGCGCTGTCGGCCGGCGTGGCGCACGCGTCGACGTGCGGCGACGGCGCGACCGTCGCGAGCGGCGGCACCTGCGCACTCGGCAGTTTCAGCCCGACCGTCAACGACAACCTGGCCGGCGCCACGACCGTGTCGGGCGGCGAAACGATCGGCGTGGCAGGCGCATGGACGGGCGTCCCCGGCGACCCGGGCTATACGCTGACGCCGCTCGGCAGCGCGACCCTCGTGTCGGGCAACCCGAACCAGCCGCTGGTCTCGCTCGGCGGCAAGACGCAAAGCGTCAGCACGCCCGACTCGATCACGGCCACCCACACGTCGGTCGCCACCTACAACTCCGCCGAATTCACCGCATCCACGGCCGGCTCGACCACCGTGCCCGTTTACCACGACGTGAACGGCGGCCAGTACGTGAATACGCGGATCGGCACCGTCGACAGCACCGGCGGCACGCTGAACGTGTCGATCGGCAATGCCGCGGATGCGCCAGACGCGACCGGCAATGGAATCTCGATCGCACCGAAGCAGACCGACCTGACCTTTGCGGACGGCACCGGTGCGGCAAAAAGCGTCGTCAACTGGAATTCCCGCAACCAGATCTGGCTCGGCACCGGCGACTATCTCGCCAGCGGCGGCCCGGTCGGCCAGCTCCAGCTCGACGTGCCGGCCTACGCGGGCACCTTCACCGCGTTCGACGGCAGTCGCTGGACCGTCACCGACGCCGCATCGCTCGCTGCGTACAACGACTTTCTGGTGCGCTCGGTCCAGAGCGGCGCGCTCGGCTCGCAGGCCGCCTACGACACCGCGTTCGGCCAGGCCGTCACGTTCTCGCAGCAAACCTTCCAGTACGCGAACAACGTGTCCGCCGGCGACAAGAACACGCTGCCGATCGATCACCTGTCGGTGATGCACGGCACGGGCGCGAACGCGACGCTGCACATCGGCAAGGACGGCCAGATCGACTTCCGCGGCACCAACACGATCGAATCGAGCTCGGCCGTGCTCGCGGAAAACGGCGCGCACTTCGTCAACGACGGGCGCTTGTCGGGCGACTTCACGCTGGTGCGCCTCCTGAGCGGCGCGAGCGGCGTCAACAACGGCACGATCTCGTCCGGCTACGCGTCCGGCAACAACGTCGACACGAGCGGCAGCACGCCACCCGACAATTTCGGCTTCCACGCGTACACCGAGGGCAACGGCGTGTACGCGAGCGGCGCGGGCACCACGTTCGCGAACAACGGCGTGATGAACGTCGGCGCATGGACGCTCGACGGCAACCGGCCCGACCTGCAGAACTACGCTGTGGCCGCGACGGACGGCGCGCGCGCGACGAACGCCGGCACGATCAACGTCGGCGTCAACGCGACGACGCTCGACAGCCAGGTGATCGGCGGCCTCGTCGCCGGCGGCAGCTTCACGAACGAAGCAGGCGGCACGATCTATCTGGGCCGCGCCGCGCAGTACGCGCCCGGCCAGGCGGCAAACGACGTCGCGCTGTCCGCGCACGCGTACGGCATCCTGCTCGGCGCGTCGGGCAGCGCGAGCAACCTCGGCACGATCGTGATCGGCTCGCAGACGCAGAACGGCGCCGCGCTGGCGAGCATCGGCTCGAGCGCCGGCACGCTAACGAACGCGGGCGCGATCGTCGTCAACGGCGCCGCGCCCGGCACGCCGCTCGCGAACGTCGGCATGCTCGCGGCCGACACCGCCGCGACCGTGACCAACACGGGCACGATCACGCTGAATGGCGTGAACGGCATCGGCATCATGGTCGTCGGCACCGGCACGCACGCGACGACTGCGACGTCGACCGGCACGATCGACGTGGCCGGCGGCCTCGACCCCGCGTCGGACACGCGCAACTACGGCGTCTGGGCCGAAGGGCCGCTCGCGATGGCCACGCTCGACGGTGCGCTGAACCTGACCGGCACCGGCGCGATCGGCGTGCACGCACGCTCGGGCGCGACGATCGACGTCGGCGCGAACGCGGTGCCGGCCTTCATGTCCGGCACGAACCAGATCGGCTTCTACGCATACGGCGCGGGTTCGAAAATCAACGTCGCCGCGCAGCACCTGAGCGTCGACACCGACGACTCGACGCTGTTCCGCGTCGCGGGCGGCGCGGCCTACACGGGCGCGTCGGCGGCCGGCACGCTGACGACCGACGTCAACGGCCAGCGCTCGCGCGGCGTACTCGCGACCGACGCCGGCACCACGCTGTCGACCGGCAACGCGGTCTACCACGTCAACGGCGCGAACGGCGTCGCGATCGCCGTGGAAGGCGGCGCGAAGGGCACGATCGACGCGGGTGCGACGATCGACCTGAACGCGGCCGGCGCGACCGCGGGCATCGTCGACGGCCAGGCGCACGACCTCGCCGGCGCGAACGCCGGCGCGCCGGTCGCGACGACGCTGACCAACGACGCCGCCGTCACGTCGTCGACCGCCGGCGTGACCGGTTTCATCGCGCAGAACCTCGGCACGCTCGAGAACCGCAGCACGGTGCTGCTGACCGGCGCGGGCTCGACAGGCGTCGTGGCCGGCACGCTGGGCACGGTGAACAACGCGTCGACGATCCGCGTCGCCAACGGCACCGGCGCGCTCGTGCAGGGTGCGTCGGCCACGCTCGCGAACGCGGGTTCCATCGAAGCCGACGACGGCGTCGCGGGCATACGCCTGACGGGCGCCGGCGCATCGGTCGCGCTGTCGGGCGCCGGCACCGTCATCGCGAACGGCAGCGCCGACGGCGTGCTGATCGACGCGACGGTCACCGGCGGCGGCATCGCGGCCAGCGCGACGTCGATCGCGGTCGGCGGCTCGGGCAGCGGGATCCGCAACCTCGGTGCGAATGCAACGATCGCGCTGTCCGGCACGCAGATCGCGACGACCGGCAACGGCGCCGCCGGCGTCACGTCGACCGGCGCCGGCGCGCACATCGCGGCCGATGCGGCCGCGGTCGTCCGCACGAGCGGCGCCGACGCGCGCGGCCTGTTCGTGTCGGGGGCCGATTCCACGCTCGCGGCCAACGGAACGACCGTCGCGACGACCGGCACGAACGCCCATGCAATCGTCATGGACGGCGGCGCGACGGCCCTGCTGTCGGGCGCGAAGATTTCCGCATCGGGTGCTGCGGCCGACGGCGTCGTCGCGCAAAACGGCGGCCGCATCGCCGATACGGGGTCGGCGCTCGCCAGCGCCGCCGGCAACGGCGCAACCGCGAACAGCGGCGGCGTGCTCGCATTGACGGGCACGGCGCTCACGGGCGCGACGGCCGGCGTACTGACGTCGGACACGCTCGCGAACGGCGCGACCAGCTCGGTGCTCGTCGACGGCGGCAGCGTGACGTCCGCCACCGGGCCGGCCTTCGCCGCGCGCGGCGGCATGGCCGACATCGCGGTGCGCAACGGTACGGTCGTGACGGCCGGCAACGGCACGCTGCTGAACCTCGCGAACGGCAGCAACGTGACGTTCAATGCATCGGCGGTGAACCTCGCGGGCGACATCGTTTCCGACGCGTCGAGCACCGGCAACGTGTTCCTCGCGAACGGCACGACGCTGACCGGGAAGATCGACCCGGTCGCGCTGACGGTCGACGGCACGAGCACGTGGCGCATGACGGGCAGCTCGGTGCTGAGCAGCCTGAACAACGCGGGCCTCGTCGCATTCGCCGCGCCGACCGGCTCGCCGACGCTGACCGGCAGCTACAAGACGCTGACAACGGGCGGCTACGTCGGCAACGGCGGCATGATCGCGCTGAATACGTATCTCGGCGCCGACGCGTCGCCGACCGACCGGCTGATCGTGAACGGCGGCGCGGCGAGCGGCACGACCGGCCTGAAGATCGCCAACACGGCCGGCACCGGCGCGCAGACGACCGGCGACGGGATTCCGGTGGTCGTCACGGCCAACGGCGGTACGACCGCCGCGTCGGCGTTCCATCTCGCGGGCCCGGTGCAAGCGGGTGCGTACGAGTACCGGCTCTATCGCGGCGGGCAAGGCGATGCGAACGGCTGGTACCTGCGTTCGCAGCTCGACCCGACCGACCCCGGCGACCCGATCCACCCGTCCGGCGGCGGCGGCGGCGGCATCAACGGCAACGGCGGTACGCTCGCGTATCGTCCGGGCGTTTCCGGCTACGCGATGACGCCGCTGCTGAACGCCGACTACGGCTTCTCGACGCTCGGCAAGCTGCACGAACGCGTCGGCGACATCTACAACGTCGAGCAGCAGCAGCCCGGCAATCGCGACGGCGTGTGGGGGCGCATCGGCGGCCAGAGCCTCGATGCGAACGCGGGCCGTTTCTCGGCCGACGAACGCACGTTCTTCGCGCAGTTCGGCAAGGACTGGACTGTCGACCAGGCGCCGAACGGCGCCGGCAGCACGCATGCGGGCGTGACGGCCAGCATCGGCGTGTCGAACGCGAGCTTCAGCGACATGGCGCGCGCGGGCTCGCCCAACCTGTCGACGTCGACCGGCTCGGTCGAGATGCACGCGCAGAGCGTCGGCGGCTACTGGACGCGCTACCTGCCGGACGGCACCTACTTCGACAGCGTCGGGCAGGTCACGCACTACGGCAACCGCTATCGCGACAGCTACGGCAACGAAGCGTCGCAGAACGGCTTCGGCGTCGCGCTGTCGCAGGAAGTCGGCAAGCCGTTCGCGATCGGCGCGTTGCCGGTCGCGGTCGAGCCGCAGGCGCAACTGATGTACCAGTACCTGAAGCTGAACGGGTTCAACGACAACGTGTCGGCCGTGTCGGGTACGACGACGAATGCGCTGCGCGGTCGCGTCGGCGTGCGCATCTTCCGGCCGAACCTCCAGTCGAGCGCGGGCGGCAGCGCCGCGACGCCGTACTTCACGGCCGACGTGCTGCACGACTTCCTGTCGCCGGGGCAGACCGTCGTCGGCGGCACGCCGTTCGCGACGCATCTCGGACGCACCTGGTACGAGCTCGGCGTCGGCGTGACCGCCGGCTTCGGCAAGTCGGGCGAGCTGTACGCGAACGCGAAGATCGCGCGCAACATCGGCGGCGATTACCGGCGCGGGATCGTCGGGCAGGTCGGCTACCGGTACAGCTGGTAACGCCCGGCGGCGGACGAAAAAAAACCGCCCGGCGCTCGGCCGGGCGGTTTTTTCATCGACGCACATGCAGCGCCGACGAGCGCGAACGCTCAGTGCAGGATCTTCGCGAGGAAGTCCTTCGCGCGTTCCGATTTCGGATTCGAGAAGAAATCGTCCTTGCGGTCGTCCTCGACGATCGCGCCCTTGTCCATGAAGATCACGCGGTGCGCGACCTTCTTCGCGAAGCCCATCTCGTGCGTGACGACCATCATCGTCATCCCTTCCTGCGCGAGTTCGACCATCACGTCGAGCACTTCGTTGATCATCTCCGGATCGAGTGCGGACGTCGGCTCGTCGAACAGCATCGCGATCGGGTCCATCGACAGCGCGCGCGCGATCGCGACACGCTGTTGCTGGCCGCCCGACAGTTGGCCGGGAAACTTGTGCGCATGCGCCTTCAGGCCGACGCGATCGAGCAGCTTCATGCCCTTCTCGTTCGCTTCGTCCTTGCCGCGGCCCAACACCTTGACCTGCGCGAGCGTCAGGTTCTCGGTGATCGACAGGTGCGGGAACAGTTCGAAATGCTGGAACACCATCCCGACCTTCGAGCGCAGCTTCGACAGGTTCGTCTTCTTGTCGCCGACCGACTGGCCGTTCACGAGGATCTCGCCCTGCTGGAACGGCTCGAGGCCGTTCACGGTCTTGATCAGCGTCGACTTGCCGGAGCCCGACGGGCCGCACACGACGACCACTTCGCCTTTCTTGACCTCGGTCGTGCATTCGGAGAGGACCTGAAACTGGCCGTACCACTTCGAAACGTTCTTGATGGAAATCATCTTGTGACCTTTTTCTGGAGACCCTTGACGAGAGCAGACGCCAACGAGCAAATCACGAAATAGCATGCGCCGGCGAACAGGACCATCTCGACGGTCGTGCCGTCGCGATCGCCGATGTTGGCGGCCGTGCGGAAGAAGTCCGCGAGACTGATCACGTACACGAGCGACGTATCCTGGAACAGGACGATCGCCTGCGTGAGCAGCAGCGGCACCATTGCGCGGAACGCCTGCGGCAGGATCACGAGGCGCATCGCCTGCGCGTAGTTCATGCCGAGCGCGAACGCGGCGTTCACCTGCCCGCGCGGCACCGCCTGGATGCCGGCGCGGATGATCTCGGAATAATACGCGGCTTCGAACAGCGAGAACGCGACCATCGCCGACGCAAGGCGGATGTCGATCGTCGGCGACAGCCCGAGCACGCCCTGCAGCAACTGCGGCACGATCAGGAAGAACCACAGCAGCACCATCACGAGCGGGATCGAGCGGAACACCGTCACGTACGCTTTCGCGAACCACGCGAGCGGCTTCACGCCGGACAGCCGCAGCAGCGCCAGCAGCGTGCCCCAGACGATGCCGACCACGATCGCGATCAGCGTGATCTTGAACGTGACGATCGCACCGGACCACAGCGTCGGCAGCGCGCCGGGAATACTACTCCAGTCGAACTGATGCATCACTTGCCTCCGATGTAGCCGGGCAGCCGCGTACGGCCTTCGATCCAGCGCATGAACGCCATCACGACGAGGTTGATGACCACGTACGCGAGCGTCACGGCGATGAACGACTCGTAGGTCTGCGCGGTGTAGTCGACGAGCTGGCGCGCCTGCGCGGACAGGTCGAGCAGGCCGATCGTCGACGCGACGGCGGAGTTCTTGAAGATGTTCAGGAATTCCGACGTGAGCGGCGGCACGATGATCCGGTATGCCACGGGCAGCAGCACGTAGCGGTACGTCTGCCATTGCGTGAAGCCCATCGCGAGGCCGGCCGCGCGCTGGCCCTTCGGCAGCGCGTTGATCCCCGAGCGCACCTGTTCGCACACGCGCGCGCCGGTGAACAGGCCGAGACAGACGATCGACGCGGTAAAGAACTGCGTGCCGGGCGGCAACTGCTTGATCCAGGTGCCGATCGATGCGGGCAGCAACTCGGGTATCACGAGATACCAGACGAAGAACTGCACGATCAGCGGAATGTTCCGGAAAATCGACACGTACACAGTGCCGATCGCGGCGAGCCACTTGTTCGGCACGGTGCGCAGCACACCGAACAGCGACCCGACGATCAGCGCGATGACCCAGGCGACGAGCGACACTTCGATCGTCACCCAGAAGCCGGACATCAGCCATCCGAAATAAGTCGTCGGCTCGCCGGTCGACACGGGGCTCAGAAAGATGCCCCAGTTCCAGTGGTAAGACATGGGCAAGACTCCAGCAAAAAGAAACGGAAGAAGCGTGGCCTCTTCCGTCTCATTAGCGTCATTTCTGCATCAACGGCCGTGCGGTCAGTCGAGCGCCTTGTCGTTCGGGTTCGCGTACAGCTTCTTCATCGACTCGGACAGCGGGAAGTTCAGGTTCAGCCCCTTCGGCGGGATCGGGTTCTCGAACCACTTCGCGTAGATCTTCGCGGCTTCGCCCGACTTCTCGACTTGCGAGATCGCGTCGTCGACGACCTTCTTGAAGTCGGCGTCGCCCTTGCGCATCATGCAGCCGTAAGCCTCTTCCGATTGCGGCGTGCCGACGATCACCCATTCGCCCGGCTGCTTCGCCTTCGCGCGCTCGCCCGCGAGCAGCGCGTCGTCCATCATGAACGCGACCGCGCGGCCCGATTCCAGCGTGTTGAACGAATCGCCGTGATCCTTCGCGCTGATGATGTTCATGCCGAGCTGCTTGTCGTTGTTCATCTTGCGCAGCAGGCGCTCCGACGTCGTGCCGGCGGTCGTCACGACCGTCTTGCCCTTCAGGTCGGCGAAATCCTTGACGCCCGAATCCTTCTTCGTCATCAGGCGCGTGCCGATCACGAAGATCGTGTCGGAGAACGCGGCTTGCTGCTGACGCTCGAGGTTGTTGGTCGTCGAGCCGCACTCGATGTCGACCGTGCCGTTCTGCACGAGCGGGATGCGGTTCTGCGACGTGACGGGGATGTTCTTCACCTGCAGGTTCGGCAGGCTCAGCTTCTTCTTCACCGCGTCCACGATCTTCAGCTGGAACTCGCGCGAATAGCCGACCACCTGCTGGTTCTGGTCGTAGTAGGAGAACGGAATCGACGATTCGCGGTGGCCCAGCGCGATCACGCCCGTGTCCTTGATCTTCTTCAGCGTGCCAGTCTCCTGAGCATGCGCGCCGCTTGCGAACGCGCACAGCGCCGCGGCCATCAGGACTGCCTTGTGGTATTTCATTTTGGTCATCTCCTTGGCTAAAACCCGCGCCAGTGTATCAAAGTAATATTTTTGAAAGTACTGGTTGTTTACCGCACTACGAATCGCCCTGTGCGAAGCCGTCCTCCCGGCTCCGGGCGCGCCAGATGCGCGCGCGGGCGGTGCCGGATTCGGCACCGCCCGCGAGGGTTCACATCCGCAATCGGGTGGATTGCGTCATGAATCTTTCATGGTCGATGATCAGGGACGCCCGGTTAGGGACGCCCGGTTAGGGACGCCCGGTCAGGGACGCCCGGTCAGGGACGCCCGGTCAGGGGTAGAGGCCGCGCATTTCGCGCGCCATCAGGATGCGCTTGCACGCGACGATGAACGCCGCCGTACGCACCGTCACCTTGTGCTCTTCCGCGACCGCCCACACGCCGGCGAACGCTTCGCGCATCACGCGCTCGAGACGATGGTTGATCTCGTCTTCCGTCCAGAAGAAGCTCGAGAAATCCTGCACCCACTCGAAGTACGATACGGTCACGCCACCGGCGTTCGCGATCACGTCGGGGATCACGAGCACGCCGTTCGCGCTCAGGATGTCGTCCGCCGCGGTCGTCGTCGGGCCGTTCGCGCCTTCGACGATGATCTTCGTGCGGATCTTCGCCGCGTTCTTCTCGGTGATCTGGTTTTCCAGCGCCGCCGGGATCAGGATGTCGGTCTCGACCGTCCAGAACTCGTCGTTCGGCATCGGCTCGGCGCCTTCGAAGCCCGCGACGCCGCCCGTGCGTGCGACGTGGTCGAGCAGCTTGTTCGAATCGAGGCCGGCCGGCTGGTAGATCGTGCCCGTGTGATCCTGCACCGCGATCACCTTCGAGCCCGCTTCCTGGAACAGCTTCGCCGCGATGCCGCCGACGTTGCCGAAGCCCTGCACCGCGATGCGCGCGCCTTCGATCTCGAGGCCCTTCTTCTTCGCCGCTTCGCAGCCGACGACGAACACGCCGCGGCCCGTCGCTTCCTTGCGGCCGAGCGAACCGCCGAGCGCGATCGGCTTGCCGGTCACGACGCCGGTCGACGTCTGGCCCTGGTTCATCGAGTACGTGTCCATCATCCACGCCATCACCTGTTCGTTGGTGTTGACGTCCGGCGCCGGAATGTCGGTGTTCGGCCCGATGATGATGCCGATTTCGCTGGTGTAGCGGCGCGTCACGCGCTCGAGCTCGCCACGCGACAGCTTGCGCGGGTCGACGCGGATGCCGCCCTTCGCACCGCCGTACGGCACGTTCACGGCCGCGTTCTTCACCGACATCCATGCGGACAGCGCCATCACTTCCGACAGCGTCACGTCCTGGTGGTAGCGCACGCCGCCCTTGCCCGGGCCGCGCGACACGTTGTGCTGCACGCGATAGCCTTCGAAGTGCGCGACGGTGCCGTTGTCGAGCTCGATCGGGCAGTCGACGATCAGGATGCGCTTCGGACGCTTCAGCGTTTCGAGCCAGCGCGACAGCGAACCGAGGTACGGCGCGACGCGATCGACCTGCTGAAGGTAGTTGCCCCACGGGCCGAGATCGTCGGCGTGCAGGTAGGACGGGATGGACTGCTGTTGCGAAGACATGGAAGCTCCAACGTTCAACGGATTGCGCACATTGTCGAAAAAGCCGTTTTTTTTATCCAATGCCGTTTGTTTATTCGATTATGCGTTTCTTGCATGATCGCGATTTTTTGCAAATCCGCGGTCGATTTGCGCAAGAACGCCCGCGATCGGCCGTGCATCGCGTTCGTGGAAAAACGGATTGGACAGGCGCGAGCCGGCCGCGGGACAGCCGTCCGACAGGCGGTGCAAGGCCGCCGTCAGCCGACCGGGCCAATCGGCCGGGTTAACCGCCGGCGGTTAACCGGCAGTATCGCCGGTGGTCTCGCGCAGTTCGTCGCGCACGACGTCCCACAGCGCGCGCACGAGCTTCTGCCGCGGATCGTCGCCCTGCAGCGCGAGCTTGTCGCAGTACAGCCGGATCTCCATCGTCAGCGTGAACGGATGCGCGCCGCCGCGCGCCGACCGGTCGAGGCGGATCAGCCGGCCGCCCGCGACCGCATCGTCGACCGCGCTGTGCGGCAGGAACGCGACGCCGTGGCCCGCGAGCGCCATCGCCTTCAGCCCTTCGGCCATGTCGGTTTCGTACACGCGATCGAGGAACAGCCGCGTCGGCGCGTTCGCGATGATGACTTCGGTCATCCGGCCGAGATACGCGTTCGGCGTATACGACAGGTACGGCACGCGCGCGTCGGCCGTGCCCGGCAGCGTATGGCGCGGCCGGCCCGCGCGGCCGGGCGCGGAGAACGGGCTGATCGGCTCGCTGCCGAGGACGAGCATGTCGTAGCGCGCCGGGTCGAGCGCGACCGGGTGGCTCGGGTGGTGGTAGCCCATCACGAGGTCGCAGCCGCCTTCGACGAGCGACAGCACCGCGTCGTGCACGTTCAGCGCGCGCAGCCGCGTGTGGACCTGGCCCATCTTCGCCTCGATCCGCTCGAGCCAGCGCGGGAAATACGTGAGCGACAGCGTGTGCGGCACCGCGAATTCGATCGTCGGCACCGGCGCGCCGACGTGGCCGCGCAGCAGCGTGCGCGCCTCGTGCGCCTGCGACAGCATCGTCAGCGCCTGCTCGTAGAAGATCTGCCCAGCCTGCGTGAGCCGCGTCGGATAGACCGAACGATCGATCAACTCGGTCGCGAGCCATGCCTCGAGCGCCTGGATGCGCCGCGAGAACGCCGGCTGCGACACGTGCCGCAGCTCGGCGGACCGGCTAAAGCTGCGCGTCTCCGCGAGCGAGACGAAGTCTTCGAGCCATTTCAGTTCCATGCAGGCGGGCGCGGCGGGCGGCGGTCGGGAAGAAGCCTGCATTCTACCGGCGGGCGGGCCCGGCCGGCGGCTTGGCGGACAGCCCGGCGAGCCCGCGGGGGCGCCTGCCGACACGCCATTCGCGTGCCGCCCGGGCATCGCTCGCCGGCGGCGCGCGCGGCCGGACCGGTTCGGCCGGAATCGACGCGCGCCGATGGTAAAATGCCGGATTCTCCTCCCCTCGTTCGCCCCGGCCCCAAAAGGCCCTGCCCGATCATGTCCGACACTCGTCCCGATACGCTTTTCGCCCTCACCGCGCTCTCGCCCATCGACGGCCGCTACGCCAGCAAGACCGAAGCGCTGCGCGACTGGCTCTCCGAAGCCGCCTTCATGCGCCACCGCGTCACCGTCGAGGTGCACTGGCTGATCGCGCTGTCGCGCGCCGGCTTCGCGGAAGTCCCGCGCTTCTCGGAAGCCTCCGAGCAGTTCCTGCTGCAGCTCGCCGAGCGCTTCACCGCGCACGACGCCGCACGCATCAAGGAAATCGAGCGCGTGACGAACCACGACGTGAAGGCCGTCGAATACTGGCTGAAGGAATCGGTGAAGGGCCAGGCCGAACTCGAGAAGGCGAGCGAATTCATTCACTTCGCGTGCACGTCCGAGGACATCAACAACACGTCGCACGGGATGATGCTCGCCGGCGCGCGCGAACACGTGATCCTGCCGGCGCTGCGCACGGTCTACCAGCGCCTCGTCGCGCTCGCGCACGCGCACGCGGAACAGCCGATGCTGTCGCGCACGCACGGCCAGCCGGCCAGCCCGACGACGCTCGGCAAGGAACTCGCGAACGTCGCCGCGCGCCTCGCCCGCGCGATCGCGCGCATCGAGAAGGTCGAGATCCTCGGCAAGATGAACGGCGCGGTCGGCAACTTCAACGCGCACCTGTCCGCGTATCCGGAATTCGACTGGGAAGCGTTCTCGCGCGACGTGATCGAAAACCGCCTGAAGCTCACGTTCAACCCGTACACGATCCAGATCGAGCCGCACGACTACATGGCCGAACTGTTCGACGCCGTGGCACGCGCGAACACGATCCTGCTCGACCTCGACCGCGACGTGTGGGGCTACATCTCGGTCGGCTACTTCAAGCAGAAGACGAAGGCCGGCGAGATCGGCTCGTCGACGATGCCGCACAAGGTCAACCCGATCGACTTCGAGAACTCGGAAGGCAACCTCGGCCTCGCGAACGCGACGCTGCGCCACCTCGCCGACAAGCTGCCGGTGTCGCGCTGGCAGCGCGACCTGACCGACTCGACGGTGCTGCGCAACATGGGCGTCGCGCTCGGCTACTCGCTGCTCGCGTACGATTCGCTGATCCGCGGCCTCGACAAGCTCGAAGTGAACCCGCAGCGCCTGAACGAAGATCTCGACAACTGCTGGGAAGTGCTCGCGGAGCCGGTGCAGACGGTGATGCGCCGCTACGGCATCGAGAACCCGTACGAGCAGTTGAAGGAACTGACGCGCGGCAAGGGCATCACGCGCGAAGCGCTGCAGGAATTCGTCGGCACGCTGGCGATCCCGCAGGACGCGAAGGATCGCCTGCTCGCGATGACGCCCGCGTCGTACATCGGCAAGGCCGTCGAACTCGCGAAGCGGATCGCGTAAGCGCCGCCGTCGCCTGACGCAAAAAAGCCCGATGCGAAGCGATTCGCATCGGGCTTTTTATTGCCTGCAGCAGCCGGTCAGAACGAGATCATCCGCCCCGGGTTCAGCGCGCTCATCACGCTCATCGCGGCCTTCGCGGCGGGAATCGCGATCGGCGACAGCTGCCGGCCGAGCGGAATCGCACGATGGTCGATGCCCGTGAGCATCGAGAAGTCGTCGTTGCGGCCGACGAAATCGTCGCAGATCGCCTTGCCGATCCGCACCGTCTGGGCGACGCCGTGCCCGCTCCAGCCCTGCACCATGTACATCGGCACGCGGCCGTCGGTCTTGCGGCTGTCGGTCGCGCCGTTCAGCGTGAAGTCGCTGACGCCGCTCCAGCAGTAGTCGAGCGCGAAGCGGCCGTCGTGCTGCGGAAACACCGTGTTCAGCCGTGTCAGCAGATACGCGTTGACGTCGGGCTGCGCCCAGCAGCTGCCGGTGCCTTGCCCGCCGAACAGCAGGCGGTTGCCGCGCACCGGCCGGTAGTAGTCGATCTGGAACTGCGTGTCGTACACCGGCATGCCGGCCGGCATCAGCGTCGCGACGTCGACGTCGAGCGGCGCCGTCACGCTCACGTACGTGAAGAACGGCACGGTGGTCGCCGCGCCGTCGTCGAGCAAACGGAACGTCGTGTTGTGCAGCGCGAGCACGACGCCGCGGCGCGCGGTAATCGTGCCGCCCGGCGTCGTCGCGACGACGCCCGCGGGCGTCTCGTCGAGTTCGAGCACCTCGGTGCCCTCGTACAGCGCACCGCCGTTCAGCCGGAAGCCGTGCACGAGGCCGCGCACCAGCGCGAGCGGATGAATCTGCCCGCCGACCGCGTCGATCGCCGCGCCGTGATACAGCCCCGAGCGCACGTATTCGTCGTGCAGCTGATGGCGGCCGACGAGCGTCACGCCCGCGTCGCCGAGATGGCGTCGCGCATCCGCGCCGTCGAGCAGCGCGCTCATGTGGCCGGGGTGAACCGCCGCCGTGACGTGGCCGCGCTTGCGGTCGAGATCGAGCGCGTAACGCGCGCCGATTTCGTCGATCAGGTCCATCGACTCGGCCGACGCGAAGCGCCACAGCCGTTTCGCATCGTCGTGCGATAGGTAGTCGATCATGTCGGCGGCTTCCCAGCGCGCAAGGCCGGGCGTCAGTTGCCCGCCGTTGCGGCCCGACGCGGCCGAGCCGACGTGATGCTTGTCGACGAGGATCGTGTCGACGCCCGCTTCCGCGAGATGCAGGGCGGCCGATGCGCCGAGCAAGCCGGCGCCGATCACGAGCACGTCGCAGACGGCGTCGCGCGCCAGCGGCGCGCTGTTTTCATGGCGCGACAACGACGCCTCGTACCAGTTGGCCGGCCGTTCGCCGCCGTGGCGGGCCGGATCGCACCAGTTCCAGTTGTCTTTTTCGATATTCAGTTGCGTTTGCTCGAAACGCGATTCGCCCTGGATCAAGGGCCTGTTGTTGGACGTCATGATTGCACTTGCATGGTCTTGGGCCGCCTGTCGAAGGGCCTCGTTGCTTCGAGGCTTCGCGGGTGGGGCAGCCGGTTCCACATGGGTGTCAACGAGAAAAGGGGCGCGATGGCCCGTGTTGACGGCGGCACGCTCGTGCCGCCTGGATCCCGGACTGTGCGAAAGCACGTATTGAAAGGTGCCGGGACACCCAATTTCTACACCGCAGAAATAATTCTACAGTGTAGAATAAGCTTTCGTCAAGTTTACAGCCGGTGCCGTGCCGGCGTGCCAGCCTGCGTCGATGAAAGACAAACCCGCCCAGGGGCCGCGCGGCCTCGACAAGGACGCGCTCGTCGCGGCCGCGCTCGCGCTGCTCGAAGACGTCGGCGAAGCCGCGTTCAGCGTGCGCAAGCTCGCGCAATCGGTCGGCTGCGACCCGATGAGCGTGCTGTATCACTTCAAGTCGAAGGACGGCCTGAGCCGCGCGATCGCGAATGCGCTGTCGCGCTCGCTCGTGCCGGTCGATCCGTCACTGCCGTGGCGCGAACGGCTGCGCGACCTCGCGCGCCAGTACCGCGCGCTCGCGCTGCGCTACCCGGCCGCATTCGCGCTGCTGCAGCGGCACATGAGCACCGGCCCGGCCGACCTCGCGCACATCGAGGCCGTGCATCGCGCGCTGACCGACGCCGGCATCCCGCGCGCGGCGCTGCCGTCGGTATGCGTCGGCTGGTACGCGAGCGTGATCGGGCTGGCCGCTGCCGAAGCGGGCGGCCTCACACGGCCCGCGAACGACGTCGAGCTCGCGGAAATGCACGCGCTGTCCGACGCCGCGCATCCGCTCGTCAAGTCGGCCGCGCCGCTCTATGCGCAGCTCGATCCGGCGGCCGTCCATGACACGATGCTCGACGTGCTGCTCGACGGCATAGCCCAACGCTCGCGCACGGCCTGACCGGCGTCCGCCCCGCCAACGAAAAAAGCGCCCGAAGGCGCCTTTTCGATGACGATGGCCGCGAACCGCGCTCAGTGCTGATGCGCGAGGCCGATCTTCAGCATGACCTGATCGACGATCTGCTCGGGCGTCAGCTCGATGCTGACCTCGATCGCCTCGTCCGGGCCCGGCTCCTCGAGCGTGTCGAGCTGGCTCTTCAGCAGCGACGGATCGAAGAAATGGCCGGTGCGGCTCTTCAGGCGTTCCTGCAGCACCTCGAACGACCCCTTCAGATACACGAACCGCACGTCGGTGTCGGTGCCGCGCAGCACGTCGCGGTACGACCGCTTCAGCGACGAGCACGTGAACACGGCGGTTTCGCCCGCGTGCTGCTTTTCCTCGATGGCCGCGCGGATCGTGCGCAGCCACGGCCAGCGGTCTTCATCGGTCAGCGGAATGCCGTGGTGCATCTTTTCCTTGTTGGCCGCGCTGTGAAACGCGTCGCCATCGGTATAGCTGCACGACAGGCGTTCCGCCAGCATTTCGCCGATTCGCGACTTGCCCGCGCCCGACACGCCCATTGCGATCAGAATCATTGACTACCCCTTGTTACAGAACCACGCTCAGCAACAGCGTAAAGCTCAGACCGAGCACCGAGATGATGGTTTCAAGCAGCGACCAGGTCTTGAACGTCTGGCCGACCGTCATCCCGAAATATTCCTTGATCAGCCAGAAGCCGCCGTCGTTCACGTGCGAGAAGATCAGCGAGCCCGAGCCCGTCGCGAGCACCAGCAGCTCAGGCCGGACCGCCGCGCCCGACGCCGCCGCGATCGGTGCGACGATGCCGCAGGCCGTCGTCATCGCGACCGTCGCCGAACCCGTCGCGAGACGCATCAGCGCCGCGACGAACCACCCGAGCAGCAGCGGCGACAGATGCGCGTGCTTCGCGGTCTCGACGATCTGTTGCGAGATCCCGCTGTCGCGCAGGACGCCGCCGAAGCCGCCGCCCGCGCCGACGATCAGCGTGATGCCGGCGATCGGCGCCAGGCACTCGCCGCAGAATTTCTGGATCTGGTCGCGGTTGAAGCCCTGCTTCGCGCCGAAGGTCCAGAAGCTCACGAGCACGGCGATCAGCAGCGCGACGTCGGAGTTGCCGGCAAAACGCAGCAGGTTGTTCGGCAGCGACTTCGGCGTGAACACGAGGTCGGCCCAGCTGCCGACGAGCATCAGCACGACGGGCAGCAGGATCGTGAACAGCGTGATGCCGAAGCTCGGCAGTTCGCGCTTGCCGCCATCCGTGCGCGAATCGACGAATTGCGATGCGAGCGGGTTGTTTTCCGGCAGCTTCACGAACTTCGAGATCATCAGCGCGAACAGCGGGCCCGCGATGATCGCGGTCGGCACGCCGACGACGAGGCCGAACGCGATCGTCTTGCCGATATCGGCGCCGTATTGCTGGACGGCCAGCAGCGCGGCCGGATGCGGCGGGATCAGCCCGTGCACCACCGACAGGCCGGCCACCATCGGCAGGCCGACGACGAGCAGCGACTTGCCGGTGCGCTTCGCGACGTTGAACGCGATCGGGATCAGCAGCACGAAGCCGACTTCGAAGAACACCGGCAGGCCGACGATGATCGCGACGAACATCATCGCCCAGTGGATGTTCTTTTCACCGAACCAGTCGATCAGCGTGGTCGCGATCCGCTCGGCGCCGCCCGATTCGGCCATCATCTTGCCGAGCATCGTGCCGAGGCCGACGACGATCGCGATGTGGCCGAGCGTGCCGCCGGTACCGGTTTCGAACGACTTGACGATCTTGTCCATCGGCATGCCGACGACGAGGCCGAGGCCGAGCGAAACGATGATCAGCACCAGGAACGGGTAGATCTTGTAGCGCGCGATCATCAGGATCAGCGCGGCAATCGCGATCAGCGTGAATACGAGCAGCATGCTGCCTTGGACGGCCCCCATGTGGCACTCCTCCTAGAATTGTTCGAACCGGGCGAGTCGTTGCGAGTATGCCCGGCTATGCAGGTCTCCGAAACACGGGGGTACCCCCCCGTCAGGACGCTGAATTTTACTTATCTTTGCGATCCGCGGATAGAACCGGTTCCATCAGCAAAAACCCTCGGTAAAACAAGCACTAACGCTTGCTTTCCGAGGGCCAAACCGTCATTTGGCACAAGTCTTAACGGGGAAGCTGGCTCGCCGCTTGCGCGAGGCGCGTGACTTCGGCCCAATCCTGCGCGGCGAGCGCGGCCTTCGGCGTGAGCCACGAGCCGCCGACGCACACGACGTTCGGCAGTTTCAGGAAGTTCGGCGCGGTATCGACCGTGATGCCGCCCGTCGGGCAGAACTTCAGCGCCGGGAACGGGCCGTGGAACGCCTGCAGCATCGGCACGCCGCCCGCCTGCTGCGCGGGGAAGAACTTCACGATGTCGTAGCCGAATTCGAGCGCCTGGATGATGTCGCTCGGCGTCATCACGCCCGGCAGCAGCGGCAGGCCCGCGTCGAGCGACGCGAGGTGCAGCTCCTTCGTCAGGCCCGGCGACACGCCGAACGTCGCGCCCGCGCGCTTCGCCTGCGCGCAGTGCTCGGGCTTCGTGATCGTGCCCACGCCGACGACGATGTCGTCCGCGAGCTGGCTCGCGCGCTGGATCGCCTCGAGGCCCGCCGGCGTGCGCAGCGTGATCTCGAGCACCTTCACGCCGCCCGCGTGCAATGCGCGCGACACGTTTTCGCCCTGCTCGACCGAGTCGAATGCGAGCACCGGAATGACCGGGCCCAGCTTCACGATTTCAGCAATCGTCTTCATTGAATTGGCTCCTAGAAATTCATGCGGCGACGCTGGCGGCCGTTTCGCCGACCAGCGTCCCGAAAACCGATGCGCCCTGCTCGGCCGGCGCGGCCGCCGCGCGAAACACGCCGAACAGTTCGCGGCCGAAGCCGACTTCGTTCTCGGCCTGGTGCTGCGGCTGCGCGACCGGGCGCGCGTGCCATTCGGCGTCGTCGACCTCGATGTCGAGCACGCCGGCTTCCGCGTCGATCACGAGCATGTCGCCCGTCTTCACCTTGCCGATCGGGCCGGCCAGCAGCGCTTCCGGCGACACGTGGATCACGGCCGGCACCTTGCCCGACGCGCCCGACATGCGGCCGTCGGTGACCAGCGCGACGTGGAAGCCCTGATCCTGCAGCACGCCGAGCAGCGGCGTCAAACGGTGCAGTTCGGGCATGCCGTTCGCGCGCGCGCCCTGGAAGCGCACCACCGCGACGAAGTCGCGCTTCAGCTCGCCGCGATCGAACGCGGCCTGCACGGCTTCCTGCGAGTCGAACACGATCGCCGGCGCCTTCACCTTGCGGTGCTCGGGCGCGACCGCCGAGATCTTGATCACGCCGCGGCCGAGCCGGCCCTGCATCAGGCGCAGGCCGCCGTCCGGCTGGAACGGGTCGCGAATGCCGCGCAGCACCTTCGTGTCGTGGCTCTCGGCCGCGCCGTCGACCCACGTCAGCTTGCCGTCGATCAGCTTCGGCTCCTTCGTGTAGTGCGCAAGCCCCTTGCCGGCGACCGTCGTCACGTCCTCGTGCAGCAGCCCGCCTTCGAGCAGGTTGCGCACCAGGAACGCGACACCGCCCGCCGCGTGGAAATGGTTCACGTCGGCCTTGCCGTTCGGGTAGATCTTCGCGAGCAGCGGCACGACTGCCGACAGCTCGTCGAAGTCGTTCCAGTCGATCAGGATGCCGGCCGCGCGCGCGATCGCGACGAGGTGCAGCGTGTGGTTGGTCGAGCCGCCCGTCGCGAGCAGCGCGACGATCCCGTTGACGATCGCCTTTTCGTCGATCACATGGCCGATCGGCGTGTACTGGCCGCGCTCGACGGTCAGGTCGAGCACGCGGCGCGCGGCCTCGGCCGTCAGCGCGGTGCGCAGCGGCGTGTGCGGATGAACGAATGCCGAGCCCGGCAGGTGCAGCCCCATCAGCTCCATCAGCATCTGGTTGCTGTTCGCGGTGCCGTAGAACGTGCAGGTGCCGTGGCCGTGATACGCGGCCGATTCGGCTTCGAGCAGCGCGTCGCGGCCGACCTGGCCGGTCGCGAACTGCTGGCGGATCTTCGCCTTGTCGTCGTTCGACAGGCCGCTCGTCATCGGGCCGGCCGGCACGAAGATCGTCGGCAGATGGCCGAACTGCAGCGCGCCGATCAAGAGGCCCGGCACGATCTTGTCGCAGATGCCGAGGCAGAGCGCGGCATCGAACATGTTGTGCGTGAGCGCGATCGCCGTGCCCATCGCGATCGCCTCGCGCGAGAACAGCGACAGCTCCATCCCCGGGTTGCCCTGCGTGACGCCGTCGCACATCGCCGGCACGCCGCCCGCGAACTGCGCGACCCCGCCGTTCTCGCGCGCGGCCGCCTTGATGATCTCGGGGAAATCCTTGTACGGCGCGTGCGCGGACAGCATCTCGTTGTACGAGGACACGATGCCGATGTTCGGCTCGCGAATCGCCTTGATCGAGAACTTGTCGTTACCCTCGAGGCCCGCGAAGCCGTGCGCGAGGTTCGCGCACGACAGCGCGCCGCGTGCCGGGAACTTGCCTTGCGCGCCGTCGATGCGCTGCAGATAGGCGGAACGGGTCGATTGGCTGCGGGCGATCACGCGTTCGGTGACCTTCGCCAGAGTGGGGTGCAGCGACGTCATGCTGGGCGCTCCTGTATGCCGGCCGACACCGGCGGTTGGAATCGTGGGGACGGTCGAGCTTCGTCGATCGAACGAAGCAAGTCTAGTAGAAAAACTACAAGCACGCAATGCGGATCGGTTGGCTCGCAACCCTTATTCCCGCCACCAGCAAGGCTTTAATCAGTGAAAACCCTAATTCCCACTGCTGGACTCGCACCCAAACCGTTGCAATTACGCTAGTATTTTTATGTAGATTTTCTACAATTGGAGTGCGATACACTCGCTCATCCGAACCCGATTTCCACGTGTCGTCCCATGCTGCCTCGCATTGAAGCGATCCGCGCCGAGTTGCGCCCGTCCGAGCGCAAGCTCGCCGACTACATCCTCGCCGCGCCGCGCGAGGTGCTCGACCTCGCGATGACCGAGCTGTCGACCCGCGCGGGCGTCAGCCAGCCGACCATCGCGCGCTTCTGCCAGGCGCTCGGCTGCAGCGGCTTCCGCGAATTCAAGATCCGGCTCGCGCAGAGCGTCGCGCCGGGCGTGTCGTCGGTGTACCGCGACGTCGAGCCCGACGAGCCGGCGCCCGGCATCATCGGCAAGGTGTTTGACCGCACGATCGGCGCGCTGATCGAGGTGCGCAACAGCCTGTCGGCGGGCAGCGTCGCCGACGCGATCGCGCTGCTGTCGAACGCGTCGCGCATCGAGTTCTACGGCGCCGGCGGCTCGGGCATCGCCGCGCAGGACATCCAGCACAAGTTCTTCCGGCTCGGCGTGCCGAGCGTCGCGTATTCGGACCCGCACACGTTCTCGATGTCGTCGGCGCTGCTCGGCCCGCACGACGTCGTCGTCGCGATCTCGAACACCGGCCGCACGCGCGACATCGTCGACGCCGCGCGCTCCGCGCTCGCATGCGGCGCGAAAGTCGTCGCGATCACGCAGAGCCATTCGCCGCTCGCGAAGCTCGCGACGGTCAGCCTCGCGTCGAACGTCGCCGAGGAAACGGACGTGTTCTCGCCGATGACGTCGCGGATGTCACATCTCGCGATCGGCGACATCCTCGCGGTCGGCGTCGCGCTGTCGCGCGGGCCTGCGCTGATGGAGCGCGTCGGCCGCGCGAAGGAAGCGATCACGCGACGCCGGATCGACGACCCGACGAAGGACTAGTCGTCGCGGAACGCCGAGCGTAAACGAACGACGGCGCCCCGAGGGGCGCCGTTGCGCATGATTCGGCGGCGACGGACCCGCCGGCCGCGCCGCTCAGAACGGTTTGATCACGACCAGCGCGACCGCCGCGAGCATGCCGAGCACCGGCAGCTCGTTGAACACGCGATACCACCTGTCGGTGCGGCGGTTCTCGCCTCGCTCGAACACTTTCAGCAGATGCCCGCAATACGCGTGATAGACGATCAGCAGCAACACGACCGTCACCTTCGCATGGATCCAGCCCTGCCCCTGGCCGATGCCGATCACGAGCCACAGCCACAGCCCGCACGCGAGCGCCGGCACCGCGATCATCGTCATGAAGCGGAACAGCTTGCGCGCCATCAGCAGCAGGCGCCGCACCGCGGCCGGATCGGTCTCCATGGCCAGGTTCACGTAGATGCGCGGCAGGTAGAACAGCCCCGCGAACCACGCGGCGATCAGAACGATATGGAACGTCTTGACCCAGAGCATTGCCATCGATTGTGCGCCTCGCGGTTGACTTACTGACGACCTTCGCCGTGCCCGAGCACGACGTACTTCAGCGACGTCAGCCCTTCCAGGCCGACGGGGCCGCGTGCGTGCAGCTTGTCGTTCGAGATGCCGATTTCCGCACCGAGGCCGAATTCGAAACCGTCCGCGAAGCGTGTCGACGCGTTGACCATCACGCTCGCCGAATCGACTTCGCGCAGGAAGCGCATCGCGCGGTCGTGATCCTCGGTGACGATCGCATCCGTGTGATGCGAGCCGTAATGGTTGATGTGCTCGATCGCGGCGTCGAGCCCGTCGACGACCTTGATCGCAAGCACCGGCGCCAGATATTCGGTGTGCCAGTCTTCTTCGGTCGCGTCGACGAGCGGGCCGACGCCCGCATCGGCGAGCACCGCGCGCGCGGCCGCGTCGACGCGCAGTTCGACCTGCTTGTCGCGATACAGCTTGCCGAGCGGCGGCAGCAGCTTCGCGGCGATGCCGCTCGACACGAGCAGCGTCTCCATCGTGTTGCAGGTGCCGTAGCGGTGCGTCTTCGCGTTGTCGCAGACGGTCAGCGCCTTGTCGAGATCGGCGCGATCGTCGACGTACACGTGGCAGATGCCGTCGAGGTGCTTGATCATCGGCACGCGTGCCTCGTTGATCAGCCGTTCGATCAGGCTCTTGCCGCCGCGCGGCACGATCACGTCGACGAATTCGGTCATCGTGATCAGCTTGCCGACCGCCGCGCGATCGGCCGTCGCGACGACCTGCACCGCGTCCTGTGGGAGGCCTGCCGCCTCGAGCCCTTCGCCGATCAGCTTCGCGAGCGCCGCGTTCGACTCGAGCGCTTCGGAGCCGCCGCGCAGGATCGTCGCGTTGCCCGACTTCAGGCACAGCGCGGCCGCGTCGATCGTCACGTTCGGGCGCGATTCGTAGATGATGCCGATCACGCCGAGCGGCACGCGCATCTGGCCGACCTGGATCCCGCTCGGGCGGAACTTCAGGTTGCCGATCTCGCCGATCGGATCGGCCAGCGACGCAACCTGACGCAGCCCTTCGACCATCGTGTTCAACGCCTTGTCCGACAGCGTCAGGCGGTCGACGAACGCCGCATCGAGCCCCTTTTCACGGGCGCGGGCGACGTCGCGTGCATTCGCGTCCTTCAGCGCCTGCGCGTCGCGTTCGATCGCGCGGGCCACGGCGTCGAGCGCCGCGTTCTTCGCGGCCGTGCTGGCGCGCGCCATCGCGCGGGAGGCGTGCCGGGCGCGACGGCCCAGGTCGGTCATGTACTGATCGATATCCATCGTGTGACTCGAGAAGCGAGCCGCGCGGAGCGGCATGAATTCGTGGGGGAAGCGGGGACGGCCATGCGGAGACGGCTATCCGGGACGACCATCCGGGCGGGGTAACGGCCGCAAGACCGCGCCGCGCAGGGCGGCGCCCCGGTCATCGAAGCATTGTAAGCGGGTTGCGCAGCGCGCGCTGAAGGCCCGAACGGGACTTAGCGTCGCACGCGACCCGCGGTCGGCGGTCGCTCGCCGCGCTCGCCCGCGACCGTCATCGCGAGCTGGAACAGCCCGTCCCACGGGTCGGGCGGCGGTTCGTCCTGCGTGCGGCGGCCCGGCGTGACAGCCGTGAGCCCCTTGACCTGCCGGTCGAGCTTCGCGGCAAACGCGAGCGCCTTTTCGAGCACCGCTTCCGACACGCGGTTCAGCGCGGGCGCGATCAGCCGCTCGCGCGGCCCCCACACGCGGTTCTCGCGCAACAGCGTCGCGAGCGGCTTGCCGGCCGTCGTGCCGCGCTTGATCCGCAGCAGCGTGCGCAGTTCCTCAACGACGGCCCACATCACGAGCACGATCGCCTCGCCCTCGCCCTTCAGCCCGTCGATCATCCGCGCGAGCCGCGCGGCGTCGCCGGCGAGCATCGCTTCGTTGAGCTTGAACACATCGTAGCGCGCGACGTTCAACACCGCGTCGTGCACCTGCTCGAACGACAGCGCGCCTTGCGGATACAGCAGCCCGAGCTTCTGGATTTCCTGGTGCGCGGCGAGCAGGTTGCCCTCGACGCGCTCCGCGATGAACTGCAGCGCGCGGCGCCCGTCGTCGCCGGACGCGACGCGCTGGCCCTGCATCGACAGGCGCTGGCCGATCCAGTTCGGCAGTTGCGCGCGGTCGACCGGATCGATCTTCAGCGCGACGCCGCCGTTCTGCAGCGCGGTAAACCACGCGGATTTCTGCGTGGCCGCGTCGAGGCGCGGCAACGTGACGAGCATCAGCGCATCGGGATTGGGCGTGGCCGCGAGCATCTTCAGCGCATCGGCGCCTTCCTTGCCGGGCTTGCCCGACGGAATGCGCAGCTCGATCAGCTGGCGCTCGCCGAACAGCGACATTGCCTGGGTCGCGCCGAGCAGCACGCTCCAGTCGAAGCCGCGCTCGACCGTATGCACCGAACGCTCGGTGAAGCCGGCCGCGCGCGCGGCCGCACGAATGCGGTCGCACGCTTCCTGCGCGAGCAGCGGCTCGTCGCCGTAGACGGTATAGAGCCCGGCCAACCCCTTCGCGAGGTGCGGCTCCAGCGCATCAAGTCGCAATTGCATCGCTGCGTGCGCCCGCGATCAGAGCGGCGGCGGCGGCAGCGGCGCGCGCGGCGCCACGCCCGGCACCACGTCCTCCGGCGCCGGCGTCAGCGAATGGACGATCGCGAGACGCCGCATCAGCTGGTCGACCGCGTCGTTCTGCATGTCGCCGTACAGGATGTCGGCTTCCTGCGCCTTCGCGTTCGTGTACTGGTCGCTGTACGTCATCGCGCGGTTCAGCGCGATCGCGCTCGGCGGGATCAGCACGGTGCCGTCCTTGCTCGTCAGCGTGTAGTTCAGCGTGTAGAACAGCGCGTATTCCTGCGCGGAGCCGTACTTGTTGAGCGTCAGCGTGTTCTGGCCACGCGACTCCCACATGCGCAGCACGGCGTCGGCGTCGTCCGGCGACTTGACGATCTTCGTGTCGCTGCCGGCCTCGACGAGGCGCGTGAGCCGCGCCCCGACGGACGCCGGCGCACCGGCCACGAACAGGTGCTTGAACGCGTAGTCCTGCTGGCCGCGCAACTGGAAGCCGCATGCCGACAGCACGACCGCGCTGCCGACGAGCATCAAAAACGATCTGCGGATCACCTTCGCTCCTTCTGGGTACGTCCGACGGCCGGCGGCCGTCAGACGACGATGTTCACGAGGCGGCCCGGCACGACGACGATCTTCTTCGCCGGCTTGCCGTCGCTGAATTTCGCGAATGCCTCGTCGGCCACCGCCGCTGCTTCGATCGCGTCGCGGCTCGCGTCCTTCGCGACCTTCAGCGCGCCGCGCACCTTGCCGTTCACCTGCAGCACGAGTTCGATCTCGGCCTGCTCGAGTGCGGCCTCGTCGACCTTCGGCCACGGTGCATCGAGCAGCGGGCCGAATTCGTCCGCGTAGCCGAGCGCCTTCCACAGCTCGAACGTGACGTGCGGCACGACCGGGTACAACACGCGCAGCAGCACGCCGTACGTCTCGCGCAGCACGGCGGGCGTCGCGCCCTTCGCGCCGTCGATCGCGTTCAGCATCTTCATCGCGGCCGACACGACCGTGTTGTACTGCAGGCGCTGGTAGTCGAAGTCGGCCTGCTTCAGCACGCTGTAGATCTCGCGGCGCAGCGCCTTGTCGGCGTCGCCGAGCGTCGCCGCGTCGAAACCGGCGCGGGCGGCAAGCGCTTCACGATTGCCGGCGCCGAAGCTCCACACGCGGCGCAGGAAGCGGCTGGCGCCTTCAACGCCCGCGCCCGACCACTCGAGCTGCTGCTCCGGCGGCGCGGCGAACATCGTGAACAGGCGCGCGGTATCGGCGCCGTACTGGTCGATCAGCAGCTGCGGATCGACGCCGTTGTTCTTCGACTTCGACATCTTCTCGATGCCGCCGAGCACGACCGGCTGACCGTCCGCATTCAGCGTCGCGCCGACCGGGCGACCCTTGTCGTCGTGCGTGACCGTCACGTCGAGCGGGTTGTACCAGGTCTTCTTGCCCGCCGCGTCCTCGCGGTAGTACGTCTCGTTCAGCACCATCCCCTGCGTGAGGAGGTTCTTCGCCGGCTCGCCGAACTTCACGAGGCCGAGATCGCGCATCACCTTGGTCCAGAAGCGCGAATACAGCAGGTGCAGGATCGCGTGCTCGATGCCGCCGATGTATTGATCCATCGGCATCCAGTAATCGGTGCGCGCGTCGACCATCGTCTCGGCGTCCGGCGCCGTGTAGCGCGAGAAGTACCACGACGAATCGACGAAGGTATCCATCGTGTCGGTTTCGCGCTTCGCGGCCGCGCCGCACTTCGGGCACGTGCAGTTCAGGAACGCTTCGGACTTCGCGAGCGGGTTGCCCGAGCCGTCCGGCACGAGGTCTTCCGGCAGCACGACGGGCAGGTCCTGCTCCGGCACCGGCACGTCGCCGCACGACGGGCAGTGGATGATCGGGATCGGCGTGCCCCAGTAGCGCTGGCGCGACACGCCCCAGTCGCGCAGGCGCCACGTGACCTGCTTGTCGCCGAAGCCGCCGGCGTTCAGGTCGGCCGCGACCGCGTCGACCGCGTCCGCGTAGCGCAGGCCGTCGTACTTGCCGCTGTTCACGCAGACCGCGGTGTCCTTGTCGCCGTACCACTCCTGCCATGCGTCGAGCGAGTACGTCTGCCCTTCGCTCGCGATCACCTGCCTGATCGGCAAATCGTATTTCTTCGCGAACGCGAAATCGCGCTCGTCGTGGCCCGGCACGCCCATCACCGCGCCTTCGCCATAGCTCATCAGCACGTAGTTGCCGATCCACACCTCGACCGGCTCGCCGGTCAGCGGGTGCTTGACCGAGAAACCGGTCGCAACGCCCTTCTTCTCCATCGTCGCGACGTCGGCTTCGGCCACGCCGCCGCGCTTGCATTCCTCGATGAACGCGAGCAGTTCCGGCTTGTCCTGCGCGAGGCGCGTGGCGAGCGGGTGCTCGGCCGCGATCGCGCAGAACGTGACGCCCATGATCGTGTCGGCGCGCGTCGTGAACACGCGCAGCAGCTTCTGCTCGCCGTCGAGTTCGTACGGGAAACCGAAGTTCACGCCGAAGCTCTTGCCGATCCAGTTCTGCTGCATGATCTTCACGCGCTCGGGCCAGCCGAGGCCGTCGAGATCGTTCAGCAGCTCATCCGCGTACTGCGTGATGCGCAGGTAGTACATCGGGATCTCGCGCTTCTCGACGAGCGCGCCCGAGCGCCAGCCGCGGCCGTCGATCACCTGCTCGTTCGCGAGCACGGTCTGGTCGACCGGGTCCCAGTTCACGGTGCCCGTCTTCTTGTACGCGATGCCCTTCTCGAGCATCTTCAGGAACAGCCACTGGTTCCACTTGTAGTACTCGGGCTTGCACGTCGCGATTTCGCGCGACCAGTCGATCGCGAGGCCCATCGACTGCATCTGGCCCTTCATGTAGTCGATGTTGTCGTAGGTCCACTTCGCGGGCGGCACGCCGTTCGCCATCGCGGCGTTCTCGGCCGGCATCCCGAACGCATCCCAGCCCATCGGCATCAGCGTGTTGTAGCCGTTCATCCGCAGATAGCGGTACATCACGTCGTTGATCGTGTAGTTGCGCACGTGACCCATGTGCAGCTTGCCGGACGGGTACGGCAGCATCGACACGCAGTAGAACTTCGGCTTCTGCGAATCTTCCTTCGTCTTGTAGGCATCGGCTGCGCGCCAGTCGCCCTGGGCGGCGGCTTCGACGTCGGCGGGTACGTATCTCTCGTGCATGGTGTGGTTCGGGCTAGGCTTTAAGCGGCGCGACGGCTCGCGCGCAGGATTGGATCGAAAATCGTGCGTACCCGGCGCGGGAACGGGCTGACCGGTTCCGGGCCGGGAAAAACGTCGATTATACCGCCCGGGCGGGCCCGCACGGCCGGTCTCGCGGGCTAGGGCCTGTTCACGCTAATAACGGGCTTGCGCTGGCCCCGCGAATGAATTTTTCCAAACAGGGGAACGTGCCTTTGCGCCCGCAGGGCGGCGTATCAGGGTTTCGCGCCCGCGGCGGCCGGCGGGGCGGCGCTCCCGGCCGGCGGCACGTCGGTCACGAAGCCGATCCGCGTGAGGCCCGCGGCCTGCGCGGCGCCCATCACCTGCGCGATCACGTCGTAGCGCGTCGCGCGCGACGCGCGCAGCCGCAACTCGGGCGGCGCGGCGCCCGCGGCGGCGACCCGGAACCGCGCGGGCAGCGCGTCGAGCGCCACGGGCGCGTCGTCCCAGTAGAGCTTGCCCGCGTCGTCGATCGACAGCGTGACGGATTGCGGCGTGTCGCGCGCGACGCTCGCCGCGACCTTCGGCAGGTCGAGCCGGATCGCGTGCGTCATCAGCGGCGCGGTGATGATGAAGATGACGAGCAGCACGAGCATCACGTCGATCAGCGGCGTCATGTTGATCTCCGCCATCGGCGCGGACGTCTTGTGGTGCTCGAGCCCGCCGAATGCCATGGTCGTTCCTCCGGAGCCGGCGCGTCAGGCGCCCTGCGCGCACACGAATACGTGCAGATCGCGCGCGAAGCCGTCGAGTTCCTCGGCGAGCTGCCGGACGAGCCGGCCGAGGATGTTGTACGCGAGCACCGCGGGAATCGCGACGACCAGCCCGAACGCGGTCATGATCAGCGCCTCGCCGACCGGCCCAGCGACGTTCTCGATCTGCGCCTGCCCGCTCGCGGCGATGCTGCCGAGCGCGTGATAGATGCCCCACACGGTGCCGAGCAGCCCGACGAACGGGGCGGTGCTGCCGATCGACGCGAGCAGCACCTGGCCGAATTCGAGGCGCCGCTGCGAGCGCAGCATCGCATGACGCAACGCGCGCAGCACGCGTTCGCCGCGCTCGACGCGCGCGGCCAGCGCGGCCGGGTCGTGGTCGTCGGCCGCGTCGCGCGCGGCTTCGGCGAGCGGCACGAACACGCGCTCGCGATCGGCGCCGGCCAGCGCGGCGATGCCGGCATCGAGCGATGGCGCGCGCCAGAACGCGGCGAGCGCGCGCGGCCCCTGCCGCTTCGCGCGGACCAGGAGCCAGGTTTTCATCAAGAGGAAGCACCAGCTGGCGACGGACATCGCCAGCAGCACATAGGAGACGGCGTGCGTGATCGCATCGCCGCTTTCGAGGTAGTGGACAACGCCGGTGGGAATCGCCATCGGAGTTTCCTCGCGGGTCAGCGCAGGCCGAGCACGTCCTGCATGTCGAACAGGCCGGCGTCGCGCGCCGACAGGAAGCGGACCGCACGCAACGCGCCCTGCGCGTACGACACGCGGCTCGACGACTTGTGCGTGATCTCGATGCGCTCGCCGATCCCGGCGAACAGCACGGTGTGGTCGCCGACGATGTCGCCGCCGCGCACCGCGGCAAAGCCGATCGACGACGGATCGCGTTCGCCGGTCACGCCGTGGCGGCCGTACACCGCGCAGTCGTCGAGCGAGCGGCCGAGCGCGCCGGCGACGGCCTCGCCCATCATCAGCGCGGTGCCCGACGGCGCATCGACCTTGTGGCGGTGATGCGCTTCGATGATCTCGATGTCGTAGCCGTGCGAGAAATGCTGCGCCGCGAATTCGAGCAGCTTCAGCGTGACGTTCACGCCGACGCTCATGTTCGCCGCGAACACGATGCCGATCTTGCCCGCCGCGGCCTGCAACTCGGCCTTCTGCTCGGCGGTGAAGCCGGTCGTGCCGATCACGAGCTTCACGTCGTGGCGCAACGCGGCCTCGATGTGGGCCATCGTGCCTTCCGGACGCGTGAAATCGATCAGATAGTCGGCCTGTGCGAACACGGCGTCGAGGTCGTCGGTCAGCTTGACGCCGGTGTCCTTGCCGACGAACGCACCGGCGTCCTGGCCGAGGAACGGCGAACCGGCGCGGTCGAGCGCGCCGACGAGCTGCGCGTCGGCATCGTTGAGAACGGCTTCGATCAGCATCCGGCCCATTCGGCCCGATGCGCCGGCAATCGCAATCTTCATGGCTTTCTACACGACAGGTCTAAAGGCGGGCGGCGCATGCCGCCCCGTTTCCGCAGGCCGGCCGCTTACTGCGCCGGGGCGGTGAGCGGCTGGTTCTGCAGGTTGTCCGAGCCTTGCGGGCCGACCGGCGGCGCCGCTTCGTTCGTCGCGTTCGGCTGCGGCGGACGATGGAACTGGAACTGCGGCTGGATCGCCGGCGCGGCGCCCGGCGGCTGGCCGCCCGGCACCGGCGCGCCGCCCGAGGCCTGCGCGGCCGGCGTGAACCGGCGCGACCCCGAACCCTGCCCCGACACCTGGTTGGTCGCACGGTTCGCCGCGCGCGCCGCCTGGGCGTTCGCATCCTGGTCGACCACCGCGCCGGGCGCCGGCTCGGTAGCCGGGCTCGCGGCAGCGGCAGCCTGCGCGGCGCTCGCGGCCGCAGCGGCTTCGGACGCCTTCTTCGCCGCGGCAGCGGCCTTCGCCTTCTTGCCGCCGCGGTCGCCGTCGATGTCGGCCAGCAGGTCGAGCTCGGACGGCAGGTTGTCGGCGCCGGTCCAGCTGGCGACGCGATCGCCCGCGAAGGTCACCACGAGGTCGCGCTGCTGGACGATCGACGTCGAGCCGCGCTTGAAGTAGAAGAGGTAATCCCAGCGATCCGCGTGGAACATGTCCGCGAGCAGCGGCGTGCCGAGCAGCGCGCGGACTTGCTCGCGCGTCATGCCGACCTGCAACTGGGCGGCCTTCTCCTGCGACACGAAGTTGCCCTGCACGACGGTGATCCGATACGGCGTGATGCTCTGCGCGATGCGCTGCGTCACGCTGTCGTACGACGAACAACCCGCCAGCGCGACGACGGCGGCGGCAGCGATGATGGCACTCCGCATGCGACTCCTCTGAAAGTGCGAAAGCGATTCTGGGATCATTTCCTTCACCGTGCTGGCCCGCGTGCAGGCCGCGCGTATATCTGGAACGGCGAAAAGCCGGTAACATTGAAGCCCTGCATTGTACTCTAGGGATGCCTAGCCATGACCAATCCGACGGATCTCAAGAATATCGGGCTAAAGGCCACCCTACCGCGCCTCAAGATTCTCGAGATCTTCCAGCAGAGCCCCGTGCGCCACCTGACGGCCGAAGACGTCTACCGCAACCTGCTCAACGAGCAGCTCGACATCGGGCTCGCCACCGTCTATCGCGTGCTCACGCAGTTCGAGCAGGCCGGCCTGCTGTCGCGCAGCAACTTCGAGTCCGGCAAGGCGGTGTTCGAGCTGAACGAAGGTTCGCACCACGACCACCTCGTGTGCCTCGATTGCGGCCGCGTCGAGGAATTCTTCGACGCCGAGATCGAGAGCCGCCAGCAGGCAATCGCGAAGGAGCGCGGCTTCCGGCTCCAGGAGCACTCGCTCGCGATGTACGGTTCGTGCACGACCGAGAACTGCCCGCACCGCAAGCACTGAATCGCGCCACCCGCACACGGCACGGCCCGGCCGGCATCTCGCCACCCGGGCCGTGTGCTTTTTCGGCGCGCGTGCCGCGCGCCCGGCATGCTTACGAAAGCCCTTCGGCGCGCGCGCAGGCCGGCTCGAAATCGAGCGCCCACGCGCGTTCCAGCGGGATCTCGTCGCAGTTCGGCTGCGGGCCGCCACGATCGACGATCACGAAATCGCTGACCGCATCGAGCGCGAGCAGCGGATGGTGCCAGACGCCCTTCGCATAATTGACGCCCTGCCAGCCCTCGGCCAGGAACGCGCGCATCGCGTCGGGCCGGAATTCGCCGGCCGGCGCGACGACGATCGCGTAGCGCGACACCGCCGCGAGCGGGATGAATGCCTGGCTGCCGTGCGGGTGGCGCTCCATCAGCGTGACCGCGACCGGCAGCGCGCGCGGCTGCGCACGAAACACGCTGACGAGCGGCCGGCCGCCGTCCGCGCACACGTCGATCGTCGCGAGATCGTGAAAGCGCTCGGTCGTGCCGCCGTTGATCGGGAAATGCCGCGCGCCTTCGAGCGCGATCACGTCGCCGAACGGCGCGAACGCTTCGCGGGTCAGGCGCTCGACGCGCAGGATCGGAGTTCCGCTCATGCCGCTGCCCTCCTTCAAGCCGGCTCGCCCCACAGACGCAGGCGCGACACGCCGCCGTCCGGGAAGATGTTGAACCGCACGTGCGTGACGGGGCCGAGTGCCGCGAGCTGATCGAACGTGTGCACGTGGTCCATCTGCAGCTTCTGCTCGCCGAGCAGTTCGGCCCAGAACATCGCCTGCGTGACGAGCGAATCGTCGGTGCCGCCCGTCACCTGCGCGGCCTGCAGCGAGCAGCGGTCGGGGAAATTGCCCTTGAAGAACGCCGTGTCGACCTCGACGCGCCGGATGATGCCCGGCCGCGCGAGCGCGACGATCGCCCAGTCGTTGCCCGGCTCGCGGCGGCGCCGCGTTTCCCAGCCGTCGCCCATGTTCGCGCCGCGCCCCGGCATCAGCATCTGCGAGGCCGGGCCGAAGTGCTGGTTGTTCGCGGCCACCAGATAGCCGCCGTTCTCGATCGCCGCGAGATCGACGAGCTCGCCCGCCGGCACGTGGCGCCAGTCGCGCTGCGGCTGGCCGTACACGCGCAGCCGCGCGAGCCCGCCGTCCGGATACAGGTTCACACGCAGGTGCGTGACCGGCCGCGCATCGTCGACGCTCACGTAGTGATGCGAATTGCCCTGCAGCGTCGTCGCGGGGACGATCGTGCGCCACTCGGCGTCGTCCGGCGGCGTGTCGCCGTCCACCGCGCACGCGTCGATCGACGCGGCCGGCGGGAAGTTGCCGGTGAAGTGGCTCGTATCGAGATCGACGCCATAAATCACGCCCGGCCGCGCGAGACGCACCACGCAGAAGTCGTGGCCGGTCGTACGCTTGCGGCGCGTTTCCCAGCCGTCCATCCACTTGCCGTGGTCGTCGTACTTGCCGGGAATGAACACGGCCGGCTCGGGATCGAGCATCCGCTCCTTCGGCGCGAAGAATTCGTCGCTGGCGAAGAGCGCCTGCGCGCCCAGGCGCGGGTCGGCGAGGTTCATGTAGCGCCGCGTGAAAGCCGGCGCGTTCGGATCGAGGATGGGGGCTGCCATGTCGTCTCCATTATGTTGAGAGGCGCCGGCGCGTCAGCGCGCCGGTCGCATGAAGGTCGGTCGCGCGGTGCGGCCGGGGAAGCCGCGCCGCGCGAGAGCGGTGTTCAGAGCGCGTGGGCCTGATCGCCGGCGACCGGTGCGGCGGCGTCCGGCGCGTCGGCCACGTAGCGCAGCTCGCGGTTCAGCACGCGCGTCGCCCGAGCGCGGTCGATGTCGTTCTCCCACACCGCGACGACCACCGTCGCGACGCAGTTGCCGATCAGGTTGGTCAGCGCGCGGGCGATGCCGACGAACCAGTCGACCGGCAGGATCAGCACGAGGCCGAGCACCGGAATCGCGGGAATCGCCGACAGCGTCGCCGCGAGAATCACGATCGCCGAGCCGGGGATGCCGTGCGCGCCCTTCGACGTCACGAGCGACACGAGCAGCACGACGATCAGGTCGTGCGTGGACAGCGGCGTGTTGGTGGCCTGCGCGATGAACAGCACCGCGAGCGTCAGGTAGATCGAGAAGCCGTCGAGATTGAACGAATAGCCGGTCGGGATCACGAGGCCGACCGTCGAATCCTTGATGCCCATGTATTCGAGCTTGCTCATCACCTGCGGCAGCACCGCATCAGACGACGCCGTGCCGAGCACGATCGACAGTTCCTCGCGCAGGTAGCGGATCAGCTTGAACACCGAGAAGCCCGCGAGCCGCATCACCACGCCGAGCACGACCGTGACGAACACGAAGCAGCTCAGGTAGAACACCGCGACGAGGTAGCCGAGCTGCTTGAGCGACGCGACGCCGTACTTGCCGGTCGTGAACGCGATCGCGCCGAGCACGCCGAGCGGCGCGAGCTTGATGATGAAGCCGATGATCTTGAAGAACACGTGCGACAGTTCCTCGATCAGCGAATTGACGCGCTGCGCCTTGTCGCCGAGCAGTGACAGCGCGGAGCCGAACAGCACCGCGAACACGAGGATCTGCAGGATGTCGCCCTTCGCGAACGCGTCGATCGCGGTGTCGGGGATGATCTTCATCAGGTAGCCGGCCGTGTCCTTCAGGCTTTCGGCGTTCTTCGCGTACGTCGACAGCGACGCCGCGTCGAGCGAGCGCAGGTCGATGTTCATCCCGACGCCCGGGCGCGTGACCCAGGCGAGGACGAGCCCGATGCCGAGCGCGAGCGTCGTCATCACCTCGAAGTAGACGACGGCCTTCAGGCCGACCCGGCCGACCTTCTTCAGGTCGCCCGCATTGGCCATCCCGCTGACCACGACGCAGAATACGATCGGGCCGATGACCATCTTGATCAGCTTCAGGAAGCCGTCGCCGAGTGGACGCAGCGACTCGGCGAAATGCGGGAAGAACGCGCCGAGCGCGACCCCTAGTATCAATGCGACGACTACCCGGCCAAACAGCGAATTGAGGAATTTCGACACGGCGCTCTCCCGATCCAACGGTTGCAGTTTCGTCTGTTCATACTGGTAAGACCAGTGATGTTATGGTGGATAGTAGGAAGCCGATATAGTCGCGTCAAGGACGAACAAAATAGGGATTTCCCGCCCCTCCAGCGGGGCCGGAACGCGCCGGAATCGGCTTGATCGTGGCTTACCCGTAGGCCGCTGATGCGCCGAGCGCGTGCGGATTACAATGCTGGTCAGACCGGCCATCACTCATATCATGAAGAACGTTCCGCACACCGTGACCGACGCCGCCATCGCGACGATCCGCGACCGGATCGAGGCAGGCGTGTATCCGGTCGGCAGCCTGCTGCCGGCCCAGCGCCAGCTCTCCGAGGAGCTGGAGATCAGCCGCGCGTCGCTGCGCGAGGCGCTGTCGACGCTCGAGGCGCTCGGGATGCTGCGCATCCGCGCGGGCAAGGGCGTGTACGTCGAAAGCGCGCAGGCGTCGGCCGCGCATCCGTGGCAATTCGCCGAGCAGTCGTCGCCGCCCGATACGTACCAGATGCGCTATGCGCTCGAAGGCTTCGCCGCACGGATGGCCGCGCACGTCGTCAGCGACGATGACATCGCGTGGTTCGAGGACAACCTCGCCGACCTGCACGTCGCGCTGACCGAAAGCGCGCTCGACGAGGCATCGCGGCTCGACTTCGACTTCCACATGCGGATCATTCATCTGGCCGGGAATGCGGCGATCGAGTCGATCCTGCGCAGCAGCGCGGACATCATGAAGGAAAGCCAGCGCATGCCGTTCTACCGGCGCGAGCTGCTGCTGTCGACGTGGCACGAGCACCGCGCGATCGTCGACGCGCTGATCGCGCGCGATGCGGCCGCCGCCGGCACCGCGATCGAAACGCACATCGCGAACGCCGCGCAGCGCGCAGGCGTGTTCTTCCCGACGCCCGGCGCGTAATCCTCCCGCGCCGCGTCGGCACGCGGCCGGTCACGCAGTCATGCGGCGGGCCGGCAATCCGTTTCCGCCGCACGACGAAAAAGGCACGCGCCGCGCATCGCGGGCGTGCCTTTTTTGCAAAGGGCGCCGCTGCCGTCGCGACGCTAACGCCGCACCGTCACGCGGCCTCGTTCGCGAAATCGATCAGCACCTTCATCGCACGTTGGCGATCGCCGGCCAGTTCGAACGCGAGGTTCGCGTCGCGCATCGGGAACACGCGCGTGACGGCCGGCCGCAGGTCGACGCGCCCCGCGTTGATCAGTTGCACCGCGAGCGCGAATTCCGCGTGAAAGCGGAACGAGCCGCAGATCGACAGCTCCTTCGCGACCATCACGTTCTGCGGCAGGCTCACGTCGCCGCCGAGCCCGAGCTGCACGACGGCACCGCGCGGACGCATCACGTCCAACCCGTCGCGCAATGCACGCGCATTGCCCGAACACTCGATCATCACGTCGAACGTGCCCTTGTCGGCGCTGTAGCGCTCGACCCAGCCGGTATCGGCCGCCGCATTGATCGTGCGGTCCGCGCCGAGCGCGCTCGCCACCGCCAGCGGCGCTTCGACGACATCCGTCGCGACGATCTCCGCCGCGCCGTGCACGCGCGCCGCCGCGACCGCCAGCACGCCGATCGGCCCGCAACCCGACACGAGCACGCGCTTGCCGATCAGCGGGCCCGCGCGCGACACCGCGTGCAGCCCGACCGCGAACGGCTCGGCCAGCGCCGCGAGCGACAGCGGCACGTGATCGGCGACCTTCACGCATTGCACCGCGTCGCACACGAGCGCATTGCGGAACGCGCCCTGCACGTGCGGCATCCGCATCGCACTGCCGTAGAAGCGCATGTCGAGACACTGGTTCGGCAGCCCTTCGAGACAGTAGCGGCATGCGCCGCACGGCCGGCTCGGATTGACCGCGACGCGATCGCCGACCTTCACCGACGTCACGTCCGGCGCCACTTCCGCGACCGTGCCGGCGACCTCGTGGCCGAGCACCATCGGCTGCCGCAGCCGGATCGCGCCGAAGCCGCCATGCCGGAAGTAATGGAGGTCGGAGCCGCAGATGCCGCCCATCGCGACGTCGACGCGCACCTGGCCCGGGCCGATCTCGCCCGCGTCCTGCTCCTCGACCCGCAGGTCGTTCGGCCCGTGGATCACCACACACATGCAACGCATACGCACGACATTCTCCTTGTCAGACCGCACTCGTCAGCCCGCCGTCGACGAACAGCGTCTGCCCGTTCACGAAATCGGATGCGGCCGATGCGAGGAAGATCGCCGCGCCGCACAGCTCGTCGACCTGCCCCCAGCGGCCGGCCGGCGTGCGCTTGCACAGCCAGTCCGAAAACGCCGCGTCGTCGACCAGCGCGCGATTCAGTTCGGTTTCGAAATAGCCGGGTGCAAGGCCGTTCGCCTGGATCCCGTGGCGCGCCCAGTCCGCGCACATCCCTTTGGTCAGCATCCGCACCGCGCCCTTGGTCGCCGCATACGGCGCGATCGTCGGCCGCGCGAGCTCGCTCTGCACCGAGCAGATGTTGATGATCTTGCCGCGGCCGCGCGCGATCATGTGCCGCGCGACCGCCTGCGCGACGTTGAATACGCCGTCGAGATTCACGCGCATCAGCGCATGCCAGTCGTCCGGGTCGAAGGCGTCGAGCGGCGCGCGACGCTGGATGCCCGCGTTGTTCACGAGAATGTCGATCGCGCCGACGCGCGCCTCGAAATCGTCGACCGCCGCGCGTACCTGCGCGTGCTCAGCCACGTCGAACACCGCATGGTCGGCCGCGAAGCCTTCATCGCGAAACTGGCGCGCGAGCGTCGCGGCCTTCTCTTCATTGCGATCGTTGATGACGATTGCCGCGCCAGCTTCCGCGAGCCCGCGGGCGAGCGTCAGCCCGATCCCGCGGCCGGAGCCGGTAATCAGCGCGCGGCGGCCGTCGAGGCGGAACCGGTCAAGCGCGTGGGTCATGGATGTCTCCTCGTGCCAGTCGAGCCGGCTGCCCGTCGCGGCCGGTCTCGCGTTGACGGTATCTTCGACCGCCGGCCGGGTCCGCGCCAATGGTCTTTTTTGATCCGGTTATCATGAAAATTGATTACCGCTCTCTCGTGCCCGCCACCGCCCATGGAACTCAAGCAATTGCGCGCGTTCGTCACGCTCGCGGAAGACCTGCATTTCGGGCGCGCCGCGCAGCGCCTGTGCATCGTGCAGCCCGCGCTGAGCATGCAGATCAAGGCGCTCGAGGCGGAACTCGGCGCGCGCCTGTTCGAGCGCGACCGGCACAAGGTCGAGCTGAGCGACACCGGGCGCGTGTTCCTGCCCGAAGCGCGGGCAACGCTGCAGCAGGCCGCGCGCGCGGAACAGATGGCGCGGCTGTCGAGCCGCGGCGAAATCGGCACGCTGCGGATCGCGTTCGTGTCGTCGGTGTTGCCGACGCTGCTGCCGGCCGTGCTGCGCACGATGCGCGAACGCTATCCGTCGATCGCGCTCGAACTGAAGGACATGCCGACGCCCGACCAGATCGCCGCGCTACGCGACCGGCGGATCGACTTCGGGATGATCCGGCTGCCGGCCGCGTATGCGGGCATCGACACGCGCGTGGTGCTCGAGGAAGGGTTCGTCGTCGCGCTGCCGCTCGACCATCCGCTGGCCGCGCGCGATGCGATCGCGCCGGCCGACCTGCGCGGCCACCCCGCGTTCGTGCTCGCACGCCGCTATGCGCCTGGCTTTCACGACGACATGCTGCTCGCGCTGAGCCGTGCAGGCACGACGCTCGAGATTGCGCAGGAGTTCGGCGAATTCACGACGATGCTCGCGCTCGTCGCGGCGGGAATGGGGATCGGGCTGATCCCGGCGCAGGCGGCGAGCGCGCTGCCGCCGAACGTGCTCGCGCGGCCACTCGATCTGGCCGGTCACCGCAGCGGCATCGGCCTCGCGTGGACCGATCTCGACAGCCCGCTCAAACGGGCTTTCGTCGATGCGATCGAGCACGTGACGGCGAACGCCGGGCAATAAAAAACCCGGCCGGAAAACTCCGGGCCGGGTTCGTTCGCCACGCCGGCCGCCTTCAGCGGCCGAGCGACGTGCGCGATTACTTCGCGTTCGCGAATGCGATTGCCGTATCGAGCATGCGGTTCGAGAAACCCCACTCGTTGTCGTACCAGCTCGACACCTTCACGAGGCGGCCCGACACCTTGGTCAGCGTCGCGTCGAACGTCGACGAAGCCGGGTTGTGGTTGAAGTCGATCGACACCAGCGGTGCGTCGTTGTAGCCGAGGATGCCCTTCAGCGCGCCTTCCGATGCTTCCTTCATGATCGCGTTGACTTCCTCGACCGTCGTGTCGCGCTTCGCGATGAACGACAGGTCGACGATCGACACGTTGATCGTCGGGACGCGGATTGCGTAACCGTCGAGCTTGCCGTTCAGTTCCGGCAGCACGAGGCCGACGGCCGATGCCGCACCCGTCTTCGTCGGGATCTGGCTGTGCGTCGCCGAGCGCGCGCGGCGCAGGTCTTCGTGATAGACGTCCGTCAGCACCTGGTCGTTCGTGTACGCGTGAATCGTCGTCATCAGGCCGGTTTCGAGGCCGATCTTGTCGTTCAGCGGCTTGACGAGCGGCGCGAGGCAGTTCGTCGTGCACGATGCGTTCGAGATGACCGTGTGCTCGGCTTTCAGCACGTCGTGGTTCACGCCGTAGACGATCGTCGCGTCGACGTCCTTGCCGCCCGGCGCCGAGATGATCACCTTCTTCGCGCCGCCCTTCAGGTGCGCGCTCGCCTTTTCCTTCGTCGTGAAGAAGCCCGTGCATTCCATCACGACGTCGACGCCCAGCTCGCCCCACGGCAGTTCGGCCGGGTTGCGGTTCGCCAGCACGCGGATCTTGTCGCCGTTCACGACGAGGTAGTCGCCGTCGACCGACACTTCGCCCGGAAACTTGCCGTGCGCGGTGTCGTACTGGGTCAGGTGCGCGTTGGTCTTCGCATCGCCCAGGTCGTTGATCGCGACGATCTCGAGATCGTGCTTCTTGCCGTTTTCATAGAACGCGCGCAGCGTGTTGCGGCCGATACGGCCGTAGCCGTTGATTGCGACGCGAATCGTCATGGTTATCTCCTGATGGCTGAAAAAATTCGTTTCGTGCAGCTTCACGGTGCGACGCGCGCAACGGGTGGCGCGCGCCGCGTAGGCTTTTAGGCCAGCACGGCCTTGGCCGTCTCGACGACGTGCTCGACGGTGAAGCCGAAGTACTTGAACAGCACGCCGGCCGGCGCCGATTCGCCGAACGTGTCGATCCCGACGACGCCGCCTTCGAGGCCGACGTACTTGTGCCAGAAGCTCGTCACGCCCGCTTCGATCGCGACGCGGCGCACGCCGTGCGGCAGCACGCGTTCGCGGTATTCGGCGTTCTGGCGATCGAACACGTTGGTCGACGGCATCGACACGACGCGCGCCGCGATGCCCTGCTGCGCGAGCGGTTCGACGGCCTTCATCGCGAGTTCGACTTCCGAGCCCGTCGCGATCAGGATGATCTTGCGCGCGACGATCTCTTCATCCCAGTCCTTCAGCACGTAGCCGCCCTTCTCGATGTTGGCGATCTGCGCATCGGTACGCGGGTTGAACGCGAGGTTCTGGCGGCTGAAGATCAGGCTCGACGGACGGTCGGCGGCGACCGCGTGGGTCCATGCGACGGCCGTCTCGACCGTATCGGCCGGACGCCAGACGTCGTGGTTCGGGATCAGGCGCAGGCTCGACACGTGCTCGATCGACTGGTGCGTCGGGCCGTCCTCGCCGAGGCCGATCGAATCGTGCGTGAACACGAAGATCGACGGCACCTTCATCAGCGCGGCCACGCGCAGCGCGTTGCGGCTATAGTCGGAGAACGTCAGGAACGTGCCGCCGAACGGCTTGTGGCCGCCGTGCAGCGCGAGGCCGTTGATCGCGGCGCTCATGCCGAATTCGCGCACGCCGTAGTTGATGTGGTTGCCGAGCAGCACGCCCGCGCCTTCCGGATTCGCGCGCACCGCCTTCGACGCCTTCCAGTTGGTCAGGTTCGAGCCGGTCAGGTCGGCCGAGCCGCCGAGCAGCTCGGGCAGCGCGGCAGCGAGGCCTTCGATCGCCTGCTGCGACGCCTTGCGGGTCGCGACCGTCTCGGCGCGCTCGTTCGCGCCGGCGATGATCGCGGCAGCCTTCTCGGCCCAGTCGGCCGGCAGCTTGTTCGCCATCCGGCGCTCGAATTCGGCGGCTTCTGCCGGGAACTTCGCGCGATAGGCCGCGAACGTCGCGTCCCATTCGGACTCGGCGCGCTTGCCGGCTTCCTTCGCGTCCCATGCCGCGTAGACTTCCTGCGGAATCACGAACGGCTCCCACTTCCAGCCAAGTGCTTCGCGCGTCTTCGCGATTTCTTCCGCGCCGAGCGCAGCGCCATGCACGTCGTGGCCGCCGGCCTTGGTCGCCGCGCCCTTGCCGATCACCGTCTTGCAGCAGATCAGCGTCGGCTTGTCCGACAGCTTCGCCTTCGCGATGGCCGCGTCGACCGCATCGACGTCGTGGCCGTTCACGTTCGGGATCACGTTCCAGCCGTACGCTTCGAAGCGCTTCGGCGTGTCGTCGTGGAACCAGTTCACGACGTCGCCGTCGATCGAGATGCCGTTGTCGTCGTACAGCGCGATCAGCTTGTTCAGCTTCAGCGTGCCCGCGAGCGAGCAGGCTTCGTGCGAGATGCCCTCCATCAGGCAGCCGTCGCCGAGGAACACGTACGTGTGGTGATCGACGATCTTCGCGCCGTCACGGTTGAACTCGTCGGCCATCAGCGCTTCGCCGAGCGCCATGCCGACCGCGTTCGCGAGACCCTGGCCGAGCGGGCCGGTGGTCGTCTCGACGCCCGGCGTGATCCCGTATTCCGGGTGGCCCGGCGTCTTCGAGTGCAGCTGGCGGAAGTTCTTCAGCTCTTCGATCGGCAGGTCGTAGCCGGTCAGGTGCAGCAGCGAGTACAGCAGCATCGAGCCATGGCCGTTCGACAGCACGAAACGGTCGCGGTCGGCCCAGTGCGGGTTCGTCGGGTTGTGCTTCAGATGGCGCGACCACAGCGCGACGCCGATTTCGGCCATGCCCATCGGCATGCCGGGGTGGCCGGAGTTCGCTTGCTGGACGGCGTCCATCGCGAGCGCACGGATCGCGTTGGCCATCAGGGTGGTGGAGGCGGGAGACGAAGTCGTCATGTCGAGTCCGGAGAACGAGTCGAGGAAACGGGGGCACGGCGGCATCCGGAAGCTCGAGCGTCAATCGTTCCCGGCGCGCGGTGCGGCGCCTGACGGACGCGAAGCGGACGGAGCCAACGGACGGGGCTGCAAAGCTCGTCATTTTAACAGATGGGCCGACATTTCCCTTGTCGGCGCGTAGTGTTCCGGCACGGTTTTCCGTCGAACCGCCCGCCTCCTATAATTCAGGCGTCGGAACTGCCTGCCCCAGCGGCCCGCCCGTGAGCACCACCCTTCTCTTTCACCCGACGCCCGACGCCACCTACGGCTTCCCGAATGCGCGGCGGCTCGCGCACGTCGCGTCCGCGCACCAGCAGATCGAAGTCTGGGAAACGCCGCAGCTCGGCCGGCTGTTCACGCTGGACGGCCGGCCGATGACGTCGGTCGGCGACGAGTTCGTCTATCACGAGTGCATGACGCACCCGGCCGCGCTCGCGCATCCGTGCCCGAGGAAGGCGCTCGTGCTCGGCGGCGGCGACGGCGGCGCCGCGCGCCAGTTGCTCAAGCACGCGTGCATCGAGCGGATCGTGATCGCCGAACTCGACGACGAGGTGGTCGGGATGGCGCGCCGCTATCTCGACGACGTGCACCAGGGCGCGCTCGACGACCCGCGCGTCGAGGTCGTGATCGGCGACGCCGCGCATTTCGTCGAGTCGACGGTCGAACATTTCGATCTCGTCGTGTTCGACCTCACGCCGCCCGATTCGCCGGCGGCCGGCCTCTACACGCGCGACTTCTACGCACGGCTCAAGCGGATCCTGACGCCGCGCGGCGTGATCTCGATGCATCTCGGCTCGCCGGTGTTCCATGCCGCGCGCATCGCCGCGCTGCTCGACGACCTGCGCGCGCGCTTCGCGGTCGTCGATCTGCTGTCCGCGCACGTGCCGCTGTACGGCTCGCAGTGGCTGATGGCGATCGCGAGCGACACGCTCGATGCGGCGGCGCTGTTCGCGCACGACGTCGACGAACGGCTCGCGGCCCGCCGCGTCGGCGGCTTGCGCTATTACGATGCGCGGCTGCATGCGTCCCTCTTTACCCTGCCGCGCGCACTGCGCGATACACTGGGCGTTCGCCGCTGAACATCAGGACGGCCGCACCGTTCCGCTGCTCCAGCATGAGACCGGCGCAGGCGCCGACGCGCCGACACCGAGCAACAGGAGATTTTCATGACCGATCCACGTCCGGCCAACGTGCCTTGGTTGACGCCCTACCTGGCCGTACGCAACGCGCGCGCGGCCATCGAGTTCTTCAAGGCCGCATTCGGCTTCACCGTACGCGACGTGCACGACGAGGACGGCGCGATCATGCACGTCGAGATGGCCTATCGCGGCCAGCTGATCGTGATGTTCGCGCCCGAAGGCGCGTTCGGTTCGCCCGCGCTCACGCCGAAGCACGCGAACGCCACCGCGCCGCAATCGTTCTATCTGTATGTCGACGACGTCGACGCCACCTGGCAGCGCGCGCTCGATGCGGGCGCGAAATCGCTGAGCGCGCCGCAGGACCAGTTCTGGGGCGACCGGTTCGCGCAGATCGAGGATCTCGACGGCTACCGCTGGGCGCTCGGGTGCCGTCTCGACGCATGACCGAAACCGCCACACGCATGAACGAAGCCACCACCACCGCGGCCGTGCCGCGCTTTTTCGTCGATGTCGCGCTGCGCGCCGACGCCACGCTCGCATTGCCGGCCGACGTCGCGCGCCACGTGCAGGTGCTGCGCCTGCAGCCGGGCGACGTGCTGGCGTTGTTCGACGGCACGGGCGGCCAGTACCGCGCACGGCTCGTCGAGGTCGACAAGCGCAGCGCGCTCGTGCAGGTCGATACGTTCGAGCCCGTCGAGGCCGAGCCGCCCTATCGCGTGACGCTCGCGCAGGGGATCGCGGGCGGCGACAAGATGGACTGGGTGATCGAGAAGGCCGTCGAGCTCGGCGTCGCGGCGGTCGTGCCGCTGTCGACCGCGCGCGGCGTCGTGAAGCTGTCCGGCGAACGGGCGGACAAGCGCGTCGCGCACTGGCGCGGCGTCGTACGCGCGTCGTGCGAGCAATGCGGACGCAACCGCGTGCCCGACGTCGCACCGGTGGCCGGCTTCCACGCATGGCTCGATGCGCGGCAGGCCGCGCCGGCCGACGGCGAGCTGCGGCTGCTGCTGTCCCCGCGCGCGAGCATCCCGTTCGCGTCGCTGCCCGACGCGCCGCCCGCGGCGGCCGTCACGCTGCTGATCGGGCCCGAAGGCGGGCTGTCGCCCGACGAGGAAAATGCGGCCCGCGCACGGGGGTTCACCGCGCTGTCGCTCGGGCCGCGCGTGCTGCGTACCGAGACGGCCGGCGCGGCCGTGCTCGCGGCGTTGGCGGCGCGCTGGGGCGGGTGGTAAAGCGCGTCAGCGCGCCGCGCCATGCAGCCGAGCGCGAATCGCACACGCAAAAAAGCCCGCTCGAAGCGGGCTTGTTACCGAATCGGCCGCGCGGGCCGACCGTGCGCTTACGCGAACGAGTAGAACACGCGGAACGCGACCTTGCGCTCGGCCCAGAATTCGGCCGCCTCGCGGAACACGTCGAGCAGCGTTTCGCGCCCTTCCTTGTCGAATTTCTGCGCGATCGGCAGCCCTTCGAGGACGATCACGAAACCGGGCTGCGCGCCGGCCTTCGCGACGAGGTCGGTGAGGCAGTCGTACAGCGCGTCGTAGTTCTTCCCGAAATGCTTCGGAAACAGGAACGAGGTCGCGATCGTTTCCATCACTTCCTGCTTCGACTGCGCGGCGCCGCAATACGCATACAGGAAATGCTGGCCGAGCCGACCGGCTTCGTCGGCGAGATCCTGCACGCGGAACGCGCGGATCGACTGCACGAGATTGGGTCGCACGGTCGTGAAAAGGCTCATAGGCTCCTCGTTCGATGAAAGCCCGGGCTCGGCTTCCTGTTGCTCCGGCGTGCCGCCGGCCTGCGCCGCCGCGTGCAACTGAATCACACGCTGAAACAGATTGCCGTCGCCGGCCGCGAACAGTTCCGCCGCCGCCGTATCGTGCGCGTAGATGGAGTCGCTCATGCCATTCGTCCCGAAGTCATTCAACAATACGTTTAAAACTGGTGTAGTGGTCGCCCGTGTAATAACAGTTGTCGATCCGGCGCAACGGCCCGCCACAGACGATCCGGCGCGCGCCGCGATTGCGCGCACGCGGTGTCGGCACCGTGTACTCATGGTAGTAGCCGCGCTTCGCCTTCGGCAGGATCCGCTCGCGGTTGCCGAACACGACGCCGTCCTTCTCGTACGGATAGGGGCCGCCGGCGCCGATCAGGCCCAGCGTGGTCACGGCCTCGCGCGGAAGACGGGCGGTCGGGATCGTATCGAGCCCGCTCGCGGCCACGTCGGCCGGAACGGCCTCCCGTGCGTAAGCGGCGGAAACCAGACTGCCCGTCGGCGTGCCGACGATACCCATCGCGAACATCGCGAAGACGGACGCGAGCGCGCCGTTGCGGAGCCACTTGCGTGCCATGAACCAGGGTTCCCGCTGTTAAATCAAGTAGTTGACGACCAACAAAGGCGTTAGCGTAGCGTTATTGGCCGCGCGAATCAATGTCCGTTTGGGAATCGAAAGCCTCTCGGCACTCGAGATTCCGTATTTCTTACCGAAATTACACTACATTTATCTTACATGAGATAAAATACGGGTGGCATCGCTCGTATGGCAAGACCCTGCCTCCTTGCCACACTCGCTATCCGGAGTGGAGAGATGCTGCTGTTGCTTTATGGGAAGCGCGGTTGCGCCCTACCCGCGGCGTGCCCCTTGCGGGCACGCCTCTTTTTGCCTTTGTTTACAATTTCGCCCGACCCGGGACGCCGGTTCGACCGGCGCCGCGGGTTCGTTCCGGCTCAGCGTGCGGCGTTGACGTCGGCGACCAGCAGCGCCGCCATGTTGACGATGCGACGAACGGTCGCCGATTCGGTCAGCACGTGCACGGGCTCCGCGGCGCCCAGCAGAATCGGCCCGATCGCGATGTTGTTGCCCGCGGCCGTCTTCAGCAGGTTGTACGCGATATTCGCGGCGTCGATGTTCGGCAGGATCAGCAGGTTCGCGTCGCCTTCCAGCGTCGATTCCGGCAGGATTTCCTTGCGCAGCGCCGCGTCGAGCGCGACGTCGCCGTGCATTTCGCCGTCCACCTTCAGCTCCGGCGCGGTTTCCTGCAGGATCGCGAGCGTATCGCGCATCTTCTTCGCCGAAGGGGCGTTGCTCGTGCCGAAATTCGAATGCGACAGCAGCGCGACCTTCGGCTCGATGCCGAAGCGGCGCACTTCTTCCGCGGCCATGATCGTGATTTCGGCCAGTTCCTCAGGGGTCGGATCGACGTTCACGTGCGTATCCACGAGGAAAATCTGGCGGCCGGGCAGCACGAGGCCGTTCATCGCCGCGTACACGCTGCAGCCCGGGCGCTTGCCGATCACTTGGTCGATGAAGTGCAGATGGCGGTGCGTGGTGCTGATCGTGCCGCAGATCATCCCGTCCGCTTCGCCCTTCTTCACCAGCATCGAGCCGATCAGCGTCGTGCGGCGGCGCATCTCGACGCGCGCGAGCTGCTCGCTGATGCCCTTGCGCGCCATCAGCTTGTGATACGTCTGCCAGAAGTCGCGGTAGCGCTCGTCGTGCTCGGTGTTGACGACCGTGAAGTCGACGCCCGGATTCAGGCGCAGGCCGTAGCGCTGGATACGGTGCTCGATCACCGACGGACGGCCGATCAGGATCGGCTTCGCGAGTTTTTCGTCGACGATGATCTGAACGGCGCGCAACACGCGCTCTTCTTCGCCTTCCGCGAACACGACGCGCTTCTTCTCTTCCGGCGCGGCGCGCGCGATCTGGAAGATCGGCTTCATCGTCGTGCCGCTGTGATACACGAACTGCTGCAGATGCTGCTTGTACGCGTCCATGTCCTCGATCGGGCGCGTCGCGACGCCGCCGTCCATCGCGGCCTGCGCGACGGCCGGCGCGATCTTCACGATCAGGCGCGGATCGAACGGCTTCGGAATCAGGTATTCGGGCCCGAACGACAGATCCTGGATACCGTACGCGGTCGCGACGATGTCGCTCTGCTCGTGCTGCGCGAGTTCGGCGATCGCATTGACGGCCGCGATCTCCATTTCACGCGTGATCGTCGTCGCGCCGACGTCGAGCGCGCCGCGGAAGATGAACGGGAAGCACAGGACGTTGTTGACCTGGTTCGGGTAGTCGGTGCGGCCGGTCGCGAGAATCGCGTCGGGGCGCACTTCGAGCGCCGCTTCCGGCAGGATTTCCGGCGTCGGGTTCGCGAGCGCGAGGATCAGCGGGCGCTCGGCCATGCCCTTCACCATCTCCTGCTTCAGCACACCCGCGGCCGACAGGCCGAGGAAGATGTCCGCGCCGTCGATCACTTCGGCCAGCGTGCGGGCGTCGGTTTCGCGCGCGAAACGCTCCTTGTCCGGATCCATCAGCTCGGTGCGGCCCTTGTAGACCACGCCGGCCAGGTCCGTCACCGTGATGTTCTCGAGCGGCAGCCCGATGTCGACCAGCAGGTCCAGACACGCGAGCGCGGCCGCGCCCGCGCCGGATGCGACGAGCTTGACCTTCTTGATGTCCTTGTTGACGACCTTCAGCCCGTTCGTGACGGCCGCGGCCACGACGATCGCGGTGCCGTGCTGGTCGTCGTGGAACACCGGGATCTTCATCCGCTTGCGCGCTTCGCGCTCGACGATGAAGCAGTCCGGTGCCTTGATGTCTTCGAGGTTGATCCCGCCGAAGGTCGGCTCCAGCGCGGCGATCACGTCGACGAGCTTGTGCGGGTCCGACTCGTTCAGCTCGATGTCGAACACGTCGATGCCCGCGAATTTCTTGAACAGCACGGCCTTGCCTTCCATCACCGGCTTCGACGCGAGCGGGCCGATGTTGCCGAGACCGAGCACCGCCGTGCCGTTCGTCACGACGCCGACCAGGTTGCTGCGCGCGGTGAAGCGCGCCGCGTTCAGCGGATTCTCGACGATCTCCTCGCACGCGTACGCCACACCCGGCGAATACGCGAGCGCGAGGTCGCGCTGGTTGATCATCTGCTTGGTCGGGGCGATCGCGATTTTGCCGGGGGTCGGAAATTCGTGATAGTCGAGCGCGGCTTCGCGGAGCTTGGCTTTGGAGGAGGCTTGGGTGGACATGTGTCTCGTGACGGGCGGATTAGAATAACTGTTCGACGGCATTGTAGCGCCAATCATCGGCCGCCAGACCGGCGATTCGGGTGCGACAGCCGCGACAAAAATGAACTGGACAGTACAGGCGCGCCGCCGCCCGCCTCGTACAATGCCGTTCCTTCAACCGTTTCGGATCGCCCGCCGTGCCAGCCGCCCTCTCCGAGTTCTCGCTGATCGAACGCTTCTTCACGCGCCGCGCCGCGCAGGGCGCCCGCGCGTCGACGCTCGGCATCGGCGACGATTGCGCGCTGATCGCGCCCCGATCCGGGAAATTGCTGGCCATTTCGACGGACATGCTGGTGGAAGGCCGCCACTTCTTCCCCGATGTCGCGCCGGACGCGCTCGGCCACAAGACGCTCGCGGTCAACCTGTCGGACCTCGCGGCGATGGGCGCCGCGCCGCGGGCGTTCACGCTCGCGTGCGCGCTGCCGCGCGCCGACGCGGCGTGGCTCGAGGCGTTCAGCGACGGCCTGTTCGCGCTGGCCGAGCGCTACGGTTGCGAGCTGATCGGCGGCGACACGACGAGCGGGCCGCTGAACCTGTGCGTGACCGTGTTCGGCGAAGTCTCGCCCGACGCGGCGCTGCGGCGCGATGCCGCGCGCGACGGCGACGACGTATGGGTGTCCGGCACGCTCGGCGATGCACGCGCGGGCCTCGGCGTCGCCCGCGGCGAATGGACGGCCGGCGCGGAAGAAGCCGCCGCATTCCGGCGCGCGCTCGAGCGTCCGGAGCCGCGCGTCGCGCTGGGGCTTGCGCTCGCGGGCGTCGCGCATGCGGCGCTCGACCTGTCGGACGGCCTCGCCGGCGACCTCCAGCACATCCTGACGCGCTCGAACGTGCGCGCCGAGATCGACGCCGACGCGGTGCCGCGCTCGGCCGCGCTCGCGACGCTGCCGGCCGACGTGCAGCGCCGCTGCACGCTGGCCGGCGGCGACGACTACGAACTGTGCTTCACCGCGCCGGTCGCGGCCCGCGCAGCGGTCGAAGCGGCGGCCGCCACGGCCGGCGTGCCGGTCACGCGAATCGGTACAATACGCGCGTTGTCCGCGCCGTCGGCGCAACCCGCCATCGCGTGGCGCGACGCCGCCGGCGCGCCCCTCGCTCTCACGTTGCACGGTTTCGACCACTTCCATGCAAACTGATCCGACGCACGCGCACGCCGCGGCCGAGCCCGGCGCCGCGCCGCCCGCGCCGACCCGCACGACGGCCCGCTTCATGCTGTCGCACCCGGCGCATATCGTGTCGCTCGGCTTCGGCAGCGGGCTCGCGCCGATCATGCCCGGCACGTTCGGCTCGCTGTTCGGCTGGCTCACGTTCGTCGTGCTCAACCGCTACCTGACGGTGCCCGAATGGTGGGCGCTGATCGCCGTCGGCTTCGTGGCCGGCACCTGGGTCACCGGTTTCACCGCGAAGAAGGCCGGCGTGTCCGATCCGGGCGCCGTCGTCTGGGACGAGATCGTCGCGATCTGGCTCGTGATGCTGTTCGTCACGCCCGCGACCTTCGTCGGCCAGCTGTGGGCGTTCGTCGCGTTCCGCTTCTTCGACATGCTCAAGCCGCCGCCGATCCGCTACTTCGACCGCCGCCTGAAAGGCGGGCTCGGCATCATGGTCGACGACCTCGTCGCCGCGTTCATGACGCTGCTGGTGATCGCGCTGTGGCGCTCCGTCGCCGGCTGACCGATTTCCCGACTCCCGTTTCCCGACGCGCATGCCAACCGATTCCGTCGTCCACCAGCTTGCGATCCGCGCAGGCAACAAGCTGCGTGACGAGCACCTGACGCTCGCCACCGCCGAATCCTGCACCGGCGGCATGATCGCCGCGGCGATCACCGATATTTCCGGGAGCAGCCAGTGGTTCGAGCGCGGCTTCGTCACGTATTCGAACCAGGCCAAGATCGAGATGATCGGCGTGCCGGCCGACCTGATCGACAAGCACGGCGCGGTCAGCGAGCCCGTCGCGCGCGCGATGGCCGAAGGCGCGCTGCGCAACAGCCGCGCGCAGGTCGCGCTGTCCGTCACCGGCATCGCGGGCCCGGGCGGCGGCAGCGAGAACAAGCCGGTCGGCACCGTGTCGTTCGGCTGGAGCAACCGGCTGCATACCGACGTCGAGACGCTCGTGTTCAAGGGCGATCGCGAACAGATCCGCACGCAGGCGGCCGCGCATGCGCTGCGCGGGCTGCTGAAGCTGCTCGACGAGCGCGAACGCTGACCGGGCGGGGCGCGCGTGCCGCGCCCGCTCTACTCGCTTACTGGATCGCGTCGGGCTTCACGACGATCCAGTTCTTGTCCGCCGTCACCGGCAGCCCGAGCGCCTTCTGCTTCGCGGCCGATTCGTCCGACCACGCGCGGATCTGCGTCATCTGCTTGTCCTTCTTGTTGACCCACACGCGCACGCCGCCGCGCGCGACGTCGGTCGCGTTCAGCAGCATGTAGCCGTCGGACGTCGGCGTGTCGCCCGCGACGAGCACCGGCTTCTTCCACTGATCGATCCAGCCGACGATCGAACCGAGCTTGCCTTCGTACCACGTCATCGGGTTCATCAGGAACGGCGTGATCACGAGATTGCGGTTCGCAGCCTCGTCGTACTTGCCGGCCTTGATCTGCAGCCGCGACGTCGTCAGCGCGCCGGTCGCCGGGTTGCGCAGCAGCGTCGTCACGCCGATCACGTTCTGCGGCTTCACGTTGTAGCCGTACTTCGGGTCGGCCAGCACGAGCCGCGCGAGCTCCTCGTGCGCGGCCGTCATCACGTAGACGTCGATCCCGTTCTCGCGCAGCGCGTTGTACAGCTCCTGCATCCCGCGGAAGAAGCGCGGCGGGTTCACCGTGCCGTCGACCACCTTGTCGCCCTGCCAGTAGCGGATCGGAATCGGCTTGCCGTCGGCGAGCATCGCGTCGATGTGGCGCTTCAGGTCGGCGAGCGACTGCCCGGCAAACGCCTGCGCGATCCACGGATAGCAGACCAGATCGTCGATCTCGCAGAGCCGGTAGTAGTAGCTCGTCAGCGATTCCCGGTAGTCGGCGGAATCCTTGAACGGGATCAGCTTCAGCGACGGATCGAGCGAATCGCGCGTCAGCACCCCATGGTTCTCGAGATACGGCAGCAGCGCTTCCTCGAGGTCATAGCGGTAGGTCGTGTTGTCGGCGTCGAACACCGCGTAGTCGCCGCGGTTCGCGTGCGCGGCGATCATCGCGTTCAGCGCCTTCGCGCTGTCGGCCGGCCAGTGCGACAGGTCGGCCGCATGGGCGAACGTCATGCACAGCGACGCGGCGAACGTGCTCAGAAGACGGCGGGACAGCTTGGGCATGGCGTCGCTCCTTTTCTTGACATTTTTGTGACGGATCGGTGACAACCGGCAGCATCGCGCGACTAAATTGCGCGCATGCGATACGGAAGCGACGGGAAGTTGTTCGCGTGCGCCAGAACGGCGACCACGCGATGAACGCGCGCGGCCCGCGGACGCGGGCGCGGCGGTCGAAGGCCGCCCGGGGCGGGCGGCCGGTATTTCAGCGATGCGCGTTGATCGTGTCGCGCGTCTTCTGCGCGGCAAGCGCCGCGGCTTCAGCGAAATCCTCGCCCTTGCTCGCGTACAGGATCGCGCGCGACGAGTTGATCATCATCCCGGTGCCGTCGGCCGTGCGGCCCGCGTTGACGGTCGCCTGCACGTCGCCGCCCTGCGCGCCGATGCCGGGGATCAACAGCGGCATGTCGCCGACGATCCCGCGCACGATCTCGATTTCCTTCGGGAACGTCGCGCCGACCACGAGGCCGAGCTGGCCGTTCCTCGCGTTCCACTTGTTCGCCGCGAGATCGGCGACGACCTGGTACAGCGGCCGCCCGTTCGTATCGAGGAACTGCAGGTCCGAGCCGCCCGGGTTCGACGTGCGGCACAGCACGATCACGCCCTTGCCTTCATGCTCGAAGTACGGCTCGACCGAGTCGTAGCCCATGTACGGGTTCACCGTGACGGCGTCCGCGCGATAGCGCTCGAACGCTTCGCGCGCGTACTGCTCGGCCGTGCTGCCGATGTCGCCGCGCTTCGCGTCGAGGATCACGGGCAGGCCCGGATGCTGGAGATGGATATGCGCGATCAGCCGCTCGAGCTGGTCTTCCGCGCGATGCGCGGCGAAGTACGCGATTTGCGGCTTGAACGCGCTCGCGTACTGCGCGGTCGCGTCGACGATCTGCCGGCAGAATTCGAAGATCGCGTCGGGCTGGCCGTCGAACTGCACGGGAAAGCGCGACGGCTCGGGATCGAGGCCGACGCACAGCAGCGAATTCGTGCGCTGCCACGCGGCGCGCAGCGATTCAATGAAAGTAAGCGGGGAAGACATGGCGGATACTCGCGGCAAACCGTTGGTAGACCGCGTATTTTACCCGCGTCGCCGGTGTCCCTCGCGTGTCGCGGCATTGCTGCGCACATCGGTGCGCCCGACGGTGAACGCGAAACGCCGCGTGAGCCGCTCGCCGGGCGCGAGCAGCGTCATCCCGTGCGCGCTCGCGCCGCCCGGCAGGTTCACCGCATTGATCGGATGATCGACCGGCTCGAAGCAGAAGAAATCCGCGCCCGGCGGCGTATAGAGCACGTACGCGTCGGCGTCGGCTGCGACGGTCAGCGACAGCCGGCGGCGCGGCCAGCTCACCGTCGCGTGGCCGCCCCAGCCGGTGAACGCGTGATTGACGAGCGTGGCCGGCAGCGGATACGCGACGCCGAACTGCCAGGCCGGCGGCACGCTGACGTGCCGCACCGGCAGGAAATCGGCGCCCGACAACCACAGCCCGCCCGCCGCCGCGGCGAGTTCGGTCGCCGCATCGCGCACGAGGAACGGATGCACGCCGAGCCCGAACGGCAGCCGCGCGCGGCCCGCGTTCTCGATCGTCAGCGCGATCGACAGCGTCGCGTCGTCGAGTTCGAACGACTGGATCGCACGGAACGCGTACGGCGCGCCGGCGGCGCGGTCGAGCGACAGTTGCAGCGACGTGTCGGTCGCATCGTCCACCTGCCACGGCGCGAGCCAGCCGTCGCCATGGATCGGCAGCGGCTCGTCGCGGCGGTTGCGCGGCACCGCGACCTTGCGCCCGTCGCATTCGAAGCGCCCGTCGCCGATCCGGTTCGAGTACGGCAGCAGCGGATAGCACGCGAGCTCGTCCGGGTCCGTCGCCGTCTCCGGGTGCTCGCACCGGCGGAACACCGGCATCAGCACGCCGTTGTCGCCGCGCCAGTCGAAGCGCGCGATGCCGCCGCCGAGGTGCGGCAGCACGTCGAGCCGCAGCGATGCGTTCGACAGCGTGACGACCGCCGCATGCGCGGCGCCGACGCCCTGCGCGAACACGGCCGTCTGCGGGCCGGGGCTGACCGGCTGGGCGGCGGCCGCCAGGCGCGCGCGGCGCGACTGGCTGGTGGACGACGATGCGCGCGAGGACGTGGCGGTCATGGTGAGCTCCTTTCCTTCGTCGAAGAAACGATGCAGGTCGTGCGAGCGGTCAGGCCCAGCCGCCGTCGACGATCACGTCCTGCGCGGTGATCATCCGGCTGTCGTCGGCCGCGAGAAACAGCGCCATCCGCGCGAGATCGGCCGGCAGCAGTTCGGCGTCGATGCACTGGCCGGCCTTGATCGCCGCCCGGCCCGCGTCGTCGAGCCACAGCCGGCGCTGCTTGTCGGTCATCACCCAACCGGGCACCAGCGAATTCACGCGGATGCCGAACGGGCCGAGATCGCGCGCGAGGCCGCGCGTCAGGCCCTGCACGGCCGCCTTCGCCATCACGTAGACGGGATAGCCGCCGTTCTTCAGCATCCAGCTGATCGAGCCGAGATTGATGATCGCGCCGCCGCCCTGCCGCTTCATGTCGTCGATCACCGCCTGTGCGGCGAAGAACTGGTGACGCAGGTTCACCGCGATGCCCGCGTCGAACGACGCGGGCGTCACGTCGCCGATCGTGTGGCGCGTGTCGTTCGCCGCGTTGTTCACGAGCACCGCGATCGCGCCGATGCGTGCGCGGATCGCGTCGATCGCGCGGCGCAGCGCGTCGATGTCGGTCAGGTCGCAGGACAGGAACAGCGGCGCATGCCGCACGTGCGCGAGGCGTTCGGCCAGCGCGGCGCCGGCCGCCGCGTCGAGGTCGACGAACGCGACGCGCGCGCCCTGTTCGGCGAAGTGCTCGACGAACGACGCGCCGATGCCGGTCGCGCCGCCCGTGATCAGCACCGCGCGATCCTCGAGGCTCGGGTAGCGCGCGAAGCGCGCGTCGCTCGCCGCCGTGTTCGCGCCGTGCACTGATGTATCGATGGTCATGCGGATCGTCTCCGTGGAAACAGGTCGGTCAGTCGCGTACGCCGCGGTTCTTCAGCTGGTCGAGCAGCACGGCCGCGAGCAGGATCGCGCCGCGCACCAGGTACTGGTAGAACGCGTCGATGTTCAGCAGGTTCATCACGTTCTCCACGGTGCCCATGATCAGCACGCCGATCACGACGCCCGAGATCGTCGCGCGGCCGCCCATCAGCGACACGCCGCCGAGCACGCACGCGGAGATCACGTTCAGCTCGAAGCCTTGCGCGGCGTTCGGCTGGCCCGACGTGATGCGCGACGCGAGAATCACGCCCGCGAGCGCGGTCACCGCACCCTGGATCAGGAAGATGTACACGCGCGTGCGTTCGACGTTGATCCCCGCGAGCCGCGACGCTTCCGGGTTGCCGCCGATCGCGAGCGTGTTGCGGCCATAGACGGTCTGGTTCAGCAGCACGCCGAAGCCGATGAAGCACAGCAGCGTGACCCAGATCGGCAGCGACACGCCGAACATCGACAGCCCGCCGAGCGCGATGAACGTATCCGACGACACGCCGACCGCCTGCCCCTTCGACACGATGAAGCCGAGCCCGCGCACGATCTCCATCGTCGCGAGCGTCGTGATCAGCGCGTTGATCCGCAGATACGCGATCACCGCGCCGTTCACGAAGCCGATCGCGGCGCCGGCCGCGACCGCCGCGACGATCGCGACGAACGTGTTGTCGGTTGCGTTCAGCACCATCGCGCACAGCACGCCCGAGAACGCGACGGTCGAGCCGATCGACAGGTCGAAGTCGCGCGACGCGAGACAGAACATCATCGTGCACGCGACCATGCCGATCTGCGAGATCGACAGCGCGAGGCCGAGCATGTTGTCGATCGAGAAGAAGTGATCGACGGTCAGCGACATCGTGATGAACATCACCGCGAAGATCGCGATCAGGCTGTATTCGGTCAGATGCTGCCACCACTTCTGGCGGTCGCTCTGCTGCGGCACCAGCGCGTCGGCCGACTTCACTGCGGCGCTGGCAAGGTTTTCGTTGGCTTGCATGGTGTGTCTCCTGCTCCTGCATCGCGCGGCCCGCGCCGCGCGTGTTCGATTCGAATGTCCCGGGCTTGTCCGGACGTAGCCGGCCGCGTCAGGCTGCCTCGACCGCGCTCGTCTGCGGCAGCGCGAGGTTCAGCACCGCGTGCTCGTTCGCGTCGGCGCGCGGCAGCTCGCCGGCGATCCGGCCTTCGCGCATCACGACGATGCGGTCGGACACGCCGAGCACTTCCGGCAGTTCCGACGACACCATCACGATCGCGCAGCCGCGCTCCGCGAGCCGGTAGATCACGTCGTAGATCTCGTGCTTCGCGCCGACGTCGATCCCGCGCGTCGGCTCGTCGAGGATCACGACCTTCAGGTCGGGCTCCGCGAGCCAGCGCGACAGGATCGCCTTCTGCTGGTTGCCGCCCGACAGGAAGCGGATCTTCTGCCGCCGGTTCGGCGTCTTGATCTTCAGCCGCTGGATGAAGCGGTCGGCCGTCGCGCTTTCGGTCTTGCCGTTGATGAACAGCCCCGCGCGCAGCGAATGGCGGCGGCAGCTGATGTTGATGTTCTCGGCGACCGACGCGATCGCGATGATCCCTTCTTCCTTGCGATCCTCGGGGCACAGCACGATGCCGTGGCGGATCGCGTCGCCGGTGCGCTTCACGTCGATGCGCTTGCCGTCGAGCGTCAGCACGCCCGCGCGCCGGCGGTCCGCGCCGTACACGAGCCGCATCAGTTCGCTGCGGCCCGCGCCGACGAGCCCGAAGAAGCCGACGATCTCGCCCGCGCGCACCGAGAAGCTCGCGGGTTCGCGCAATGCCGGGCCGTCGACGCCTTCGGCGGAGAACCGCACGTCGCCGAGCGCGCGCGGCGCGTAATGGTAGATGTCCGCGATCTCGCGCCCGACCATCTCGGCGACCAGCCGCTCGCGCGGCACGTCGGCCAGCGCTTCGTGCGACGCGATCTTGCGCCCGTCGCGAAAGATCGTGCACGCGTCGCACAGCCGGTAGATCTCGTCCATCCGGTGCGAGATGTAGATCAGCGCACGGCCCTGCGCGCGCAGGTCGTCGACCAGCTTGAACAGCACTTCCGTCTCGCGATGCGACAGCGAGCTCGTCGGTTCGTCGAGCGCGATCACGCGCGCATTGCGCATCAGCGCCTTGCAGATCTCGACCATCTGTCGCTGCGCGATCGACAGCCGCCCGAGCCGCGCGTCGGGATCGAGGTCCACGCCCATCTCGGCGAGCCGCTCGCGCACGTAACGCTTCGCCTCGCGCTTCCTGACCCAGCCGAACGCATTCGGCAGGCGGCCGAGCAACAGGTTCTCCGCGACCGTCAGGTCGGGCACGTACTGCAATTCCTGGTGAATCACCGCGATGCCGGCCGCGATCGACGCGGCCGCATTCGCGAACTGCACGGGCTGGCCGTCGACCAGCACGCTGCCCGCATCGGGCTGATATTCGCCGCCGAGAATCTTCAACAGCGTCGACTTGCCCGCGCCGTTCTCGCCCATCAGGCCATGCACCTCGCCCGCATGCACGTCGAACGAAATGCCGTCGAGTGCGCGCACGCCGGGAAATACCTTGCCGATATTGTCAAAACGCAGTGCCGCTGACACGTCGTCTCCCCACTTCCAGATCCATCGACCGCCGGCCGCCGCGTCGCCGCGGCAGCCGGCGGGCCGCTTACTTCGACGCGAGCCCCATCTCCTCGCGCACCTTCGACACGTTGTCGCGCGTCGCGAGCATGCCCGTCGTCAGCGTCAACGGCGGCGGCGCCTTGCCCTGCGTGATCCACGTGTACATCAGATCCGAGGTTTCCTCGCCGTGGCGCTTCGGGCTGATGATCACGGTGCCGTAGAAGCCCGTCGGCTGCGGCTTCTTGAACTCGTTCAACGCCGAATCGGAACCGCCGATACCGATGCCGATCATGTTGTCGGCCTTGAAGCCGCGCCCTTCGGCCGCGCGCACCGCGCCGAGCACGGCCTCGTCGTTCAGGCCGTACGCGACCCAGTGCTTGAACTGCGGGTTCTTGGTCAGCGCGATGTTCGCCGCGTTGAACGCGTTCTCGGTGTCGGTCTTCGCCTGCGGCGCCGCGATCACGTTCGCCTTCGGGAAGCCGGCGGCGACCAGCGCGTCGGTCGCGCCGCTCGTGCGGTCGTGCGCGGTCGGCAGCTGCTCGTAGGTGATGTCGATCGCGCCGACGTCCTTCATGTCCCAGCCGCGCTTCTTGATCTCGGCCGCGATGCCGTCGCCGACCTGCTTGCCGATGTTGTACGCGGAAATTCCCATGTGCGGCACCGCGTCGATCGGCTTGCCCGCGCCGTCGACGAGGCGGTCGTCGACCGTCATCATCTTCAGGTTGTGCGACTTCGCCTTCGCGACGATGCCCGGCCCGAGCTTCACGTCGGGCGTGCAGATGATGAAGCCCTGCGCCTTCTGCGCGGACAGGTTGTCGATCGCGCTCATCACCTTCTCGCCGGACGGCGCGCCGATCTTCACGAGCGTGAAGCCCTTCTGCTTCGCGGCGATCTCGGCGAATTTCCACTCGTCCTGGAACCACGGCTCTTCCGGCTGCTTCACGAGGAAGCCGATCTTGACCGGGTCGGCCGCGTGCGCGACCGGGCTGCCCATCACCACCGCGGCCGCGGCGGCCAGCGTTACGAACGTTCTGCGTTTCATCTCCAGTGTCTCCTTGTTTTCATCGAACAGGATGCAGCCGCTTGTTGGTTTCGACGCAGCGTGCGCGCGGCCGTCGCACGTGCGGTCTTTCGAATCGTTACGTCAATCGTGTCAGTCGTGATACAGCGCCGCGCGCCCGCCATCGACGGTGATGCACGCGGCATTGATGAACGGCGCCTCGTCGGATGCGAGGAACACGGCCGTCATCGCGACCTCCTCCGGTTTTCCGATGCGCTTCATCGGCTGCAGCGCGAGCGTCTCGGCGCGCGCGGCGGCCGGATCGGGTTGCGCGTCCCACCAGTCGCGCGTCAGTTGCGTCTCGATGTAGCCCGGCGCGATCGCGTTCACGCGTACGTTGCGCGCCGCGTATTCGATGCCGAGCGCACGCGTCAAGCCGAGCACGCCGTGCTTCGCGACCGGGTACGGAAAGCAGCCCGGGATGATCCTGAATGCATGCGTCGACGCGATGTTCACGATGCTGCCGCGACCGCGCTCGACCATGCCCTCCAGCGCCGCGCGGCAGCCGTGCCACACGCCGTCGAGATCGACCGCGAAGCAGCGGCGCCAATCGTCGTCGGTCATCGTCAGCGGATCGGCGAACACGTTGATGCCCGCGTTGTTCACGAGCACGTCGAGCGGGCCGAACGCCGCTTCCGTCTGCGCGAGCGCGTCGCGCACCGCCTGCTGCCGCGCGACGTCCGCCTGCAGCGGCAGCACGCGCGCGCCGTCGCATTCGCGTGCGATCGCGGCGGCCGTGTGCTGCGCCTGCGGGAAGTCGAGATCGACGAGCGCGACGGCCGCGCCTTCGCGCACGAACGCACGCGCGATCGCGGCGCCGATGCCACGGCCCGCACCCGTCACCATCGCGACCTTGCCCGCGAGGCGGCCCATCATGCGGCTCCGCCGCGCGCGACGCGCAAGCCGGCCTGGAACGCGCGCGCATTCGCCGCGGTCGTGTCCGCCGACTGGCCGGGGCGGTACAGCGCCGAGCCAAGCCCGAAGCCGTTCGCGCCGGCGTCGAGGAACGGCTGCATGTTGTCCGGCGCGATCCCGCCGACCGGAATCAGCGGCACCGCGCGGTCGATCACCGCGCGCCAGGCCTTCACGACCGTCACGCCGAGCTGCTCGGCCGGGAACATCTTCAGCACGTCGGCGCCGTTCGTCAGCGCCGCGAACGCTTCGGTCGGCGTCGCGACGCCCGGCGCGCTCGCGAGCCCGCGCTCGCGCGCGCGGCGGATCACGGCCGCGTCGCTGTGCGGCATCACGATCAGCGCGCCGCCCGCGTCCTGCACGCGGTCGACGTACTCGGCGCGCAGCACGGTGCCCGCGCCGACGATCATGTCGTCGGGCAGCGCACGCCGCAGCGCCGCGATGCTGTCGAACGGCTCCGGCGAGTTGAGCGGCACCTCGACGATCCGGAAGCCGGCTTCGTACAGCGCACGGCCATGGTCGGCCGCTTCGGCAGGCGTGATGCCGCGCATGATCGCGATCAGCGGACACGCGTCGAACGCACGCATCAATGCGGCGTGGGGCATGTACGGTGCGGGCAAGGTCAGGTCGGACGGCATCGGCAATTCCTCTTCAAGCAGTTCACTGGTCGGCACAGACGGGCTCGCCGTCCGCGCGCACGAGCCCGGCGCGCGACGCGATCCGCCACAGGCCGCGCTCGGTCGCATGCGGGGCGACACGCGCATGCATATGGCCGAATACCCGGAGCGCATCGACGTAGCGCGAACACAAAGCGTCGTCGCCGATCAGCAGCAGCGGCTGGTCCGCGAGCGCGATGCCGCGCTCCGCGAGCATCGCGTCGAGCGCGTTCAGCTCATGGCCGATCAGCAAGCCGGACAGGTAGTCGCCCTGCGCATCGGGGGCGAGCCGGTCGGTCAGCCCCAGCGTGCGCGTGCTGAAAATCGTCGCGAGCAGGCCCGTGCGCTGCGCGCCGCGGGCGACTGCCACGCCGCGCAAGAACGCCGCGCGATCGGGTGATTCGCCCGCGCGCATCGTGCGGCCGAGGATCGTGTGGTCGCGCAATACCGCGAACAGCTCGCCGGTCATGAAGGTCTGGAAGCGTTCGATCAGGCCGTCCTTCACCCACGCCCATTTCGCATGCGTGCCCGGCAGGCCGATCAGTACCCCTGAACGATCAGCGCCAAGCGTGGGATCGCTCGCAAGCGCGCCGACGATCTGCGTTTCTTCGCCGCGCATCACGTCGGGCAATTCGCCCGTCGCGATCACGCCCGGCACGATCGAAACCGTCGTGCCGCGCGCCGTCGTCACGGTGATGAGACCTGCGACGAGCGCGTCGGCGCCGGCCGGCACCGCGACGTACGGCGCTTCGCGCCAGCCCTGCGCGCTGCCGACCATCCCGGCGGCGAGCACCGGCAGGCCGGGCGTACGGTCGAGCCAGTCGCCGCACGCTTCCTCGAACACCGCGTCGAACGCACGCGCGCCGCCGCCCGGCACGTGCATCACGCCGGCCGCCCGGCTGCGCGTGTCGATCGGCACGCCGTGCGCGTCGTACAGATACGCGCGCAGCGACGTGGTGCCCCAGTCGAGCGCGATCAGCGACGGGGAGGCGGAACTGGCATCCGGAACGGGCCGGGTCGAAGTCGTCATCGTTTGATCCTGCGGGTACCCTGCGGCGGGCTCCAGCCCAGCTCCGCGGAAATGGCTCGCGCTTCGCGCTGCACGAGCGGAATCAGTTCGTCCATGCGGTCGTGCGGCATGTACGGAATCGTGCTCGCGACCGACACCGCCGCGACGATCGCACCCGATGCGTCGCGGATCGGCGCGGCCACGCAGCGGATCGACGCCTCGTTTTCCTCGAGATCGAACGTATAGCCGCCGGCCGCGTAATGGGCCATGCGCTGCAGGAACGCGCTCGTCTCGGGCCGGTTGTCGGGCTTGAAGTTGACGCCGGCCAGCGCGCGCCGCGCGGCTTCGAACAGCGAGCGCCACAGATCCGGATCGAGGTCGAGCATCATCGCCTTGCCGATGCCGGTCGACGCAAGCGGCATCCGGTGGCCGACGCGCGAGCGCATCTCAAGGCCGCGCGTGCCGGGAATCTTGTCGATGTACAGCACGTCGTCGCCGTCGCGCACGCCGAGATGGATCGTGTCGAGCGTCGCTTCCGCGAGTGCTTCCAGATGCGGGCGCGCCACCGCGGTCAGCGGCATCTGCTCGAGCGCGATCGTGCCGAGCTCGATCAGCTTCGGGCCGAGCAGGTAGCCGCCCTGCACCTGGCGCAGATAGCGCGCCTGCACGAGGCTGCTGACGAGACGGTGCGTCGTGCTGCGCGTCGTGCCGAGCGCGGCGCCGATCGCGCGCATGTCGCGCGCACCGTTCGCGATCGCCTCGAGGATCGCGAGGCCGCGCAGCAGCGTCTGCGTGCCGGCCTGCTGCGCGGCGAGGTCGAGCGGCGTGCTGGTCGCGCCGATGCTGTCGGTCAGCGACGGTTCGGCCGGCATCGCACGCCGGGCGTCGAGGGCAAGAGAGTCTGGCATCTTGGTCATGGAACGGGGCGTCTTCAACGGAATCGGTGAAGCCGCTCGCGCGGCGCCGGAACTGCGTCCGGTGCGGCGGCGTGGCGGCGGTCGATGCACCGAGTAAAGCGCCCGGCGAACTTCATGGAAGGTGTCTCCGTGTGCGACGGGCGCCGCGCGATGCGTGGGTCCGAAGCTGTCGATGTGCTTCGGATTGTAGGAGCGCACGCACTCGTCTCCAATATTTGAGTGCGTTGTCCAGATAATGAGAATTCAGGCGGGATAGGCAGCGGGCTCGCTGCGCCGGCCGCGCCATGCATACGGGGGCGGGACCTGCCGTGTCGCAGGTTCCGCCCCCGTTTGTTCATGCCGTACCGCGCTTACTGCTGGCTCGTGCTGCGCGCCTGCATGTAGCGCTGGACGTCGGCGAACGACACGCGGCCGCTGCCGCCCGCGTCGATCTGCCGGAAGCGGTTCGCGACATAGCCGAGGCCGGCCGCGCGCGCCTGCGACTCGGTGATCGAACCCGTGTTCTGCGTGTCGGCCGCGCTGAACTGCCGCGCGAGCTTGCGCACCACCTGCGCATGCAGCGCGGCGCCGGTGGTCTGCGTGCCGGCGGTCGCGTGGCGCGCGGCCGGCGGCACGTACGGATCGCCGAGCTGCGCCTGGCGCGCACGCGCCGGGGCGGCGGCGTCGCTCGCCTGCGCGAACGCGGAAACGGATGCGGCGGCGCCGACGCATACGAGCGCCGCGGCAACGACGATGAAACGATTCTTCATGTCAGGCTCCAGTCTGGAATGAGGTCGTCGACTGCCGGCGAGCGGCGCCGCCGAGGGCGCCCGTCGCCGGCGTGGCGCAATCAGTGCGCGGCCGCGTTGTAGAAGGTCACGAGGTCGGCTTTCTCCTGCGGACGCGACGTATCGTCGAGATAGACCATGTGCCCGCCCTGATAGTCCTTGATCGTCAGGTTCGGTTGCGTGCCGAGCCGCGCGAGGTCGAGCTCGGTCTGGTAGAACGGCGTCGCGATGTCGTGATAGCCGTTCAGCGACAGCACCTTCAGCGCCGGGTTCAGCGTCAGCGCCGCGGCCAGATCGGGGATCGTGTCGGGCATCGCGAGGCCGTCGTGCGTCCAGTCCCACGTGTTGATCGCATTGCTGCTCACCGAGTAGGCCGACTGCGCGGTGTACTTCAGCTCGTTCGGCAGGTAGCTGCCGATCGTGTCGGTGAACGGCTTCGTGATGAACGAGCTGGACGGATCGCCGTCGGCCGCGAGCGGGCTCGACACGGGCACGTTCACGCGTGCGTCGTAGCGGCCGATCAGCGTGCCCGGCACCAGCGACAGCTGGAAGCTGTTGTCGAAGAAGGTCGGGACCACGTTGAAGTCCGCATTCCACAACGCCTGCTTCACGCCGGTCGAATTCGCCATCGTCGTGACGAGATTCGGCGGCGGCGGCGTATGGCTCGCGAGGTACGCGTTCACGACGGGCGCGTAGCTGCCGGCCGTCAGCAGCCGCATCTGGTCCGCATACTGCGGCAGGTTCGACGGGTTCGGGTTGTCGAGCTGGTAATACGCGCCGACCGTGCCATACGACGGCACGAAGCCCGCGCAGCTCACCGGGCTCGCGCCGTTGTTCGAGTTGCCGACATAGTCGCTCGCCATGTCGCAGTTCGTGTTGTAGTTCAGGATCGACGACTGCAGCACGATGCCGTCGAGCTTCACGCCGGCCGTCTCGAGCAGGTTCGCGAGCACGTCGGTGCGCGGCGTCCCGTACGATTCGCCGAACAGGTATTTCGGCGAATCGTTGCGCTGGTTCACGCTCAGGTAGCGCGTCACGAAATCGCGGAACGCGCCGGCGTCCTGGTCGACGCCCCAGAACGTCTGGTTCGTGTTCGGCGCGACCGCTTCCGAGAAGCCGGTGCCGATCGCATCGACGAACACGAGGTCGGTCGTGTCGAGCAGGGTTTCCTGGTTGTCGACGAACGGGAACGTCGACGCGTTCGCGTTCGGGTCGCCGGTCTGGATCCGGCGCGGGCCGAACGAGCCGAGGTGCAGCCACACCGACGCCGAGCCGGGGCCGCCGTTGTACAGGAACGTGACGGGCCGTTTCGCCGCGGGCTGGTTGTCGGCCGTGTACGCGACGTAGAAGAACGAGGCTTCGGGCGCGCCCGTCTGCGGATTGCGTGCGACGAGGTGGCCGGCCGTGGCCGTGTACCGGATCGTCTTGCCGTTCAGCGTGATCTGATGGTGCGTGACGGCGGCCTTTTCGACCGCGGCGGATGCATCGAGCGACGCGTTGGCGCTCGACGAATAACTGTTTGGATCGTTGTACGCGCGGTCGACCTGACCGGCAGGGTCGGCTGAATTGGCGGCGCTCGCTGCAGACGACGACGTCACGTCGTCATTGCAGGCCGTCAGTATCAGCGAAGAACACACCACTCCCAACAACAGCTTCGCTTTGCTCGCTGGCATCGTTGCGTTCCTTCTCGGATGTTTTTTATGTCGAGCAGCCGGATAAGCCGCCCCCCGCCTCGATTGCGGCCGATGAGCCGAGGCGCCGGCCAATATACGCGAGCCCGCCGGCTTTGAAAAATTTGGAAATATTCGGCGCGCAACGGGTGCGGCGCACACCTTTCAGGAATGCTTCGATTCGCGAAACGTTGCATTTCACGTCGCTTTCATCGACTTTCGCGTTTACTGGTAACGACTAAAAGAGCACCCGTTTCGTGCGATGACGCTCAACAAAAACATGCAGTCGCCGATATTGCTCAGCAAAGCGAAATAGACGGATTCGTCTAAAGGATGCGGCCCGAAAGGGTGATGACACGAATGCGCTGCAACGCAGCAATCCTGCGCGAACGGCAGAACGGACAACGCAGCGACGCGGGCGCGCCGCTTACTCGGATTGCGGCAGCTCGGCCGCGCCCATCCGGCGTGCGATGATCGCCGCACGCTGCGCCTGGTAGGCCGAGCCGCGATGCGCATCGAACCAGCGCGGCTTCGGCAGCATCACCGCGAGACGCGCCGACTGCCACGCGCCGAGCCGGCTCGCGGGAATCTTGTAGTAATAATGGGCGGCCGCTTCCGCGCCGTACACGCCGCGCCCCCATTCGACCGAATTCAGGTAGATCTCGAAAATGCGCTCCTTGTCGAGCACCGTTTCGAGCATCCACGTGATGATCAGCTCCTGCCCCTTGCGGATGTAGCTTTTCTCGCGCGACAGGAACAGGTTGCGTGCGAGCTGCTGCGTGATCGTCGAGCCGCCCGCGACGATCCTGCCGCGCGCCTTGTTCTTCTCCCACGCCTGCAGGATCGCGTCGACGTCGTAGCCGTTGTTGGTCGCGAAGGTCGAATCTTCGGACGCGATCAGCGCGCGCTTCAGGTTGCGCGAGATCTGGTCGTACGGCACCCACTGGTGCCGGATCTGCGCGGGCGGCGTGTCGCGCGACAGCCACCACGCGTCGGTGCGCATGAACGCGGTCGAGCCGGGATTCACGAACGACCACAGCGCGATCTGCGCGAGATAGAACAGCTGCGTCGCGAGCCACGCGAGCGCGAACACCGATCCCGCATAGACGATCCAGCGCGCGATGCTCACCGTCCGCGTACGCTGCGTGCCGCTCACCGCCGCCACGTGCCGCGCTCCGTTCAGCTCGCCGCGAGCGCCTGGCGCAGCGCGGCCAGCACCGGTGCGCCGTCCGGCCGCACGCCGCGCCAGATGAAGAACGATTCGGCCGCCTGCTCGACCAGCATCCCGAGCCCGTCGGCCGTGCGCGCGCCGAGCGACGCCGCGTGCTGCATGAACACGGTCGGCTGCGCGCCGTACATCATGTCGTACGCGAGCGTGCCGGCGCCGAACGCGGCCGCGTCGCATTCCGGCAGCGCGGCATCGAGGCTGCCGGCCGTCGCATTGATCACCACGTCGTACGGCTCGGCCCGCACGACGCCGGGCCCGCCGCCCGCGAGCATGCAGCCCGCATCGTGCGCGGCCTGCATGAACTGGCCGACGAGCGCCTCGGCCTTGCTCGCGGTGCGATTGACGATTCCGATCGACAGCGGCGCGCGGTCGAGCAGCGGCAGCACGACGCCGCGCGCGGCGCCGCCCGCGCCGAGCAGCAGGATGCGCGCACCCGCGAGCGACACGCCGAGATTCGCTTCGATGTCGCGCACGAGGCCCACGCCGTCGGTGTTGTCGCCGTAAAGGCGGCCGTCGGCGTCGATGCGCAGCGTGTTCACCGCGCCTGCCGCCGCCGCGCGCGGCGACAGCGTGTCGGCGAGCGCATGCGCGTCGAGCTTGAACGGCACCGTCACGTTCGCGCCGCGACCGCCTTCGGCGACGAACGCGCGCACGGCGGCCTCGAATCCGTCGACCGGCGCGAGCCGGTGCGCGTACTCGATCGGCTCGCCGGTCTGGGCGGCGAACTGCGCGTGGATGAACGGCGACTTGCTGTGCGCCACCGGGTTGCCGAACACGACATAGCGGTCCGTGCCGCTCGTCGACGCAACTGCGTTCATGATGTGCGTCCCTCTTCGCCGTCGTTGCCGCTCGCGGCTTCGCCGCCCTGTGCCGCCGCGTCGCCCGATTCGGCCAGCGCTTCGGCCTCGGTTTGCGCCGACGCGTCTTCCGCGTCGACCAGCGTGTCGTCGCCGCCTTCGGCATCATCCTCTTCGTCGGCCTCGGCCGTATCGCCGCTCGTCACGGTCGGCGCGTCGAGCACGTTCAGCAGACGCACCGACGCCTCGATCGTCAGTTCGTCGAGCGACATCACGTCGAGCAGCACGCGCGTGCCGCGCGCATGCACGCCGAGTCCCGGCACGTGCAGCAGCAGCGGGATTTCCTCGAGGCGCACGAGATCGCCCTTGACGACGCTCGCGACGACCTGCTTCTTCTGCTCCTGCTTGAGCCAGCGCAGGCACCAGAAGTACTCCATCCGGCGCTGGTAGTCGGCGTAGGCCGTGTACGTATCGTCGAAGCCCTGCACGACCGCGTAGAGATCGGCGTCCTTCGGCTTGAACGGCGCGGCGAGCTTCGCGGTGACGCCGTGCTGCACGCACGCGAGCAGTTGCCACTGGTTCACGAGGTCGACGTAGCGGCGCAGCGGCGACGTGCTCCACGCGTACTGCGCGACGCCGAGGCCTTCGTGCGGCGCGGCCGTCGTCTGCATCCGCGTGCGCTTCGGGCCCGGCGCGCCGAAGCCGCGCTGGGACCGGTAGATGCCGGGCACCGTGTGATCGTGCAGGAACGCGCCCCAGGTCGAGTTCGCGAGGATCGCGAGCTCCGACACGATCAGGTCGAGCGGCGAGCCGCGGCGGCGCGGCGTGATCGTCACGTGCTCGCCTTCGACGTAGAAGTTGTAGTCGGTGTTGCGCTGCACTTCGCGCTTCAGGCCGTAGCCCGCGCGCGCGACCTGGCGCTTCTCGAACAGCGCCTGCGCGAGCGGCCACAGCACGGCGATGTCGTCCTTGTGCGGGTAGTCGCCGGTGCCGGCCGCGAGCGTCTCTTCGTTGACGAGCTCGTCGAGCGTGTTGTGGCGCAGGTTGTTCTTCACGAACACGAGCTCGGCGCGGGTCTCGTTCGCGACGATGTCCTGCGTGTCGCGGTTCACGATGATGTACAGCGACAGCGCCGGCCGGTAATCGCCCTCTTTCAGCGTGAACACGTCGACGACGTCGTCCGGCAGCATCGTGATCTTGTCGCCCGGCATGTAGACGGTCGACAGGCGCGCGCGCGCGATCGCGTCGACCGGATCGCCGCGCACGATGCCGAGCGCCGGCGCCGCAATGTGCACGCCGATCCGCACCCGGCCGTCGGCCAGGTGCTCGACCGAGAAAGCGTCGTCGATTTCGGTCGTCGTGATGTCGTCGATCGAGAACGCCTCGACGTTCGCGCGCGGCAGGTCGTCCGGCAGCGGGCCGACCGTGACGGGCGGAAAGCCGGTGCCGTGCGGGAAAAATTCCGCGAGGAAGCGCGCTTCGTGCAGCGCACGCGGCGACTCGATGCCGCCGCAGTCGAGCATCAGCCGCGCCGGCGACACGCCGCGCGCGCCGGCCGCCGCTTCCATCGCCTTGTATTCGATCGAATTCTTGTCCGGCCGCGTCAGCAGCCCGAGCACCTTGCCCGCGAACGCTTCCGGCAGCTTGCCCGCCTTCAGCTCTTCTTCATACTGCGCCTGCACGAGCGCCTGCTGGCGCTTGCGCTCGAGCGACGCGAGCGCCATCTTGAGCTGCTCTTCCGGCGCGCGCTGGTACTGGCCGCGCCCCTTGCGGCGGAAATAGACGGGCGAGCCGTGCAGCCGCAGCACCAGCGCCGCGCGCTCGACCGGGCCGTACGTCGCGCCGAAGTATTCGGCGGCGAGCGCCGTATACGCGAACTCGTCGGCCGGCGCGCATTCCCACAGGAAGTCCAGATCGATCTGCTGCGCGGCCGTGTCGGCCTCCTGCATCAGTTCGCCTGCAGCCGGCTTGTCGAATTCGATCAGCACGTCTTTCGCGCGCACCTTCGCGCGCCGCCCGCCGGGCAACTCGACCTGAAATGCGTCGCCCTGGCGCGACAGCACGCTGCCCGCCTTGAAACTGCCCGATTCCTCGAAGAAAACGTTCACTCAGTACTCTCGTTCAGACTGCCGGGCGCCGCGTCGGCGGCGCCGCATGATGATGGGAATTCGATTGGCACGTGGCCGGTTTATGACGTCTTTCCGTCGCAAAACGCGAGAACGTCGTCGACATAGTCGGCAAATTCGCTGATTCCGTGGTCGCTGCCGTCGATCACGCGGGTTTTCGCGCCCGGGTAATGGGCGAGCATCTCGCGGTAATCGAGCACTTCGTCGCCGGTCGCCGCGAACAGATAGTAGCGGTCGGCGCGCGTGATCGCCGGCACGCGCAGCGCGTCGAGTTCGTGCAGGTGGCGGCGCTCGACGACGATCGTGCCGCCGCCGTGCCACAGCGGCTGCTCGCCCAGATGTTGTTCCAGATCCCGCTGCGGCACGATCGCCGGATTCAGCAGCACGGCTTTCCAGCCATGCTTTTCGGCGAGCCACGTCGCGTAATACCCGCCGAGCGAGCTGCCGATCACGGTCACGTCGCGCGCGCCCGCGACCTCGGCTTCCGCCACCGCGATCGCCTCCAGCGGCGACACCGACAGCGACGGGCACCGCCACTCGTCGGCGCGGCCGAGTTCGGCCATCCGCGCGGCGAGCAGCCGCGACTTCTGCGATTCCGGCGACGACCGGAAGCCGTGCAGGTACAGGATCACGGGCGGCTCCCGAGCGCGTCGAGCAGCTTCTGGTGCACGCCGCAGAAGCCGCCGTTGCTCATCACGAGCACGTGGTCGCCCGGACGCGCGGCCTCGACCACCGCCTTCACCAGCAGATGCAGATCGTCGAATGCGCGCGCGCGCTCGCCGAGCGGCGCGAGCGCCTCGGCGAGATTCCAGCCGAGCGCATCGCGCCCGGTCGGCGCGCCGTAGCCGAACACGAGATCGGCGTCGGCCAGGCTCGCCGGCAGTTGCGACTTCATCACGCCGAGCTTCATCGTGTTCGAGCGCGGCTCGAGCACGGCGAGGATGCGGGCATTCTGGCGGCCGATGCGCGCACGAAGACCGGCGATCGTGGTGTCGATCGCGGTCGGATGGTGCGCGAAATCGTCGTAGACGGTCACGCCGTCCACGCTGCCGCGCACTTCCATGCGGCGCTTCACGTTGCGGAACGACGCGAGGGAAACCGCAGCCTGCGCCGGCGGCACGCCGACGTGGCGCGCGGCGGCGATCGCCGCGAGCGCGTTCATCCGGTTGTGGTCGCCTTGCACCTGCCACGCGACTTCGCCGACGCGCTCGGCTTGGCGATACACCGCGAAGCGTTCGTCGACCGGCACGCCGTCCTCGGCCGGCAGCGCCTGCCAGCCGCCGTCGACGCCGAAACGCTCGACCTCGCTCCAGCAGCCGCGCGCGAGCACGCGCTCGAGCGCATCCGAGCGGCCGTTCGTGACGATCCGCCCGACGCCCGGCACGGTGCGCACGAGATGGTGGAATTGCGTCTCGATCGCGGCGAGATCGGGGAAGATGTCGGCGTGATCGAATTCGAGGTTGTTCAGTACCGCGGTGCGCGGCCGGTAGTGCACGAACTTCGAGCGCTTGTCGAAGAATGCCGTGTCGTACTCGTCGGCTTCGATCACGAAGAAGCTCGAATCGGTGAGCCGCGCGGACACGCCGAAGTTCAGCGGCACGCCGCCGATCAGGAAGCCCGGGTTCAGGCCGGCATCTTCCAGCAGCCATGCGAGCATCGACGACGTGGTCGTCTTGCCGTGCGTGCCCGCGACCGCGAGCACCCACTTGCCGGCGAGCACGTGCTCGCCGAGCCACTGCGGACCCGACACGTAAGGCAGGCCGCGATCGAGGATTGCCTCCATCAGCGGATTGCCGCGCGTGACGACGTTGCCGATCACGAACAGGTCCGGTTTCAGGTCGATCTGCTCGGCGCCGTAGCCCTCGATCAGCGTGATGCCCTGCGCCTCGAGCTGCGTGCTCATCGGCGGATAGACGCCCGCGTCGCAACCCGTCACCGTGTGGCCCGCCTCGCGTGCGAGTACGGCGAGACCGCCCATGAAGGTGCCGCAGATGCCAAGAATGTGGATGTGCATAGAGGAATGCTTTCGCGCCGCCGGGCGCCGTCGATTCGGAAAGGATGCGTGTGCGGCGCGCCGGCGAGGCCGTGCGGCCGGCGCCCGGCCAACGACCTGGCCGCGACACAAAGAGCAGTATTGTAACTGACGGCCTGCGATGCCCGGCGGCCCGAACGATGCGCGCGAGCGGCGCCGGCGCCCTCGGACGGCGGGCCGCCGCACCCGCGCTCGGGCGCCGTGGCGATCGAGTATGATTGCCGGATCATGTCTCGCAAACCTCTTGTCGACCCGCGGCGCGTCCGCGAGGAAATCGCCCAGTCCGCCGCCCGCCTGATCGCGGAGGACGGCCAGGACTATGCCGGCGCGAAGCGCAAGGCCGCGCGCCAGTTACTGGGCGATTCGCGCGTTGCCGGCGAATGGCTGCCGGATAACGACCAGATCGAGGAAGAACTGCGCGAGTACCTCGCGCTGTTCCAGAGCGACACGCAGCCGGACGAACTGCGCCGCCTGCGTGAAATCGCGCTCGACTGGATGGGCCGGCTCGCCGAGTTCCATCCTTATGTGACGGGCGCCGTGCTGAACGGCACTGCGAACGCGCATTCGGATATCCATTTGCAGGCCTTCACCGACAACCCGAAGGACGTCGCGATCTACCTGCTGAACCAGAACGTCCAGTACGACGTGTCCGAGACGCGGCATTTCGCGGGCCGCGGCGACGTCGAGACGCTCAGTTTCCTGTGGCGCCCGCGGCGCGACGTGGATGCGATCGGCATCCATCTTGCGCTGTATGCGAGCGACGACCTGCGCGGCGCGGTGAAGGCCGACGCGCGCGGCCGCGTCGCCCGCGCGGACGCCGCGGCGCTGCGCGCGCTCGTCGATGCAGGCCAGGCTCCTTCCGAACCGGAATGATTCAACGATGATGATGAAACGCATGTTGGCGCTCGCGGTGGTCGCGGCCGCCGCCGTTGCCGGCGGTTTCGCCGCCGGCCACTGGTTCCGCGGCGGCAGCGCCGACGACGGTGTCGCCGTCGCCGCGCCGGCCGCCCACGGCAATCCGGTCGACCAGCTGTGGGCGTCGTCGCTGACCGGCGTCGACGGCAAGCCGGCGTCGCTCGCTTCCTTCAAGGGCCAGAAGGTTGTGGTCAACTTCTGGGCATCGTGGTGCGGCCCATGCGTCGAGGAAATGCCCGAGCTCGTCGCGCTGTCACATCAGTACAAGCAGAAAGGCATCCGTTTCGTCGGAATCGGCGTCGATTCCGGGCAGAACGTGAAGAACTTCCTGCAGAAGGTGAAGGTCGACTATCCAGTCTTCGTCAGCGGCTACGCAGGCGCCGATCTGGCCCGAAATTTCGGAAATACCGCCGGCGCGCTGCCGTTTACCGTCGTCATCGACGAAACCGGCAAGATTCGCGAGACAAAATTGGGACAAATCCAACCGGCCGAGCTGAAAAAGACGCTCGACGCACTGTAATCGGTCCGAACGGCAGCCCGCACGTTGGCGGCGATTTGCAGGTCGATCGCGGCAATTTCGCGTGAATTCGCGGACACTTTGCGCCCGCGCCGGTAATTCTTGCAGGTCCGGCGCGCCTGGCCGTTCGGCAAAACTAGACAAATTTCTCTAAATAGCGCTAAAGTTCGCGCAATTCCGCAGAAATAGAAGCGACCATGACACGATTGCTGGTGTTGCACGGCCCCAACCTGAACCTTCTCGGCACCCGGGAACCGGAGGTGTACGGCCGCGTCACGCTCGCGCAGATCGATCAGGCGCTTGCCGCGCGCGCCCGGGAAGCCGGCGCCGAACTGTCGTCGTTCCAGAGCAACCATGAAGGCGCGCTGGTCGACCGCATCCAGGCCGCGCGGGAGGAACAGACCGATTTCATCCTGATCAATCCGGCCGCGTATACGCACACGAGCGTTGCGATCCGGGACGCGATCGCCGGTGTCGGCATCCCGTTCGTCGAGGTTCACTTGTCGAACGTGCATCGCCGCGAAGCGTTCAGGCACCACTCCTACTTTTCCGACCAGGCCGAAGGCGTGATCTGCGGGCTCGGCTGGAAAGGTTATCTGTACGCGCTCGAGTACGCGCTGGACAAGCTGCAAGGCGCGTCGCGCGGCTGATTTCGCGATCTAGATTCAGCGCCGGCCCCTCACCGGCGCTTTCACGTATTGAAAGGGGAATTCCCGATGGATCTTCGTAAGCTGAAAACTCTGATCGACCTCGTTTCCGAATCCGGCATCTCCGAGCTGGAAGTGACGGAAGGCGAAGGCAAGGTGCGCATCGTCAAGAACGCGCCGCCGGTCTACGTGCAGCCGACGGCTGGGTATGCCCCGCAAGTCAGCGCGCCGGCTCCGTCGGCCGCGCTGCCGACCGACGGCGCGGCGCCGGCCGCCGGCGCAGCCGCCGCACCGGCCGTCCCGCAGGGACACGTCGTGACGTCGCCGATGGTCGGCACGTTCTATCGCGCGCCGTCGCCGGGCGCCGACCCGTTCGTGCAGGCCGGCGACACGGTCAAGGAAGGCCAGACGATCTGCATCATCGAAGCGATGAAGCTGCTCAACGAGATCGAGTCGGACAAGGCCGGCGTGATCAAGGAAATCCTCGTCGAGAACGGCCAGGCCGTCGAATACGGCCAGCCGCTTTTCGTGATCGGCTAAGCCCGCCGCGCGGCCCTGCCGGCCGCGCGCCGCCGAGATGCTCGCCAGGCGCCGTTCGCGCGCCCCTCGAAGAGACGAATACTCGCTATGTTTGAAAAAATCCTCATTGCCAACCGCGGTGAAATCGCGCTGCGCATCCAGCGCGCGTGCCGCGAACTCGGCGTCAAGACGGTGGTCGTGTACTCGGAAGCCGACAAGGAAGCCAAGTACGTGCGCCTCGCCGACGAAGCCGTCTGTATCGGCCCGGCCCCGTCGAACCTGAGCTACCTGAACATGCCGGCGCTGATCAGCGCCGCGGAAGTCACCGACGCCGAGGCGATCCACCCCGGCTACGGCTTCCTGTCCGAGAACGCCGATTTCGCGGAGCGCGTCGAGCAGTCGGGCTTCACGTTCATCGGCCCGCGCCCGGAAACGATCCGCATGATGGGCGACAAGGTCACCGCGAAGCAGACGATGATCAAGACCGGCGTGCCGTGCGTGCCGGGCTCGGAAGGCGCGTTGCCGGACGATCCGAAGGAGATCGTCAAGATTGCGCGCGCGATCGGCTATCCGGTCATCATCAAGGCGGCGGGTGGCGGCGGCGGGCGCGGGATGCGCGTCGTGCACACCGAAGCCGCGCTCGTCAACGCGGTCAACATGACCCGCGAGGAAGCCGGCCGTGCGTTCGGCAACCCGCAGGTGTACATGGAGAAGTTTCTCGAGAACCCGCGCCATATCGAGATCCAGGTGCTGTCGGACGCGCACAAGAACGCGATCTGGCTCGGCGAGCGCGACTGCTCGATGCAGCGCCGCCACCAGAAGGTGATCGAGGAAGCGCCTGCGCCCGGCATTCCGCGCCGCCTGATCGACCGCATCGGCGATCGCTGCGCGGACGCATGCAAGAAGATGGGCTACCTCGGCGCGGGCACGTTCGAATTCCTGTACGAAAACGGCGAGTTCTACTTCATCGAGATGAACACGCGCGTGCAGGTCGAGCACCCGGTATCGGAACTGATCACCGGCGTCGACATCGTGCAGGAACAGATCCGCATCGCGGCCGGCGAGAAGCTCACGCTGCGCCAGCGCGACATCCAGTTCCGCGGACATGCGATCGAATGCCGGATCAACGCCGAAGATCCGTTCAAGTTCACGCCTTCGCCGGGCCGGATCACGTCGTGGCATACGCCGGGCGGCCCCGGCGTGCGCGTCGATTCGCACGCCTACAATGGCTATTTCGTGCCGCCGAACTATGATTCGATGATCGGCAAGCTGATCACCTACGGCGCGACACGCGAGCAGGCGATCCGCCGGATGCGCATCGCGCTGTCGGAAATGGTCGTCGAAGGCATCCAGACCAACATCCCGCTGCACCGCGAGCTGATGATCGACGCGAAGTTCGTCGAAGGCGGCACCAGCATCCATTACCTCGAAAACCGGCTCGCGCAGAAGCAGCAGGTCGCACCGGAAGAAGCGTAAGCATGAGTTATCGCGAACTCGTCGTCGAACTGGCCCGCGAGCATGCGGAGGCCCTGTCCGACGCACTGCTCGATCTCGGCGCGCTGTCGGTGTCCGTCGAGGACGCCGACGCCGACACGCCCGACGAACAGCCGCTCTTCGGCGAGCCGGGCCTCGTGCCCGATCGCACCGCGTGGCAGCACTCGCGCGTGGTCGCGCTGCTGTCGACCGATCACGAGCCGGCCGTGCTGCTCGCGGCGGCCGCGAACGAGATCGGCCTCGCCGAGACGCCCCAGTTCGTCGTGCGCGAAGTCGAGGAGCAGGACTGGGTGCGGCTCACGCAGTCGCAGTTCGAGCCGATTCCGATCGGCGAGCGGATCTGGGTCGTGCCGTCGTGGCACGACGCGCCCGATCCCGATGCGCTCGTCCTCGAGCTCGACCCCGGCCTCGCATTCGGCACCGGCAGCCATCCGACGACCCGTCTGTGCATGGAGTGGCTCGAGCAGTCGGTGAAGCCCGGTCAGTCGGTGCTCGACTACGGCTGCGGCTCGGGCATTCTCGCGATCCTCGCGAAGAAATGCGGGGCGAACCCCGTGATCGGCATCGACATCGATCCGCAGGCAGTCGAATCGGCGCGCCAGAACAGCGAACGCAACCGGGCGGAAGTTACGTACGGGCTGCCCGATGCGTGCCCGGACGGCGAATTCGACATCGTCGTCGCGAACATCCTGTCGAATCCGCTGAAGCTGATGGCGTCGATGCTCGCATCGAAGGTCAAGCCGGGCGGGCGCATCGCGCTGTCGGGCGTGCTCGCGCGCCAGGCGGACGAAGTCGCGGCCGTTTATGCGCGCTACGTCGACATTTCGGTCTGGCGCGAACACGAAGGCTGGGTATGCCTTGCCGGAACGCGCCGCGAAAGCCATTAGAATAGCGCTGTCCTTCACTCTGGCCAGCAGGCCGCCCGGCTCGACATGCTTCTTGCGACGCGCTGCCCTCATTGCGAAACCGTCTTCCGGCTGCAGCAGGAACAGCTCTCGCTGCATCAGGGGCTCGTGCGCTGCGGCCATTGCCACGAAGTCTTCAACGCCGCCGAATCGCTCGTCCCCGAGTACGCGCCGCAGCCCGAGCCGGTATTGACCGAACCGGCTGCCGCGCCGCACGGCGGCGACGCACATCCGCAGGCCACCCCGGCCCGGCTGTTCACCGCCGACGCGCCGCCCGAATTGCCGACCGGCGCCGATTACAAGCCGGAAGGCTGGGACATGTGGGCGCCGTGGCTCGACGCCGGCGTCGATCCGTCGCTGCAGCACAGCGTCGAGACCGTGCGAACCGAGCCGTTGATACCGCTCGCGCTGCCGTCCACGGAAGCGGGCGTCGTCCACCTGTCGGGTACGCCCGAGCCGTTCGCGTCGTCGCCAGCCGAGCTCGATGCTTCGGCTGCCGTCGAGCAACCGGCCGAACCGCATTCGCCGCAGACGCGGCACGAACCGCACGAAACCGAAGAAGCCGCGCCGTCGCCCGTACCCACCGCGCCCGTCGAGCGCGATCCGCGCGAGCCCCGCTTCGTCGCTCACGTTCCGTCCGACACGGAAACCGCCGCCGGACCGGTCGAACCCGCGCCGATCGAACCCGTCGTCCCCGCGCACTTCGTGGCGCCGGACGACGAACGCGCGCCACGCGAACCCCGTTTCGCGTTCACGCCCGCACCGGCCTTCACCGAAGCCGAGACCGCATCGGAACCCGGCACCTTCACCCGGCACGACAACGCGTCGACGGCGGCGGCAGCCGATGAACCGGTCGCCCGGACGGTCACCCAACCGCCGGCCCAGCCCGACGCCCAGCCGGTCGCCCCCTTCCCCGCCGCCCTGACCGACGACGATCGCCCGCACTTCGCCGTCACGCGCGAGACGCGCGCGCCGCAGCGACACGGGATGCTCGGCGGCTTTTTCGGCGGCCTCGTCGCGGCCGCGCTGGTCGGGCTGCTCGTCGCGCAACTGGCGTGGTGGCAGCGCGAGACGCTGATGATCTACTGGCCCGTCACGCAGGGCTGGTTCCGGCAGGCGTGCGCGCCGCTCGGCTGCACGGTCACGCCGCCGCGCGCGATCGACGGGCTGCGGCTCGACCCGACCGACCTGCGCCAGCTCGACGGCCCGCGCGAGCTCGAACTGAAGGTGCCGCTGACGAACCGCTACCGCGTCGCGCTCGCATACCCGTCGCTCGAGCTCACGCTGCTCGACGACACCAATCACGTCACCGTGCGCCGCGTGCTCGCGCCGCGCGACTACGTGCGCCCGGGCACGCCGATCGACGCCGGGCTGCCGCCCGGCACGACGCAGACGATGGTCGTCCGCCTCGAAACGAACGGCACGCCCGCCTCGAATTTCCGCGTCCAGATCTTCTATCCGTGACGCGCCGCGGCGCGCTTGCGCGCCCGTCTCAACCCGCGCGCCCGAGCGGCGCGCTATTTCGGAGCACGAACATGAGCAAAGTTACGCTGGGTGGCAACCCGATCGATCTCGCCGGCACGTTCCCGGCCGTCGGCGCGCAAGCCGCCGATTTCAAGCTGGTCGGCAAGGATCTCGCCGATCTGACGCTCGCCAGCTTCGCCGGCAAGCGCAAGGTGCTGAACATCGTGCCGAGCCTCGACACGCCGACCTGCGCGACGTCGACCCGCAAGTTCAACGAAGCCGCGTCGTCGCTCGACAACACGGTCGTGATCGTCGTGTCCGCCGACCTGCCGTTCGCCGCCACGCGCTTCTGCACGACCGAAGGCCTCGCGAACGTCGTGACGGCATCGACGTTCCGCACCGGCCGCGCGTTCGCGAACGCCTACGGCGTCGACGTGACGAGCGGCCCGCTGAACGGCCTGACCGCGCGCGCGGTGGTCGTGCTCGACGCACAGGACAAGGTGATCCACGCGGAACTCGTCGGCGAAATCAAGGACGAGCCGAACTACGATGCAGCGCTCGCCGCACTGAAGTAAGCTTTCTTCCGCTTTCCCCTGCCGCGCCGCGCCCTTCGCGCGGCGTTGTCGCGCAGGGCCCCTCATTTCTACAGGAACGCACACCTTGGCTACGCTGATTTGCGGCTCGATCGCCTACGACTCCATCATGACCTTCGAAGGGCGGTTCCGCGAGCACATCCTGCCCGACCAGGTGCACCTCATCAACCTGAGCTTCCTCGTGCCGACGATGCGCCGCGAATTCGGCGGCTGCGCGGGCAACATCGCCTACGCGCTGCACCTGCTCGGCGGCGATGCGCGCATCATGGCCACGATGGGCGCGTTCGACGCGCAGCCGTATCTCGATCGGTTCGACCAGCTCGGCCTGCGCCGCGATCACGTTCGCGTGCTACCCGATACGTACACCGCGCAAGCAATGATCACGACCGATCTCGACAACAACCAGATCACCGCGTTCCACCCGGGCGCGATGATGCAGTCGCACCTGAACCACGCGGGCGACGCGCCGGACATCAAGCTCGCGATCGTCGGCCCGGACGGCTTCGACGGGATGGTCCAGCACGTGGAAGAGCTCGCCAAGGCCGGTGTGCCGTTCGTGTTCGATCCGGGCCAGGGCCTGCCGCTGTTCGACGGTGCGACGCTGCGCCGCAGCATTGAACTTGCGACCTATGTCGCGGTCAACGACTACGAGGCCAAGCTGGTGAGCGACAAGACGGGATGGTCCGAAGATGAAATCGCCAGCCGGGTCGACGCGCTCGTCATCACGCGTGGCGAGCACGGCGCGACCATCCGCCACAAGCAGGGTGCGGAGCAGATTCCGGTCGTGCCGGCCGAGCGCATCGCCGATCCGACCGGCTGCGGCGACGCCTTCCGGGGCGGCCTGCTGTACGGCATCGAGCACGGCCTCGACTGGGCAACCACCGGCCGCCTCGCGAGCCTGATGGGCTCCGTCAAGATCGCCCATCAAGGGCCCCAGACTTACGACCTGACGCGCGCCGAAATCGACGCACGCTTCGAGACTGCGTTCGGTTACAGTCTCAAATGAATATTGTGGGAGAGCAAAGATGTTGACGAAAAAAACCCTCACGCTCGCGGCCATGCTGGCGGCCACGCTGACTCTCGCCGGCTGCTTCACGGCACCCGGTTCGGCGGATGTCTATAGCGTCGGCCAGGCGCAGCGCGAACAGACGGTCCGCATGGGCACGGTCGAAAGCGTCCGTGCGGTGCGCATCCAGTCCGACGGCGGCGGCAGCGCGATCGGCACGCTCGGCGGCGGCGCGCTCGGCGCGGTCGCGGGCAGCGCGATCGGCGGCGGCAAAGGCTCGATCCTGACGGCGATCGCCGGCGGCCTCGTCGGCGCGGTCGCGGGTAACGCGGTCGGCGAAAACCTCAGCACGGCGAACGGTGTCGAAATTACCGTGCGCCTCGACAACGGCGATCTGCGCTCGATCACGCAGGCAGCCAGCGGCGAAGCGTTCCGCGCCGGCGAGCGCGTACGCCTGCTGTCGAGCGGCGGCGTCACGCGCGTCACGCACTAACCGGTATCCTCAGCACGCGGCGCAAGCCGCGGTCGAACGCATGTGCGAAGCCGCGCATGCGTTTTTTTTCGTCCATGCGCTTTCGTCCACGTTCGCGTCGGCCGGCCGATCGACGACCCATACGGACGAAAAAAATCCCGCCACCTGAGCCAGATGGCGGGACTGATTGAGTAGCGCTACTCAACCCACGGACACCACGTGAGTGTCCGGGTGATGCTGCTCAGCCGCGATTACGGACGGCTGCCGGTCGGGAACGGCCATGCCGCTGCCGGGTTGAGCGCGGTCTTCACGCCCGATGCCGGCGCAACCGATGCGGTCGACGCGGTCGTTGCCGGCGCAGCCTTCTTCACGACGGCCTTCTTCGGCGCAGCAGCCTTCTTCGCCGGTGCGGCAGCCGTCTTCGCAGGGGCAGCCTTCTTGGCGGGCGCAGCCTTCTTCGCGGCAGCCTTCTTCGCAGGCGCGGCCTTCTTGGCAGCAGCCTTCTTCGCCGGCGCAGCCTTCTTCGCAGCAGCCTTCTTCGCCGGTGCGGCCTTCTTGGCGGCAGCCTTCTTCGCCGGTGCCGCCTTCTTCGCAGCAACCTTCTTCACTGCGACTTTCTTGGCTGCAACCTTCTTCGCAGCGGCCTTCTTGGCCGGTGCCGCCTTCTTCGCTGCGACCTTCTTGGCTGCAACCTTCTTCGTTGCGACCTTCTTTGCAGCGACCTTCTTTGCAGCGGCCTTCTTCGCCGGTGCTGCCTTCTTCGCGGCAACCTTCTTCACCGCGACCTTCTTCGCAGCAACCTTCTTCACTGCGGCCTTCTTCGCCGGCGCAGCAGCCTTCTTCGCAACGGTCTTCTTGGCAGCAACCTTCTTAGCAGCCGGTTTCTTCTTGGCAGTAGCCATGTTGTTCTCCTTCAGGTTCAGATGAGAGTCAGTTCAAACTACACCCTTCGTCAAAACCCGCTTCCCGCGGACGCTGTTCAGGACGTGCGCTTCGAAGCGGGCTATTCATCGGCGTACGCAGATACCGCGCGCTTACGCTAATGAATACGGTATGGCGCGCGTGACCCCATGGCCTCGCACGCCAAATCAAGTCGGTAGCCGGCGCACCTCGCGCCGCTACCCCTAATCGCTTGATCAAGCGGACCGCCACACGGCCGTCCGCTTTTTCCGGAGGGAAGTTTGCCCATCCCACTGAAGGGTTCGCAAAGTGCCTGTCGTATCGTTGGGCCGTTAAGGCACCGGGCATGCTTTGCATCAGGCGTTCTTGCTCCTAAACCTTGGGCCAGGGCCGAGAGGCCACCGGCTGCTCCATCATGTAACGGGTTCGCTGCTGCGGGTTATTCCCAGGACAGCGCGCCCCCCGTCTGATACTCGATCACACGCGTCTCGAAGAAGTTGCGTTCCTTCTTCAGGTCGATCATCTCGCTCATCCACGGGAACGGGTTTTCCTCGTTCGGATACAGCGGGTCGAGGCCGATCTGCTGGCAACGGCGGTTGCTGATGAAGCGCAGATAGCTCTTGAACATCGACGCGTTCAAACCCAGCACGCCGCGCGGCATCGTGTCCTCGGCGTAGCGGTATTCGAGTTCGACAGCCTGCTTGAACAGCTCGCGGATCTCGGCGCGGAATTCCGCGGTCCACAGATGCGGGTTCTCGAGCTTGATCTGGTTGATCAGGTCGATGCCGAAGTTGCAGTGCATCGACTCGTCACGCAGGATGTACTGGTATTGCTCTGCAGCACCCGTCATCTTGTTCTGGCGGCCGAGTGCGAGGATCTGCGTAAACCCGACATAGAAGAACAGGCCTTCCATGATGCAGGCGAACACGATCAGCGACTTCAGCAGCTTCTGATCCGCTTCGAGCGTGCCGGTCTTGAAGGCCGGGTCCGTCAGCGTATGAATGAACGGGATCAGGAATTCGTCCTTCGCGCGGATCGACGTGACCTCGTGATACGCGTTGAAGATCTCGCCTTCGTCGAGGCCGAGCGATTCGACGATGTATTGGTACGCGTGCGTGTGGATCGCTTCCTCGAACGCCTGGCGCAGCAGGAACTGCCGGCACTCCGGCGCCGTGATGTGGCGGTACGTGCCGAGCACGATGTTGTTCGCCGCGAGCGAATCGGCCGTCACGAAGAAGCCGAGGTTGCGCTTCACGATGCGGCGCTCGTCCTCGGTCAGACCGTTCGGGTCCTTCCACAGTGCGATGTCGCGGGACATGTTGATTTCCTGCGGCATCCAGTGGTTCGCGCAACCGGCCAGATACTTTTCCCACGCCCACTTGTACTTGAACGGCACCAGCTGATTGACGTCAGTCTGGCCGTTGATGATGCGCTTGTCGGCGACATTGACCCGCGCTTCCGACCCGCCGGCGGGAACAGCCGATGCTTGCGGCGGCACCGCAAGATCGCCTTCGAAAATGTCGCGGACCTGATGGGCGGCAGGCGTTGCAGCCTGCATTCCGACAGCCATCCCGGCGGAGGTGCGCATCGCGTTTTGCTGCGCTCCGCTCGCGGGGGTTACGGCAGTCTTCTCGTCATCCCAGTTGAGCATAAATTCTCACCATCAATTTAGAACGGTTTGTACCATCTTTTCCTGAGCGATAAAAGGGTTCGCTCACGAAAAATCCTTTTTTCGATTCGCGTTGCGACCTCGATACAACACTTTGAGCAACGCATCGTCGTTCATGCAGCGCGCGATGTGAGTCGCGCGTGTATCGCGAGGTGCGCTCGACGCATCGAACGCCGATCGAAACGCGACGCCGTCGGAGATGTTTCGATCGCTTGTCATTGCCTGCAACGCAGGTGTCGCGTTACAGATTCCTTATCATTTTTTTAGTTGAGCGCGGCGCACACTTCAACCTCGATCGGTCGTCGTGTGCGCCGCGCAGGCCTGCTTCTCAGGTCAGGCGCACTGCGTTACTGGCACGCTTCGCACTCGTCGAAGCCGGGGTCGCCCGGACGCATCGTGCACACCGGACCATCCGCTTCGACCGGCGCGAGTGCCGGCGCCGCGTTGACCGCGCCCGACGACGCACCGCCGCCCGCCGCACCGAAGCCGCCCGCCGCGCCTTGCGCGCCGCCGCTGCTCGAGCCGCCACCCGCACCGCCCGTCGGCACTGCGTTCAGCGCGCCGTGTGCGACCGTCGACTTCTCGACGTGCGTCGCCGCCATCGTGCGGAGGTAGTAGGTCGTCTTCAGGCCGCGCAGCCATGCGAGCTTGTAGGTCTCGTCGAGCTTCTTGCCCGACGCGCCGCCCATGTAGATGTTCAGCGACTGCGCCTGGTCGATCCACTTCTGGCGACGCGATGCCGCTTCGACCAGCCACGTCGGGTCGACCTCGAACGCGGTCGCGTAGATCGCGCGCAGGTCGGCCGGGATGCGGTCGATGCGCGACAGCATGCCGTCGAAATACTTCAGGTCGGCGACCATCACTTCGTCCCACAGGCCGCGTTCCTTCAGATCGCGGACGAGGTACTCGTTCACCACCGTGAATTCGCCCGACAGGTTCGACTTCACGTACAGGTTCTGGAAGGTCGGCTCGATACAGGCCGACACGCCGATGATGTTCGAGATCGTCGCCGTCGGCGCGATCGCGACGCAGTTCGAGTTGCGCATGCCGTGCGCGGCGATCCGCGAACGCAGCGTCGTCCAGTCGAGCGATTCCGACGTGTCGACCTCGACGTAGCCGCCGCGCGCCTCCGTCAGCAGCTTCAGCGTGTCCTGCGGGAGGATGCCGCGATCCCACAGCGAGCCGCGGTAGCTCGAGTAGCGGCCGCGCTCTTCGGCCAGCTCGGTCGACGCGTAGTACGCGTAGTAGCAGACGGCTTCCATCGAACGGTCGGCGAACTCGACCGCCTCTTGCGACGCGTACGGCGTGCGCAGCAGGTGCAGGCAGTCCTGGAAGCCCATGATGCCCATGCCGACCGGGCGGTGCTTCAGGTTCGAGTTACGCGCCTTCGGCACCGCGTAGTAGTTGATGTCGATCACGTTGTCGAGCATGCGCATCGCGACGCTGATCGTGCGCTTGAGCTTGTCGTGGTCGAGCGCGTAGCTGCCGTCGGCCTGCTTCACCAGGTGGGCGACGAGGTTCACCGAGCCCAGGTTGCACACCGCGATTTCGGTGTCGCTCGTATTCAGCGTGATTTCCGTGCACAGGTTCGACGAATGGACGACGCCGACGTGCTGCTGCGGCGAGCGCACGTTGCACGGATCCTTGAACGTGATCCACGGGTGGCCCGTCTCGAACAGCATGCCGAGCATCTTGCGCCACAGCTGCTGCGCCGGGATCTTCTTGAACAGCTTGATCTCGCCGCGCGCGACCTTGTCTTCGTAAGCCGTGTAAGCCTTCTCGAATTCGGCGCCGAACTTGTCGTGCAGGTCCGGGCAGGTCGACGGCGAGAACAGCGTCCAGTCGGCGCCTTCCATCACGCGCTTCATGAACAGGTCGGGAATCCAGTTCGCCGTGTTCATGTCGTGCGTACGGCGACGGTCGTCACCGGTGTTCTTGCGCAACTCCAGGAACTCCTCGATGTCGAGGTGCCACGATTCGAGGTACGCGCAGACCGCGCCCTTGCGCTTGCCGCCCTGGTTCACCGCGACGGCCGTGTCGTTCACGACCTTCAGGAACGGCACCACGCCTTGCGACTTGCCGTTCGTGCCCTTGATATGCGAGCCGAGGGCGCGCACGCGCGTCCAGTCGTTGCCGAGGCCGCCGGCGAACTTCGACAGCAGCGCGTTTTCCTTCAGCGCTTCGTAGATGCCGTCGAGATCGTCCGCGACCGTCGTCAGGTAGCACGACGACAGCTGCGAGCGGTGCGTGCCCGAGTTGAACAGCGTCGGCGTCGAGCTCATGAAGTCGAAGCTCGACAGCACGTTGTAGAACTCGATCGCGCGCGTTTCGCGGTCGATCTCGTTCAGCGACAGGCCCATCGCGACGCGCATGAAGAATGCCTGCGGCATTTCGATGCGGGTGCCTTCGACGTGCAGGAAGTAGCGGTCGTACAGCGTCTGCAGGCCGAGGTAGCCGAACTGCAGGTCGCGGTTCGCGTCGAGCGCTTCGCCGAGGCGCTTCAGGTCGAACTGCAGCAGCTTGTCGTCGAGCAGGCCGGCGTCGACGCCGCGCTTCAGGAACTGCGGGAAGTATTCGGCGTAGCGGGTCGACATCTCGGCCTGCACGACTTCCTCGCCGAGAATCTCGCGACGGATCGTGTGCAGCAGGATGCGGGCCGTGACCTGGCTGTACGCCGGGTCCTTTTCGATCATCGTGCGCGCCGCGAGGATCGCCGAGTCGTAGACCTGGCTCATCGGCACGCCGTCGTACAGGTTCTTCACCGTCTCCGCGACGATCGGGTCAGGGTTAACCGCAGCGCCGAGGCCGTCGCACGCCGACACGATCAGCGCGCGCAGCGCGTTCAGGTCGAGCGGGCGCGTGACGCCGTTGTCGACGACGTTGATGCCGGTGGTCGACTCGCCGCCCGCTGCCGCCGCTTCCTCGCCCGCATGCTGGCGCTCGAGGTGACGCTTCTCGCGATACAGCACGTACGCACGCGCGACGTTGTGCTCGCCGCCGCGCATCAGCGCGAGTTCGACCTGGTCCTGGATGTCTTCGATATGGAACGTACCGCCGTTCGGGCGGCTGCGCACGAGCGCGCGAACGACGTTGTGCGTCAGTTGTTCGACCTGCTCGCGCACGCGCGCCGATGCCGCGCCCTGCCCGCCATTGACGGCCAGGAAAGCCTTGGTCACCGCGATCGCGATCTTCGAAGGTTCGAACGACACCACGCTGCCGTTGCGGCGGATCACCTTGTAGTCGGCGAACGTGGCCTGCGGCGCGAGCGCCTTCGCGCCCTGTTCGGTCCCGCCGAGCGGACGGCTCGAGGCGCTCTCGTACTGGGACGTCGCGTTGTCGGTGGTTTGCATGTGCAAAGCTCCTGGTGTTGGATGGTGCGGAGAGAACCGCGGATTAAAACGAACGCTGCGCAATGCGGTGCGCGAGCGGTAAGAGGCGAGCGATGCGCCGGGGAAGCCGGTTCGGTCGATGCGCGACAACCCAGCCGGTCGTGTGCTTCGTCATGTGTACCCTGCCCCGTCGATGTTCGCTGCGCTGGTCGCGACGCCCGGACCGCCCGGCCTGACGCGCCGCCGTGAGAACCCTGTCCGCCGACGTTGCCCGCCGGCCGGTGCCGCTCGGGTTTTCCCCTGCGACACACACTATATCTAGTACAGAACTGCTCAACTGGCACCAAGTATAGTGGACATTCGGAGGACGTCCAAACGGATAATTTGCGGCGAAGGTCTTGACATCGCTCGCGCGCAGACACGGCAAGGCATTGGTCGGAGAAAAAACTTTCTCCGCTCAAAAAACCCCGCGATCAGTGCTGACGGAAAGGAAAGTATTCGGCGGAAAAACCGGCATCGCTCGCGAAGCGTTGCCAATCGAAGTGCGGGCCCGGGTCGGTCTTGCGGCCCGGCGCGACGTCCGAGTGACCCGCGAACGCGTCGACCGGATAGTGCGCGGCGAGCGCGCGGGAGAGCGCGGCGAGCACCGCGTATTGCGCATCGTCGAACGGGACGTCGTCCGCGCCTTCGAGCTCGATGCCGATCGAGAAATCGTTGCAGCGGGTGCGGCCGAAGAACTCGGACGAGCCCGCGTGCCACGCGCGCTCGTCGCACGACACGAACTGCACGAGTTCGCCGCCGCGGCGGATCAGGAAATGGGCGGACACGCGCACGCCGCGCAGGTGGCGCTGGTAATAGGGGTGCGCATCGCAGTCGAGGCGATTCAGGAACAGCGCCTCGATCGCGTCGCCGCCGAATTCGCCGGGCGGCAGGCTGATGTTGTGGACGACCACGAGCGTCGGCGCCGCACCCGCGGGCCGCGCCTCGAAGTTCGGCGACGGCGCATGGCGCGCTTCGCGCACCCAGCCGTTCGCGTCGACCGACAACACCGGCGCGTCGCTCATCGCGCGTCGCGGCCGTTCACGCGCGTGGCGTGGCGCTGCGCATGCTCGGCGCTGCAGAAGTATTCGCCGCTCGCGGCGACGGCGTCGCCCTTCGGCGCGTGCACGCCGCATTCGGCGCAACGCACCATCGGCTCGGGCAGCGACCGCGCGTCGCCGTTCGGGCGCGCGGCGCCACCACCGGCACCGGCACCAGGCGCGCCGTCGTAACCGGCGCCGCGGCCGGTGCGCGCCTGCGCCTGTTCCTGCGCGTGGCGCAGCTTGCGCGCGAGCCAAGAACCGGCGAAGAAGAGAAGGATCAGGAGAAGAATCTGTCGCATCGGAAACCTGCGGTCAAACCACGGAGCGGTGCAGCAGCACCTCGAACACGAATCGGCTGCCGACATACGCGAGCAGCAGCGCGGCGAACGACACGAGCACCCAGCGCGCGGCGCCGCGGCCGCGCCAGCCCGACGTCTTGCGGGCGACCAGCAGGCCGCCGAACATCAGCCACGACAGGATCGCGAACACCGTCTTGTGGTCGAGCCGCAACGCGCGCGCGTCGACCTGTTCGCTGAACAGGATGCCCGACGCGAGCGTCAGCGTCAGCAGCACGAAGCCGGCGCCGATCAGGCGGAACAGCAGCTTCTCGAGCGTGAGCAGCGGCGGCAGCGTTTCGAGCCAGCTCGCGATCCAGCCGGTCGAGCCGTCGCGCCCGCCGTGCCGCAGCGACTGCAGGCGCCGCTCGACCATCAGCATCAGGATCGCGTGCAGCGCGGCGATCGCGAAAAGGCCGTACGCGATGTTCGCGATCAGGAAATGCAGCTTGAACAGCGGCGCTGCGGCATAAGGCAGCACCCGCACGCCGCCGAACACGAGCGGCAGCAGCGACGCGCCGCACGCGAGCGGCAGCACCAGCAGGCGCAGGCTGTCGAGCGGGAAGAAGAAGCTCTCGATCCAGTAGATGCCGGCGCCGAGCCAGAACATCGCGGACAGCGCGAACGCGAAGCCGAACACCATCGCGTCGTTCGGAAAGATCGTCATGTGGAGCAGCACGCCGTGCGCGAGCAGCGCGGCGAACAGCAGCGCGCGACCGGCCCCGCTCATCCCGGACGCGGCCGATGCAGGGACCGGCACGGCCGGCACGCTCGCGACGAGCGGCGTCGCGCCCTGGCGATGCGTGCGCCAGCCTGCGACGGCGAGGCCGCCGTACAGGAATGCGGTGAGGGCATACAGTACAATATCCATGTTCGAAGTTTACACTAGGCCCCCTTCCCGCGACGGCTCCCTTTGTTCGGTTCCGCCGCGCCTTCGGGCCCCACTGTCCATCGCTCCCCATGCTCGACAATCTCACTCAACGGATGGCGCGCGTCGTCAAGACGCTGCGCGGCGAGGCCCGGCTCACCGAGGCGAACACGCAGGAGATGCTCCGCGAGGTGCGTCTCGCGCTGCTGGAAGCCGACGTGTCGCTGCCGGTCGTCCGCGAATTCATCGCCAAGGTCAAGGAAAAGGCGCTCGGCGAAGAAGTGATCAGCAGCCTGTCGCCGGGCCAGGCGCTCGTCGGCGTGGTCCAGAAGGAACTGACCGCCGTGATCGGCGGCGACTACGAAGGCAAGGCCGCCGAGCTGAACCTCGCGGTCACACCGCCCGCCGTGATCCTGATGGCCGGCCTGCAGGGCGCGGGCAAGACCACGACCGTCGGCAAGCTCGCGAAGCTGCTGCGCGAGAAGTACAAGAAGAAGGTGCTCACGGTGTCGTGCGACGTGTATCGGCCGGCCGCGATCATGCAGCTGAAAACGGTGACCGAGCAGGTCGGCGCCGACTTCTTCCCGTCCACGCCGGACCAGAAGCCCGTCGACATCGCGCTCGCGGCCGTCGACTGGGCGAAGCGCCACTACCATGACGTGCTGCTCGTCGACACGGCCGGCCGCCTCGGCATCGACGAGGCGATGATGCAGGAAATCGCCGCGCTGCACGGTGCGCTGAAGCCGGCCGAAACGCTGTTCGTCGTCGACGCGATGCTCGGCCAGGATGCCGTCAACACCGCGAAGGCGTTCAACGACACGCTGCCGCTCACCGGCGTCGTGCTGACCAAGCTCGACGGCGACTCGCGCGGCGGCGCCGCGCTGTCGGTGCGTCACGTCACGGGCAAGCCGATCAAGTTCGTCGGCGTCGCCGAGAAGCTCGACGGCCTCGAGGTGTTCCACCCCGACCGGATGGCGAACCGGATCCTCGGCATGGGCGACATCCTCGCGCTCGTCGAGGAAGCGCAGCGCGGCGTCGATGTCCAGGCCGCGCAGAAGCTCGCCGACAAGGTCAAGAAAGGCGGCGATTTCGACCTGAACGATTTCCGCGCGCAGATCTCGCAGATGAAGAACATGGGCGGTTTGTCGTCGCTGATGGACAAACTCCCCGCGCAATTCCAGCAGGCGGCGGCCGGCGCCGACATGAGCCAGGCCGAGAAGTCGATCCGCCGGATGGAAGGCATCATCAGCTCGATGACGCCCGCCGAGCGCGCGAAACCCGAAATCATCAAGGCGACGCGCAAGCGCCGCATTGCGGCCGGCGCGGGCGTGCCGGTGCAGGAAGTCAACCGGATGCTGAACCAGTACGACCAGATGCGTACGATGATGAAGAAGCTGAAGGGCGGCAACATGCAGAAGATGATGCGCGGCCTGAAAGGCATGATGCCCGGCATGCGCTGATTACGTCCGTCGGCCGGCGCGCGGGTTTTTGCCGTAGCGCGCGCCTGCCGTTCTGCTTCATCCTTATTTGTATACCGACTGCCCGCCAGAACACATGAACCGCGAAGAAGCCCTCCACATTTTCGACCACTCCGAAGAGATCGTCTCGGCCGACGCCGTCAATGCGTCGATCTCGAAGATGGCCGACGCGATCCGCGCCGAGATCGGCGACGCGTTCCCGCTCGTTCTCTCGGTGATGGGCGGCGCTGCGGTGTTTACCGGGATGCTGCTGCCGCATCTCGATTTCCCGCTCGAATTCGACTACATCCACCTGACCCGCTACCGCAACACGACGCAGGGCAGCCCGGAGATGCACTGGCGCGTCGCGCCGCGCGAATCGGTGAAGGACCGCATCGTGCTCGTACTCGACGACATCCTCGACGAAGGCGAGACGATGGCCGCGATCCGCGACCGCATCCTCGACATGGGCGCGAAGCGCTTCATGTCGGCCGTGCTGTGCGAGAAGACGCTCGCGAAGGCGAAACCGCTGCACCCCGACTTCTGCGGCTTCTCGGTGCCGGACCGCTACGTGTTCGGCTGCGGGATGGACGCGAAGGGCTACTGGCGCAACCTGCCGACGATCCGCGCGCTGACCGCGAACGTCTGATCGCCGCGCTGTCCGCTATATAAATAGAAAGCGGCGCTCCGGTTGCCCGGAGCGCCGCTTTTTTTCGTCGGCCCGCCGCGCCGCCCGCGCTACGGCTGCAACTGGTGCACGAACGCGCGAATGCCCGCGAGCAGCATCTCGACCGAGATCGCGACGAGCACGAGGCCCATCAGCCGCTCGAACGCGGCGACGGTCCGCTCGCCGAGCCACGCCTGAATCCGTTCGGCCAGCACCAGCGTGATCGCGCAGACGATCATCGTGACCGTCAGCGCGCCGACCCACTCGAGCATTTTGCCGGGCGCCTGCGACGTCAGCAGCATCACCGTCGCGAGCGCGGACGGCCCGGCCAGCGCCGGAATCGCGAGCGGCACGATGAACGGCTCGCCGCCCGCGCGCGGATCGCTGCCGAGCGCGCCGTCCGGATGCGGGAAGATCATCCGCAGCGCGATCAGGAACAGCACGATCCCGCCGCCGAGCCGCAGCGACAGGTCGGTGAGGCTCATCATCCGCAGGAAGCGGTCGCCGACCAGCATGAAGAACAGCAGGATCACGAACGCGATCCCCACTTCGCGCAGGATCAGCTTCACGCGCCGCTCGCGCGGCACATCCCGCATCGCCGTGATGAACAGCGGGATGTTGCCGAGCGGATCCGTGATCAGCACGAGGAGCACGGTGGCCGACAGGAACGTGTATTCCATCGTGTCCCCCGGTCGCCGCGCTTAGTGCGCGAGCGCAGCGCGGATCTTTTCGGCGACCGTCGCCGCGGCCGTGTCGGCCGGCAGCAGCGTCGCTTCGGCGTCGCGGCGGCCCTGGTACTCGATCTTGCCTTCCTTCAGGCCGCGCTCGCCGATCACGAGACGATGCGGCACGCCGATCAGCTCCCAGTCGGCAAACATCACGCCCGGGCGCTCGCCGCGATCGTCGAGGATCACGTCGATGCCGGCCGCGACGAGTTCCGCGTACAGCTTGTCGGCCGTCTCGCGCACCATGTCGCTGCGGTCATAGCCCATCGGGCACAGCACCACCTCGAACGGCGCGATCGACTCGGGCCAGATGATCCCGCGGTCGTCGAAGTTCTGTTCGATCGCCGCGCCGAGAATACGCGTGATGCCCACGCCGTAGCAGCCCATCAGCATCGGCTGCGGCTTGCCCGACTCGTCGAGGAACGTCGCGCCCATCGCTTCCGAGTACTTGGTGCCGAGCTGGAACACGTGGCCGACTTCGATGCCGCGGCAGATGTCGATCGCGCCCTTGCCGTCCGGCGACGGATCGCCCTTCTTCACGTTGCGCACGTCGGCGACGTCCGGCTCCGGCAGGTCGCGGCCCCAGTTCACGCCCGCGATGTGATAGTCGACCTCGTTCGCACCGACGACGAAATCGCTCATGTTCGCGACCGTACGGTCGGCGATCACCTTCACCGGCTTCTTCGTGCCGACCGGGCCGAGATAGCCCGGCGGCGTGCCGAACCACTCGACGATTTCCTGCTCGGTCGCGAAGCGGTGATTCTTCAGGCCCGGCAGCTTCGACACCTTGATCTCGTTCAGGTCGTGATCGCCGCGCAGCATCACGAGCCAGATGGTCGGCTCGGCGCCTTCGTTGTCGGTCGCGAGCACGATCGACTTGATCGTGCGCTCGAGCGGGATCGCCAGCAGTTCGGCGACGGCCTCGCACTTCGCCTTGCCGGGCGTCGCGACCTTTTCCATCGCTTCGGCCGGCGCCGCGCGCTCAGGCGTCAGCGGCAGCGCTTCGGCCGCCTCGACGTTCGCCGCGAATTCGGACGTCGGGCAGTACGCGATCGCGTCCTCGCCGGTATCGGCGATCACGTGGAACTCGTGCGAGAAGTTGCCGCCGATCGAGCCGCTGTCGGCCGCGACCGCGCGGAACTCGAGGCCCAGGCGCGTGAAGATGCGCACGTACGCGTCGTACATCTTGCGGTACGACTCGTTCAGGCCGGCCGCATCCTTGTCGAACGAATACGCGTCCTTCATGATGAATTCGCGGCCGCGCATCACGCCGAAGCGCGGGCGGATCTCGTCGCGGAACTTCGTCTGGATCTGGTAGAAGTTCACCGGCATCTGCCGGTAGCTCTTGATCTGGTTGCGCGCGATGTCGGTGACGACTTCCTCGTGCGTCGGCCCGATCACGAAATCGTTGTCCTTGCGGTCCTTGAAGCGCAGCAGCTCGGGGCCGTACTGCTCCCAGCGGCCCGACTCCTGCCACAGCTCGGCCGGCTGCACGGCCGGCATCAGCAGCTCGATGGCGCCCGCCCGGTTCATTTCCTCGCGCACGATCGCCTCGACCTTGCGAATCGAACGCAGGCCGACCGGCAGGTAGTTGTAGATGCCGCCGGCGACGCGACGGATCATGCCGGCGCGGACCATCAGCTTGTGGCTGACGATCTCTGCGTCGGCGGGTGCCTCTTTCAGGGTGCCGATAAAGAAACGGGAAGCTTTCATGCGGACGGTTCCAAAAACGGCGCCCCCAGGCGGGGCGCCCGAAAAAGTTTCAAGGTGAAAAAGCGGCGCGCCGCGAACGACGATGGCGCAGATGACGTAGCAGACTAATCAGGGACAATTCAGCCGGTGTGCCCCGCGCGGATTCGCTCCGTCACGGTGCGCAGCGCCCGTTATCTGTTTATAATCAAAGCAATTTTAAAGGATTCGAAGGTGGTTGTATGCTGGATCGTGAAGGCTTTCGCCCGAACGTCGGCATCATCCTCTTGAACGCGCGCAACGAGGTGTTTTGGGGCAAGCGGCTCCGCGAGCATTCCTGGCAGTTTCCTCAAGGTGGGATCAAGTACGGCGAGACCCCCATGCAGGCGATGTACCGGGAACTGCACGAGGAAACGGGCCTGCATCCGGAACACGTCAAGATAATCGGCCGCACCCGCGACTGGTTGCGTTACGAGGTGCCTGACAAGTTCATCAAACGCGAAGTACGCGGTCATTACCGCGGCCAGAAGCAGATCTGGTTCCTGCTGCGGATGGTTGGACGCGATTGCGACATTTGCTTGCGCGCGACCGACCACCCGGAGTTCGATGCGTGGCGCTGGAACGAGTATTGGGTACCGCTCGATGCGGTGATCGAGTTCAAGCGGGATGTCTATCAGTTGGCGCTGACGGAACTGTCGCGCTTCCTGCGCCGCCCGGCGCAGCGAGCCGAGAAGCCGCGCGGGCCGCGTGTGTCGCGCTATCCGCGCGTCATTGGCGCACAGGCTCAAACGCTGACGATTGTCGACGCATCGGTGGTTTGTTCGGAGATCGAAGTGGAAGCGAGCACGCTCGACGAGATGCCGCCCCACGTGATCGTCGGCAAGTGACGGGGCGGACTGCATGACCGGGCGCGACCTTGGTGTCGCGCCCTTTTTTTACGAGGAATGCATATTGAAAGCGATTGCTCTCGCGCTCGCATCGATCGCCGCGATGGCCGCCCTGGCCGGCTGCGCGAACTCGAAAGCGCCGTCCAACAAGGATGACAGCGAGTTCGTGTACCTGCTCGACCGTCAGGGAACCTGGAAGGAAAACGCCGTCGACACGCTGCCGCCGCTGCCGCAAACGGGCGATCTGCTGCCGTTCAACGTGTCGCAGAACACGCCGCTGAAGTTCTTCGTCGATGCGAAGTCGCTCGAGGTCGGCAGCGACGGCGTCGTGCGCTACGCAGTCGTCGTCACGAGCCCGGCCGGTGCGCGCAACGTGAACTACGAAGGCATCCGCTGCGACACCTACGAATGGCGGCAGTACGCCGGCCTGAACTCGGACCACAACGGCTGGGATCGCACCGTCGAGAACGACTGGCGGCGCATCGAGAACGGCGAGCTGAACGCCTACCACTCCGCGCTCTACCAGGACTACTTCTGCGCGAACAAGATGCCGCAGGGCTCGACCCGGCAGATCCTCGAAAACATCCGGTTCCACCGCACCGCGATGACGCAGTTGCGCTGACGGCACGCGATGCGGGTCGTCCGCATCGCCCTCCCGCCGGACAAAAAAGCCCGCATCGCGCGGGCTTTTTCATTTGAACGGCGGCATTTGGCCGGCGCTCACACCAGCACGAGGTTGTCGCGATGAATCAGTTCGGGCTCCAGCATGTAGCCGAGCACGGTCTCGATCTCGCCGCTCGGCTTGCGGTGAATCAGCTTCGTTTCCGCGCTGCTGTAGTTCGTGAGCCCGCGCGCCACCTCGCGCCCGTCCGGGCCGACGCACGCGATCACCTCGCCGCGCGCGAACGCGCCCTGCACGTCGATCACGCCGATCGGCAGCAGGCTCTTGCCGCCGGCCGTCAGCTTCTCGACCGCGCCCGCGTCGATCACGACATGGCCGCGCACCTGCAGATGGTCGGCCATCCATTGCTTGCGTGCCGCCATCCGCGCGGTACGGGCGATCAGTTGCGTGCCGATCGCCTCGCCGGCCGCCAGGCGCACGAGCACGTCGGACTCCCGGCCGCTCGCGATCACGGTATTCGCGCCGCTGTGGGCCGCACGCTTCGCCGCGAGGATCTTCGTCAGCATCCCGCCGCGACCGAGGCTCGAACCGGCCCCGCCCGCCATCGCCTCGAGCTCCGGTGCGCCCGCATTGGCCTCGCCGACGAGCGTCGCATTCGGGTCCTTGCGCGGATCGGCCGTGAACAGCCCCGACTGGTCGGTGAGGATGATCAGCGCATCGCCTTCGATCAGGTTCGCGACGAGCGCGCCGAGCGTGTCGTTGTCGCCGAACTTGATTTCGTCGGTCACGACCGTGTCGTTTTCGTTGATGATCGGCACGACGCCGAGCCGCAGCAGCGTGAGCAGCGTCGAGCGCGCATTCAGGTAGCGCTCGCGGTCCGCCAGATCGGCGTGCGTGAGCAGGATCTGCGCTGTGCGAATGCCGTGCTCGGTGAAGCGGCTCTCGTAGACTTGCGCGAGCCCCATCTGGCCGACCGCGGCAGCGGCCTGCAGCTCGTCGATTTCCCGCGGCCGCTTGCTCCAGCCGAGCCGCTGCATGCCTTCGGCAATCGCGCCCGAACTGACGAGCACGACTTCCTTGCCCTGCGCACGCAACGCGGCGATCTGGGCTGCCCAGCGGCCGATTGCAGCATGATCGAGCCCCTTGCCGTCGTTGGTCACGAGGCTGGAACCCACTTTCACCACCAATCGCTTCGAATCCGCGATGATCGAACGCATCCTGCACTGTCTCCTGTATCTGATGCCGGCCCGCCGGGCGCGATTGAACACCGACGCCGGGCGGCACGCCCGGCGCGTGATCTGACCGCCTGACCGTTCAGGCGTCGTCGCCCGGGGCCGCGCCGCCCTTCGCCGGCGGCGCATCGCGGAAACGCACGTCCGCCGCGAGATCCTCCGCCTCCGCCGCGCGATGCGCGTCCGAATGTTCGGAGAGGTAGTCGTAGATCGCGTAGCACAGTGCTTCGCAGCCCTGGCCCGTCAGCGCCGAGATCTCGAACACGGGGCCGTCCCAGCCGAAACGGTCGAGGAAATCCGCGACGCGCGCCTCGCGCTCGTCTTCCGGCACCATGTCCAGCTTGTTGAGCACGAGCCAGCGCGGCTTCTCGTAGAGCGCCTCGTCATACTTGCGCAGTTCGCCGACGATCGCCGTCGCTTCCGCGACCGGATCGACGCTTTCGTCGAACGGCGCGAGATCGACCAGATGCAGCAGCACGCCGGTACGCTGCAGGTGACGCAGGAATTGATGGCCGAGGCCCGCGCCTTCGGCCGCCCCTTCGATCAGCCCCGGGATATCGGCGATCACGAAGCTCTTGCTCGGGCCGACCCGCACCACGCCGAGATTCGGCGCAAGCGTCGTGAACGGGTAGTCGGCGATCTTCGGCTTCGCATTCGACACCGACGAGATGAAGGTCGACTTCCCCGCGTTCGGCATGCCGAGCAGGCCGACGTCGGCGAGCACCTTCAGCTCGAGCTTCAGCATGCGCCGCTCGCCCGGCTTGCCGTCCGTCTTCTGGCGCGGCGCGCGGTTCGTGCTCGACTTGAAATGCAGGTTGCCGAGACCGCCGGCGCCGCCCTGCGCGAGCATCACCTGCTGATCGTGCTCGGTCAGGTCGGCGATCAGCTCGCCCGTTTCCATGTCGCTGATGATCGTGCCGACCGGCATGCGCAGCGTGACGTCGTCGCCGCCCTTGCCGTAGCAATCCGAGCCGCGACCGTTTTCGCCGTTGCGCGCGAGGTGCTTCTTCGCGTAACGGTAGTCGATCAGCGTGTTGATGTTGCGGTCGGCGATCGCGTAAACGCTGCCGCCCCGGCCGCCGTCGCCGCCGTCCGGCCCGCCGAACGGGACGAATTTCTCGCGGCGCATCGACGCGCTGCCATCGCCTCCGTCGCCGGCGATGACTTCGATTCGTGCTTCGTCAATGAACTTCATTCGTCACTCCGCCCAGTATTTCCGCTATTGTGCCGCGCGCCGGCACGCTTGAACAATCTGCCGTTCGGCCGATCGACCGCCGGTCGCGCGAGGGTCGCCGGTCCGCACTGGCGGGCGGCGACCCAATAAAAAAGGCCCCGCGAAGACTGCGGGGCCTTTCGGCTACGAAGCCCGTGGGTGCCTGACTTAGGCAGCCGCCGGGACGACGATGACCAGATGCTTCTTGTCCGCGCCCTTCGTCGCGAACTTGACGTGACCGTCGACCAGCGCGAACAGGGTGTGATCCTTGCCCATGCCGACGTTCTCGCCAGCGTGCATGCGCGTGCCGCGCTGACGCACGATGATGCCGCCAGCGTTGATTGCCTGGCCGCCGTACACTTTCACGCCGAGACGTTTCGACTCGGAGTCGCGGCCGTTCCGGGAAGAGCCGCCTGCCTTTTTGTGTGCCATCTGATTGCTCCTTTACCGAGGCGCTTACGCGTTGATCGCGTCGATGCGCAGCTCAGTGTAGTTCTGGCGGTGGCCGCCGTGCTTTTGGTAGTGCTTCCGGCGACGCATCTTGAAGATGGTGACCTTGGCATGACGACCGTGCGACACAACGGTGGCCTTGACGGAAGCCCCACTGACCAGCGGCGTACCGAACTGAATCGATTCGCCTTCGCCCACTGCGAGAACCTGGTCGAGCGTGATTTCAGCGTCAATGTCAGCCGGTATCTGTTCTACTTTGAGTTTTTCGCCAACGGCAACCTTGTACTGCTTGCCGCCGGTTTTTATGACCGCGTACATTGAGAACCTCACTCTGGATCCAATTTTTCCGCACACCACGCGCGGAAAACACGTGATTATACATGGGCTTAGCATCCAAGTCAAAGCCGATCGACGATTGCCGCGCGCGGGCTTCGGCCGGACGGCCAAAATCGCGCCGCCGGTACGTCTGACAGACCGGCATATCGCGGATTCGACTTATAATCCGCGGCATCACCCAATTCCATCATCATGTCGTCGTCCACCGCCTCCCCCACCCTCAGCGCCGCCCACCTGCTCGCCCCGATCACCAGCGACATGGAGCAGGTGAATCGCGTTATCCGGCAAAGCCTCGCGTCCGACGTGCTGCTGATCAACCAGATCGCCGAATACATCATCGGCGCGGGCGGCAAGCGGCTGCGTCCGGCGTTGCTGCTGCTCGTCGCCGGCGCGCTCGGCGAAACGTCGCACCAGCGGCACGTGCTGGCCGCCGTCGTCGAGTTCATCCACACGGCCACGCTGCTGCATGACGACGTCGTCGACGAATCCGAGCTGCGCCGCGGCCGCCAGACGGCCAATGCGCTGTTCGGCAACGCGGCGAGCGTGCTGGTAGGCGACTACCTCTACTCGCGCTCGTTCGAGATGATGGTCGGCGTCGGCAAGATGCGCGTGATGGAGATCCTGTCCGAAGCGACGACGATCATTTCGGAAGGCGAGGTGCTGCAGCTCCTCAACATGCACGACGCGGACGTCGACGAAACGCGCTACATGCAGGTGATCCGCTACAAGACGGCGAAGCTGTTCGAGGCGTCGGCGCGCCTGGGCGCGGTGCTCGCGGGCGCCGATGCGCCGACCGAGGCCGCCGCCGCCGAATACGGCCGCCGGATCGGCACCGCGTTCCAGATCATGGACGACTGGCTCGACTATGCGGGCACCGCCGAGGCAATGGGCAAGAATGCCGGCGACGACCTGCGCGAAGGCAAGCCGACGCTGCCGCTCATCTATCTGATCGAGCGCGGCACGCCCGAACAGTCGGCGCTCGCACGCGAGGCGATCGAACACGGCGGCACCGATCGCTTCGACACGATTTTCGAAGCGATCACGCGCTCGGGCGCGCTCGATCACACGCTTGAATGCGCACGCCAGGAAGCGCAGGCGGCCGCCGCGGCGATTGCCGCGTTCCCCGATTCGATCTACAAGGAAAGCCTGCTCGGGTTGTGCTCATACTCGACGTCGCGGCAATCGTAAACACGCCGCGAACGCGAAGCGATGCGTTGTCTCGAAAATTTTCTTCATCAAAGTATTCCCTTTTAGAAAAAACATCGTTATAGTTACGTTCTTGCTTGTGACGACGCAGCGATTCTTAACGAAGACGGCGAAGTCAGAAGAGCAAAAATCGGGGTGTAGCTTAGCCTGGTAGAGCGCTACGTTCGGGACGTAGAGGCCGGAGGTTCGAATCCTCTCACCCCGACCAGATTTAAAAAAACCGTGCACCGCGTGCACGGTTTTTTTTCGTCCGGCCGCCGCGGGCCCTCGTGTCGCGCGCGACACATCGCGGTCGCCGGCCTCTGCTATATTTCCCCCATCCCTGTCCTTCACTGCCCTTTCCAACGCGTGGACCAAATTCCCTTATGGGCGCAAATCGGCGCCGTCTTCCTGCTTCTTCTCTGTTCCAGCTTCTTTTCCATTTCCGAGACCGCGATGATGGCGCTCAACCGCCATCGGCTGAAGCATCTCGCCGGCCAGGGCGCACTCGGCGCGAAAACCACGCAGGGGCTTCTCACGCGCACTGACTTGCTGCTCAGCGTGATCCTGATCGGCAACAACCTGTTCAACACGATCATCCCGGTCCTCACGACGTCGCTCGCGCTCCATACGTTCGGCCGCAACAACCTCGCGCTGTCGATCGCCACCGGCGTCGTCGCGTTCCTGATCATCGTGTTCGCGGAAATCGCACCGAAGATCGTCGGCGCGACGTTCCCCGAACGCATCGCGCTGCCCGCGAGCCTCGTGATCGCCCCGCTGATGCGCGTGTTCAAGCCGGTCGTGTGGTTCGTCAACGCGCTCGCGAACGGCGTGCTGTGGGTACTGCGCATCAACACGAAGACAGGCCGCGACCAGCGGATGTCGGCCGACGAGCTGCGCGCCATCGTGCTCGAATCGAGCAGTTTCATGCCGACCAAGCACCGCAGCATCCTGCTCAACCTGTTCGACCTCGAGAACATCACGGTCGACGACGTGATGGTGCCGCGCCGCCAGATCGAGTCGCTCAACTTCTACGCGCCGCTCGACGACATCCTGCATCAGCTCGAAACCTGCTATCACAACCGGCTGGTCGTCTACGAAGGCGACATCGACAAGGTGCTCGGCGTGCTGCACGTGCGCAAGACGCTCACCGGGCTGCACAACCAGGATTTCGACCGCGAGACGCTCCGCGCGCTGCTCGCCGAACCGTACTACGTGCCGTCCGGCACGCCGGTGGTCCAGCAGCTCCAGTTCTTCCAGGAAACCCGGCAGCGCACCGCGCTCGTCGTCAACGAGTACGGCGAACTCCAAGGGCTCGTCACGCCCGAGGACATCATCGAGGAACTGATCGGCGAATTCACGACGTCGATGCCGCGCAGCGAACGCGCGGGCGGCTGGGACGAGAACGGCGAATGCATCGTGTCGGCCAGCATGCCGCTGCGCGAGCTGAACCGCTGGCTGCACCTGAAACTGCCGACCGACGGGCCGAAGACGCTGAACGGACTGGTACTCGAGATCCTCGAGGAAATTCCGGAAGACGACGTGTGCCTGAAAATCGGCGACGTGATGCTCGAGGTGATGCGCAGCGACGATCAGGCAGTACGCACCGTCAAGCTCTTCAAGCCGCGCGGCACGCGTACCGGGCGCGCCGCCTCGCGCTAGGGCCGGTTCACGCTAATAACGGGCTAGCGCTAGCCGAACGGCCGACTGCCGGCGCCGGCCGCGACGCGCGATGATCTGCGCATCACGGTCAACTGGCGGCCAGCGTGCCGGCTCACATGCACTTTCCTTCCTCCGCGGCGTCGCTGCACGCGCGGTCGGCGCCCGCGCACGCCGACGCGCCGCCCGCCGACGCGCCCCATGCACTCGATGCGGCCCAGCTCGACGATGCCCCCGCCGTACGGCTGCTGACGGACACGCTGCACGCGGCGCGCGTGCGCGACGCGTCGGACATCCACGTCGAGCCGTTCGAAGCCGGCTGGCGCATCCGTCTGCGCATCGACGGCGTGCTGCATGAACACGCGCGACCGCCGCTGCACCTGCGCGATGCGCTCGTCACGCGGATCAAGGTGCTCTCGCGCATGGACATCGCCGAGCGGCGGCTTCCGCAGGACGGCCGGCTGCGCATCGCGATCGACGGCGGCACGCGCGGCGACTATCGTGTCAGTTCGCTGCCCACGCTGTTCGGCGAAAAGCTCGTGCTGCGGCGGCTCGAAACGCTGCCGCCCGATCTCACGCTGGCCAACCTCGGCTTCGATGCGCGGCAGGCGGCCGCGATGGAGGCCGCGATCCGCGCGCCGCATGGCCTCGTGCTCGTCACGGGCCCGACCGGCAGCGGCAAGACGCTGTCGCTCTACTGCGCACTGCAAATGCTCGATCGCGACGCGCACAACGTCTGCACGGTCGAGGATCCCGCCGAGATCCAGCTCGACGGAATCAATCAGGTCGGCGTCGCCGACAAGGCGGGGCTCACGTTCGCGACGGCGCTGCGCGCGCTGTTGCGACAGGACCCGGACGTCATCATGGTCGGCGAGATTCGCGATGCGGAGACGGCCGACGTCGCGATCAAGGCCGCGCAGACCGGCCATCTCGTGTTGTCGACGCTGCACACGAACGACGCGCCGGCAGCCGTCGCGCGGCTGCTCGACATCGGCGTCGCGCCGTACAACCTCGCCGCCGCGCTGCACCTCGTCACCGCGCAACGCCTCGTCCGGCGCCTGTGCGTTCACTGCCGCGCGCCTTCGGACGCATCGGCGCGCGCGCTGCGGGAATCCGGCTGCGACCCGGCGGCGCTGGCGGCCGGCTGGCGGCCGTTCGTCGCGCGCGGCTGTTCCGCCTGTCACGGGATCGGCTATCGCGGCCGCATCGGCCTGCATCAGACGATGCCGGTCTCACCCGCGCTGGCCGAGCGCATCGTCGCGCGGGCGAGCGTCGGCGAACTCGCGCACTGCGTGGCGGCCGAGGGCGTGCGCACGCTACGCGACGCGGCATTCGCGCGCGTCATGGACGGCACGACGAGCCTCGCGGAAGCCGTCGCCGCCACCCCCGCCGCGTGAACGTGCGCACGCCGCCGCGCGAAACCCGCTTCGCATGGCGCGGCCGCCATCGCGACGGCTCTCCACGCCGCGGGATCGTCATCGCGTTCGACGCCTCGGCCGCGCGCGCCACGCTCGCGCGCGACGGCATCGCGGTACTGTCGCTCGACGTCCGCGGGCCGGCCCGTCCGCCTACGGCGGCCGCGCGCGACATCACGCGCTTCACGCGCCAGCTCGCGAGCCTGCTGCAGGCCGGCCTGCCGCTCGCGCCGTCGCTCGAGATGCTCGCGCGCACCCGCACGCGCGACGGCGTGCCGCGCATTGCCGCGGGTCTCGCCCGCGAGATCGTCGGCGGCCGGCGCTTCGCCGATGCGCTCGCACGCTATCCATCGCAATTCGGCACGCTGTATCGTCAGTTGATCGAGGTCGGCGAAGCGTCCGGTTCGCTCGGCGTCGTGCTGACACGGGTCGCGGAACACCGCGAGCGCACCGATGCGCAATGGCGCAAGCTGCGCGCCGCACTCGCGTATCCGGCCGCCGTCATCCTGTTCGGGCTCGCGATCTCCGCTGCATTGATGATGTGGGTCGTGCCGACCTTCCGGCAGATCTTCGACGGTTTCGGCGCCGCGCTGCCCGCGCCGACCCGCGCGCTGCTCGCGCTGTCCTCCGCGCTGTCGGCGTGGGGCGGCGTACTCCTGGCCGGCGCGGCCGCCACGGGCCTTGCCGCGCGGCACGCGCTGCAGCGCTCGGCCGCGCTGCGTCACGCGCTCGCGCGACGCCTGCTGCGCGCCCCGCTCGCGGGCAGCGCGCTCGAGCGGTACGCTGCCGCACGCTGGTGCCGCTCGCTGGCGACCCTGCTCGGCGCCGGCGTGCCGCTCGCCGATGCGTTCGCCACGCTGGAGCGCACGGCCGGCCACCCGGTGTTCGCGCACGCCACCGCGCACATCGCCGCACGCGTGTTGCGCGGCGTACGTCTGGCCGATGCGATGCATTCGGCCGGCTGCTTTCCGGACGACGTCGTGCAGCCGATCGCCGTCGCCGAGGAAACCGGTGCGCTCGACACGATGCTCGCCGACATCGCCGCGCTGTGCGAACGCCAGCTGGACGCGCGCCTCGATGCGCTCGCGGCGCTCGGCGAACCGTTGATCGTGATCCTGCTGGGCGCACTCGTCGGCGGTCTCGTGATCGCGATGTATCTGCCGATCCTTCAACTCGGCAACGTGGTGTAGCATCGCAACCGATTCTGTCGCCTTTTAAGTCCGAACCTTGAGCCTCATGACGCCCGCGCCCCTGTCCGCCGTTTCCGATTCGCCCGAGAGCACGCTGCTCGCGCTGGCGATGCTGCCGCCCGCGCTGCAGTATGCGTTCGCGGTCGTCGTCGGCCTTTGCATCGGCAGCTTCCTGAACGTGGTCGTGCACCGGTTGCCCGTGATGATGCAGCGCGCGTGGCAGGCCGAGATCGCCGAGGCGACGGGCACCGCGAGCGCCCCGCCCGACGACGGTTATCCGCCGCGCTACGATCTGTGGCGCCCGCGCAGTGCCTGCCCGCATTGCGGCCACGTATTGCGCGCGTGGGAAAACATCCCGCTCGTCAGCTACCTGATGCTGCGCGGGCGCTGCCGGCGCTGCGGCCATGCGATCGGCATCCGCTACGTGCTCGTCGAGATCGCTTGCGCAGGGCTCGCCGCCGGCTCGCTCGCGGCGTTCGGCCCGACCGTCGCCGCGCTTGCCGCGTTCGCGTTGTGCGCGGCGCTGCTCTCGATGAGCGCGATCGATATCCGGACCGGCTACCTGCCCGACTCGATGACGCTGCCGCTGCTGTGGGCAGGGCTCGTGCTGAACCTCGGCGGCACCTTCACGTCGCTGCGCTCGGCCGTGATCGGCGCGATGGCCGGCTACCTGTTCCTGTGGTCGATCTACTGGCTGTTCAAATGGCTGCGCGGCATCGAGGGCATCGGTTTCGGCGACCTGAAGCTGCTTGCCGCGCTCGGCGCATGGATGGGCTGGGCCGCGCTGCCGCAGGTCGTGCTGTTCGCGGCGGTGACCGGCGCGATCGTCGGGCTCGTCGCAACCTGGCGCGGCCGCATGCGCTTCGAGGAGCCGATTCCGTTCGGCCCGTTCCTCGCGGCCGGCGGCGTCGCCACGCTGTTTTTCGGCACCCCTTTCTATGCGGCGCTCGGAGGCTGACATGTTTTCCGTAGGACTCACGGGCGGCATCGGCAGCGGCAAGACGACCGTTGCCGACCTGTTCGGCGCCCGTGGCGCATCGCTCGTCGATACCGACCTGATTGCCCACCGCATCACCGCGCCGGGCGGCCTCGCGATGCCCGCGATCGAGCAGGCTTTCGGTCGCGACTTCGTGGCCGCCGACGGCTCGCTCGATCGCGCGAAGATGCGCACGCTGATCTTCAGCGACGACGCCGCGCGCCGGCGCCTCGAAGCGATCACGCATCCGCTGATCCGCGCGGAGACCGATCGCGACGCGCGCAAAGCGCGGGGCCCGTACGTAATGTTCGTCGTGCCGCTGCTCGTCGAGTCGGGCACCTGGAAGGCGCGCAGCGATCGCGTGCTCGTCGTCGACTGCCCGGTCGAAACGCAGATCGCGCGCGTGATGCGGCGCAACGGTTTCACGCGCGAACAGGTCGAAGCGATCATCGCGCGACAGGCGTCGCGCGAAGCCCGCCTCGCAGCGGCCGACGACGTGATCGTCAACGACGCGCTCACGCCCGACGCGCTCGCCGCGCAGGTCGATGCACTGCACCAACGCTATGTCGAATTCGCGGCCGCCGCGCACTGAGCATCGCGCGCAATCGTGATGGTGTACGAAATTGGCGCGTTGCTAGGGTAGAGAGGGGGCATTAGAATGTCCTTCATTGTTTCAATCCCTACCCAAGAGGCGAGCGCGCTTGATTCTTTACGAGTATCCGTTCAACGAGCGAATTCGCACGCTGTTGCGTCTCGAAGATCTGTTCGAGCGCTTCACGTTCTTTTTGGCTCAGGAGGACCCGCGTGAACACCACGTCGCGCTGACGACGCTGTTCGAAATCGCCGAGGTAACGGGCCGCGCGGACCTGAAATCGGATCTGATGAAGGAGCTCGAACGTCAGCGCCAGACGCTCGCCCCCTTTCGCGGCAATCCGGGCATCGAGCAGAACGCGCTCGAAGCCGTGCTCGGTGAAATCGAGCAAACGCTCGCGAATCTCGCGCAGATGCAGGGCAAGACCGGCCAGCACCTCGTCGACAACGAGTGGCTCGCCAGCATCCGCAGCCGCGCGGTGATTCCGGGCGGTACCTGCAAGTTCGACCTGCCGTCGTACTACGCGTGGCAGCAATGGCCTGCGGAGCAGCGGCGCCAGGACATCGCGAAGTGGGTCCTGCCGATGCTACCGTTGCGCGACGCCGCGGCGATCGTGCTGCGGCTCGCGCGCGAATCGGGTCAGGCGTCGAAGGTCATGGCGATGCAGGGCAGCTACCAGCAGATGCTGTCCGGCCGCACCTACCAGCTGATGCAGGTACGGGTGCCGCCGGAGCTGCGCGTCATTCCCGAAGCGAGCGCCAACAAATACATGCTGTGGGTGCGGTTCACCATGCAGGACGGCGATGTACGGCCGCGCGCGGTGGACATCGACGTGCCGTTCCATCTGACACTGTGTAATCTGTAACGGCCACGTGCCGGATCGATGCTTTCGTATGACTACCGTTGTGAAATGTCCTTCGTGCGGCGCCGAAGTGCGCTGGACGCCTGAAAACAAGTTCCGTCCCTTCTGTTCGGCCCGCTGCAAGCAGCTCGACCTCGGCGCATGGGCCGCGGAAAAGTATCGGATCGGCGGCGCCTCCGACGAGGGTCCGTCGTCGGAAGAAGACGGCACGGACAACCGCCGCGACAGCTGAGCGACGCCCCCGTCCGCCGATACGGCCCGCCTTTCCGGCAGGCCGCCGCGGCGTCATTGCGACGCCGCTTCCTTCTCGAGCAGTTCGAGCACCGGCAGCGCCGCCGGCAACAGCGGCGCAACCTCGACCGGCAGTTGCTGCCACACGAACGCCTGCCCTTCCTTGCTGTGCGGCTCGCCCGTCCAGCCCGTCACCTTGCAGAAATAGAGCCGCACATACGCGTGCGGATAATCGTGCTCGAGCGTGTGCCAGCGATGGCTGGCCGTGACTTCGATGCCGAGTTCCTCGTGCAGCTCGCGCGCCAGCGCGTCCTCGACGCTTTCGCCGGCCTCCAGCTTGCCGCCCGGAAACTCCCAGTAACCTTCATACGGCTTGCCCGGCAGGCGCTGCGCGAGCAGATAACGCCCGTCCGGCTGCACCATCACGCCGACCGCGACTTCCGTCACCTTGCGGCCGTCCGGCGCCCGCACGGCGCCCTGTGCCAGATCCGCGCTCATGCCTGCTCCTTGCGGCCCGACCAGTCCCGTGCGAACTGCCACGCGACGCGGCCCGAACGCGAGCCGCGCTCGAGCGCCCATACGAGCGCGTCGCCGCGCGCGGTCTCGATCTCCGCATCCGGGCAGCCGAAGTGACGCAGCCAGTGCGCGACGATGTCGAGGTAGTCGTCCTGCTTGAACGGATAGAAGCTGACCCACAGGCCGAAGCGCTCCGACAGCGAGATCTTCTCCTCGACGACTTCGCCGGGGTGAATCTCGCCGTCCGGCAGATGCTTGTACGATTCGTTGTCGCTCATGTACTCGGGCAGCAGATGGCGGCGGTTCGACGTCGCGTAGATCAGCACGTTGTCCGACTGCGCGGCGATCGACCCGTCCAGCGCGACCTTCAGCGCCTTGTAGCCCGATTCGCCGTCCTCGAACGACAGGTCGTCGCAAAACACGATAAACCGCTCCGGACGCTGCGAGATCAGGTCGACGATGTCGCCGAGATCGTGCAGGTCGTCCTTGTCGACTTCGATCAGCCGCAGCCCGTCGTTCGCGTACGCATTCAAGCACGCCTTGATCAGCGACGACTTGCCAGTGCCGCGCGCGCCGGTCAACAGCACGTTGTTGGCCGGCTTGCGCTGCACGAACTGCCGCGTGTTCTGGTCGATCAGCACTTTCTGGCGATCGATGTTGTGCAGGTCACCGAGCGTGATCGACGACACGGCCGGTACCGGCTGCAGGTAGCCGCGCCCCTGGCGCTTGCGCCAGCGGAACGCGTGCGCCGCGTTCCAGTCGATGGCCGCCGGTGCGGGCGGCAGCATCCCTTCGAGACGGCCGAGCAGCGCTTCCGCGCGCGTCAGAAACTGTTCAAGCTTGTCCATGTCGTTCGAGCGCTCCCGATCAGGAGCGGTAATCCGCGTTGATGCTCACGTAATCGTGCGACAGGTCGCACGTCCAGACGGTGGCCTGCGCGTCGCCACGGCCGAGCAGCACGCGGATCGTGATCTCGCTCTGCTTCATCACGCGCTGGCCGTCCTCTTCCTGGTAGGCCGGGTTGCGGCCGCCCGCCTTCGCGACGAGCACGTCGTCCAGATAGAGGTCGATCTTGCCGACGTCGAGATCCGCGACGCCCGCATAGCCGATCGCCGCGAGAATCCGGCCCAGGTTGGGGTCGGATGCGTAGAAGGCCGTCTTCACGAGCGGCGAATGGCCGATCGCGTACGCGATCTGGCGGCATTCGGCGACGCTCTTGCCGCCTTCGACCTGCACCGTCATGAATTTCGTCGCGCCTTCGCCGTCGCGCACGATCAGTTGCGACAACACCTGCGCGACTTCCGTCACCGCGTCGCGCAGCGCCGCATAGGCCGGCGAATCGGTCGACGTGATGGCCGACAGCGAGCTCTTGCCCGATGCGATCAGGATGAACGAGTCGTTCGTCGACGTGTCGCCGTCGATCGTGATGCAGTTGAACGAGCGGTCGGCGACTTCCTTCACCAGCGTGTCGAGCACCGGCTGCGCGACGTTCGCGTCGAACGCGAGGAAGCCGAGCATCGTCGCCATGTTCGGCTTGATCATGCCCGCGCCCTTGCTGATGCCCGTCAGCGTGACCGTGTGACCGTCGATCGTCACCTGGCGCGACGTCGCCTTCGGCAGCGTGTCGGTCGTCATGATCGCCTGCGCGGCGTCGAACCAGTTCGCGGCCTGGCGGTTCGCGAGCGCGGCCGGCAGGCCGGCCTTCAGGCGGTCGATCGGCAGCGGCTCGAGGATCACGCCGGTCGAGAACGGCAGCACCTGCGCCGGCGCGATGCCCGCGAGACGCGCGAGCTCCGTGCAGGTCTCGCGTGCGTTCACGAGGCCCGGCTCGCCGGTGCCCGCGTTCGCATTGCCCGTATTCACGACCAGCGCGCGGATGCCCGCGCCGCCCGCACGGACCTTCGCCAGGTGCTCGCGGCAGACGGTGACCGGCGCCGCGCAGAAACGATTTTCGGTGAACACGCCCGCGACCGTCGCGCCTTCGTCGACGGAAATGACCAGCACGTCCTTGCGATTCGGCTTGCGGATGTTCGCTTCCGCCCAGCCGAGCGTGACGCCGGCGACGGGATGCAGTTGGGCGGGATCGATCGACGGAAAATTGACAGCCATGGGGCACACCTGCCGGATGGAAAATGCCGGCATGCGCCGGCATCGATTGGAAGAACCGGCGGCCGCACGCGCGGGCCGCCACAACTCACATCACTGACTCGAAGCTGCGAACGACGCGGCACGCGTGACGCGCGCCGCCGCCGATCATGACAGCTTCCCGTGACATTGCTTGTACTTCTTGCCGCTGCCGCACGGGCACGGGTCGTTGCGGCCGACCTTCGGCATTTCACCGCCGGGGCCGCTGTGCGTCATCGCGCTGCCGACCATGTCGGCCGTCGCCGTGGCCGCCGCGGCGGCCGTGACGTTCGCGACCGGCGCACCGGCGTCCGCGTAGTCGGCGTGCTGGTATTCGACGTTCTCGAGATGACCGCCGCGCTCCTCGATCTGCTCGGCCGCCTCCTCGAGCTGCTCCGGCGACTGGATCTGCACGTTCATCACGACGCGCGTGACTTCCTGCTTGATCGCGTCGAGCATCGCGGCGAACAGTTCGAACGCCTCGCGCTTGTACTCCTGCTTCGGATTCTTCTGCGCATAGCCGCGCAGATGGATGCCCTGACGCAGGTGGTCGAGCGCCGCGAGGTGCTCGCGCCACAGGCGGTCGACCGTCTGCAGCATCACCGAACGCTCGAACGCGCTGAACGATTCGCGGCCGACCAGCGCGACCTTCGCGTCGTACTGCTCGTCGGCGGCCGTCGTCACCGCGTCGAGAATCTCCTCGGCCGTGATCGACGACGACTCGTTCACCATTTCCTGGATCGCGAGGTCGAGCTGCCAGTCGTTGCGCAGCGCTTCCTCGAGCTCGGGCACGTCCCACTGCTCTTCGATGCTGCCTTCCGGCACGAACTGGCGGACGACCTCGGTGATCACGCCGTGACGCATCGCGGTGATCGTCTCGGTGATGTCGTGCGCTTCGAGCAGCTCGTTGCGCTGCTGGTAGATCACCTTGCGCTGGTCGTTCGACACGTCGTCGTATTCGAGCAGCTGCTTGCGGATGTCGAAGTTGCGCGCTTCGACCTTGCGCTGCGCCGATTCGATCGACCGCGTGACGATACCCGCCTCGATCGCCTCGCCTTCCGGCATCTTCAGGCGATCCATGATCGAGCGCACGCGGTCGCCCGCGAAGATGCGCAGCAGCGGATCGTCGAGCGACAGATAGAAGCGCGACGAGCCCGGATCGCCCTGGCGGCCCGCACGGCCGCGCAGCTGGTTGTCGATCCGGCGCGATTCGTGGCGCTCGGTACCGATGATGTGCAGGCCGCCCGCGGCCTTCACCTGCTCGTGCAGCGTTTCCCACTCGTCGTGCAGCTGCTTGATGCGGCGTGCCTTTTCGTCGGCCGGGATCGCGTCGTCGGCGTCGATGAACGCGGCCTGCTTCTCGGCGTTGCCGCCGAGCACGATGTCGGTACCGCGACCGGCCATGTTGGTCGCGATCGTGATGCGCTTCGGACGGCCGGCTTCCGCGACGATCGCCGCTTCACGCTCGTGCTGCTTCGCGTTCAGCACTTCGTGCGGCAGCCCGGCCTGCTTCAGCAGGTGCGACAGCAGCTCGGAGTTCTCGATCGAGGTCGTGCCCACCAGCACCGGCTGGCCGCGCTCGTAGCAGTCGCGGATGTCGCGGATCACCGCGTCGTAGCGCTCCTTGGCCGTCTTGTAGATCTGGTCCTGCTTGTCGATCCGCTTCGGCGGGCGGTTGGTCGGGATCACGACCGTCTCGAGGCCGTAGATCTCGTTGAATTCGTACGCTTCGGTGTCCGCGGTGCCGGTCATGCCGGCCAGCTTCGCGTACATCCGGAAGTAGTTCTGGAACGTGATCGACGCGAGCGTCTGGTTTTCGCTCTGGATCTTCACGTGCTCCTTCGCCTCGACCGCCTGGTGCAGGCCGTCGGACCAGCGGCGGCCGGCCATCAGGCGGCCCGTGAATTCGTCGACGATGACCACTTCGCCGTTCTGCACGACGTAGTGCTGATCCTTGTGGAACAGCGTGTGGGCGCGCAGCGCGGCGTACACGTGGTGCATCAGCGTGATGTTCTGCGGCGCGTACAGGCTCTCGCCCTCGCCGATCAGGCCCCATTCGGCGAGCAGGCGCTCGGCCTTCTCGTGGCCCGATTCCGTCAGGAATACCTGGCGCGCCTTCTCGTCGAGCGTGTAGTCGCCCGGCTTCTCGACGCCCGTGCCGTCGGCCTTCTCTTCGCCGATCTGGCGCTCGAGCAGCGGCGGCAGTGCGTTCATCCGCACGTACAGCTCGGTGTGATCCTCGGCCTGGCCCGAAATGATCAGCGGCGTCCGCGCTTCGTCGATCAGGATCGAGTCCACTTCGTCGACGACTGCAAAATTCAGTGCCCGCTGCACGCGCGCGTCGGTCTCGTAGACCATGTTGTCGCGCAGGTAGTCGAAGCCGAATTCGTTGTTCGTGCCGTACGTGATGTCCGCCGCGTACGCCTGCTGCTTCTGGTCGTGCTCCATGCCGGACAGGTTGATGCCGACCGACAGACCGAGGAAGTTGTAGAGGCGCGCCATCCATTCGGCGTCGCGCTGCGCGAGGTAATCGTTGACGGTCACGACGTGCACGCCGCGGCCGGCCAGCGCGTTCAGGTACACGGGCAGCGTCGCGACGAGCGTCTTGCCCTCGCCGGTGCGCATTTCCGCGATCTTGCCGTAGTGGAGCACCATGCCGCCGATCATCTGCACGTCGAAGTGCCGCATCTTCAGCACGCGGCGGCTCGCCTCGCGACAGACCGCGAAGGCCTCGGGCAGCAGCTTGTCGAGCGACTCGCCGGCCGCGACCCGCTGGCGGAATTCATCCGTCTTGCCGCGCAACTGGTCGTCCGTCAGCTGCTCGATCTGCGTTTCGAGCGCATTGATCGTCGCGACGGTCTTTTGGTATTGCTTGACGAGCCGCTGGTTGCGGCTGCCAAAAATTTTCTGGAGAAAACCGGTTGTCATCGGATCGGATCCTGCGTCGCAGCACCGGCGCCCGGCGCGTGGTACGCGCCCCGGCGCCCGAGCCTCGGCGGCTTAGCGAATTAGTGGACTCAAACGACGAATTTTAGCACGCGGGGCCGCATGCGCCTGCGTCCCGGCCGGACGGCCATTGCGCGCCGGGGCCGGGTGGGCGTGGGCGAAAGCCGCCCGTGCGCGGGCCGGCGCGGGTACAATCGGCTGCAACGTCCGCGCGCGTGCGCGCTCGAAGAAAGCCTCGATGAACCGATTTTCCAAGCGTTTCGGCCCGCTCGCCGCCTATCGCCCGCAACCCGTGTCCGAAGTGCTCGGTCGTACCGACGCATTCGCGGCGCTGCGCGCCGGCGTCGAGCAGATCGCGTCGCTGCAGCGCGACCTCGGCGCGTGCCTGCCCGACTATCTGGCGAATCACGTCGAACCGGGCTTCATCAAGGACGGCACCCTGACCCTCTTTGCCGCGCACAATGCGCTGGCCGCCCGGCTGCGACAAGTCGAAGTGCGACTGCTCGGCGATCTCCAGAAGCGCGGCTGGCCCGTGACGACGCTGCGCGTGCGCGTGCGGCCGAAGGACGCGCCGGAGCCGCCGCACGTGAAGCAGGCGCGGATGACGTCGACCGGCGCCGCCGCGCTGCGCGACCTCGCCGACCACCTCGAACCGTCGCCGCTGCAGGCTGCGCTCGCACGGATGGCGGCGCGGCACGGCGCGAAACCGCGCTGACTGCCCCGGCCGCCAACGGCGGCCAGCCAACAAAAAAGCGACCCGAGGGTCGCTTTTTTATCGCTTGCGGTAACGAATGCCGGTCACGCGAAGGCCGTCTGCGCGTCGAACGCGAACCCCTTCGGCGCAGCCTGCGGATCGTCGAACGTCACGATCTCGTACGCGTCTTCGTGTGCGAGCAGCTCGCGCAGCAGCGCATTGTTCAGCCCGTGGCCCGACTTGTACGCGGTGTACGATGCCAGCAGCGGATGGCCGACCACGTAGAGGTCGCCGATCGCATCGAGCATCTTGTGCTTCACGAACTCGTCGTCGTAGCGCAGCCCGTCGTTGTTCAGGATCCGGTACTCGTCGAGCACGATCGCGTTGTCCATGCTGCCGCCGCGGGCGAGACCCAGCTCGCGCATCATTTCGACTTCATGGGCAAAACCGAACGTGCGCGCGCGCGCGATCTCGCGCACGTACGACGTATTCGCGAAATCGACCTCCAATTCCTGGCCGGTCTTGTCGACGGCCGGGTGACGGAAGTCGATCGTGAACTTCAGCTTGAAGCCGAAATACGGATCGAGACGCGCGAACTTGTCGCCATCGCGGATTTCGACCGGCTTCTTCACCTGGATGAAGCGCTTCGGCGCGTTCTGCTCTTCGATGCCGGCGGATTGAATCAGGAACACGAAGGACGCGGCGCTGCCGTCCATGATCGGGATTTCCTCGGCCGTCACGTCGACATAGAGGTTGTCGATGCCGAGGCCGGCGCACGCCGACATCAGGTGCTCGACCGTCGACACGCGCGCGCCATCCTTCTGCAGCACCGACGCGAGCCGCGTGTCGCCAATCGACATCGCGGAGGCCGGGATATCGACGGGCGTGGGCAGGTCGACGCGCGTGAACACGATACCCGTGCCCGGCGCAGCCGGACGGAGCGTCAGTTCGACCTTGCGGCCCGAGTGGAGACCGATACCCACGGTCTTCACGATGGATTTGATGGTGCGCTGCTTCAACATGGTCTTCTTCGTCTTGATTGAAGATATCAATCAGGAGTTATATTCGATAGGCGAGATTATAGCGTAATTCCCAATTCAACGCTGTTTGAAACTGCGTATCAATCTGTTTCGTCTGTTTACCCGCGCCGATACGGGACGGGCCAATGCCCGGAACGGAGGCGTTTCCGGTCATCGGCCCGTGTTACAACTGCCCTGCGGCCGGTGAGCAGCGTTGCCGGAAGGCAACGGCGCACCGCACGATCAGGACGTCAACGTCGCGAGAACACTCGCCGCATCGCTCACTTCGAACTTGCCCGGCGCCTCGACGGCCAGCGTCTTGACCACACCGCCGTCAATCACCATCGCGTAGCGCAGGGAACGAATTCCCATGCCACGCGCGGACAAATCCTGCGTCAGCCCCAGCGCATGAGTGAAAGCCGCGCTGCCGTCCGCCATCATGCGCACCTTGCCCGCGGTGTGCAGATCACGTCCCCATGCGCCCATCACGAATGCGTCGTTGACGGACACGCACCAGATCTCGTCGATCCCCGCCGCGCGCAGTTGCTCGGCGTGTTCGACGTAGCCCGGCACATGCTGCGCCGAGCAGGTCGGCGTGAACGCGCCCGGCAATCCGAAGATCACCACCCGCTTTCCCGCAACCTGGTCGCGCACGCTGTAGGCGTTCGGCCCCAGCGTGCACCCTTCGCGCGCATCGTCGATGAACTCGAACAATTGCGCGTCGGGCAGCGCGTCGCCCACTTGAATCATGGCTGGTCCCTCATAGCGATACGGTTTTTCAGCGTGTCGCGGACAGCACGGCCCATCCCGCTCCGCTCACGCGAAGAGGGCACGTTTCCCGGCCCGGCGTCGCATCCGACGCGGCCTGTCGTGGTCCGTGGCATCCGTCACGCCGGCGTTACCGCGGCAACTTCGCCGCGGCTTCGCCTGTGTGCGTCGTCAGTCAGCCTGCTTGCGCAGGAAAGCCGGGATGTCGTACGTGTCCACCCCCTTCTCCTGCAGCGCCTGCACGTGCGATGCCGCGGTTTCGCGCGAGTTGCGCCACACCGCCGGCGTATCGAGCGCGCCGTAGTCGGCCGTGCTGACGTGTTGCGCCGGCGCATAGCCGTGCGACACCGCGCTGACCGGCTGGTTGTCCGTACCCGTGCGCAGCAGCGTCATCGGTGCCGACTGCTGCTTCTTCGCCGCACGGCCCAGCCCCGTCGCCACGACCGTCACGCGCAGTGCATCGCCCATCGCGTCGTCGTACACCGCACCGAAGATCACCGTCGCATCTTCCGCCGCGTAGCTCTTGATCGTGTTCATCACTTCGCGCGTTTCCGACAGGCGCAGCGAACGGCTCGACGTGATGTTGACCAGCACGCCGCGCGCGCCCGACAGATCGACGCCTTCGAGCAGCGGGCTCGCCACGGCCTGTTCCGCCGCGAGGCGTGCGCGATCGACGCCGGCAACCGTCGCCGTGCCCATCATCGCCTTGCCCTGCTCGCCCATCACCGTCTTCACGTCTTCGAAGTCGACGTTCACGAGGCCGTCGACGTTGATGATTTCCGCGATACCCGCCACCGCGTTGTTCAACACGTCGTCCGCGCACTGGAAGCACTTGTCCATCTCGGCGTCGTCGCCCATCACGTCGAACAGCTTGTCGTTCAGGACGACGATCAGCGAGTCGACGTGATCCTCCAGTTGCTGCGAGCCTGCTTCGGCGACGCGCATGCGCTTGCCGCCCTCGAACTCGAACGGCTTGCTGACGACACCGACCGTCAGAATGCCCATCTCCTTCGCGATCTGCGCGACCACCGGTGCCGCGCCCGTGCCCGTGCCACCACCCATGCCGGCCGTGATGAACACCATGTGCGCGCCGCGCAGTGCGTCGGCGATGCGCTCGCGCGCTTCTTCCGCTGCCGCACGACCCATTTCCGGCTTCGCACCGGCGCCCAGACCCGTGTTGCCGAGCTGGATCACCGACGATGCGCGCGAACGCGACAGCGCCTGCGCGTCCGTGTTCATCACGATGAAGTCGACGCCCTGCACGCCGCGGTTGATCATGTGCTGGACGGCATTGCCGCCAGCGCCGCCAACGCCGACCACCTTGATGATGGTGCCGTTGGTCTCGGTTTCCAGCATTTCGAATTCCATTGTTGCCTCCGTCAAGAGAATGACTGCTACTCGGCCGTTATTCGGCAGGAGATCGGGCAACCCCCTGTCGCGCGCCAGCCGCCGGCACCAGCGCGAATTTCGATTCGGTATTTCAGAAGTTGCTCAGGAACCATTCCTTCATCCGCGAGAACACCTGCCCCGCGTTGCCGGACTGCACGGCGACCTTGCGGCCGCGCATGCGCTGCGCACTGCCTTCGACGAGCAGCCCCATCGCCGTCGAGTAGCGCGGATTGCGCACGACGTCGGACAGGCCGCCTGCATATTCCGGCGCACCGATGCGCACCGGCTTCAGGAAAATGTCTTCGCCGAGCTCGACCATGCCCGGCATCATCGACGCGCCGCCGGTAATGACCACGCCGGAGCTCAGGAGTTCTTCGTAACCCGATTCGCGCACGACCTGCTGCACGAGCGAGAACAGTTCCTCGACGCGCGGCTCGATCACGGCCGCGAGCGCCTGGCGCGACAGCGTGCGCGGGCCGCGTTCGCCGAGGCCCGGCACTTCCACCATTTCGTCCGGATCGGCAAGCGCCTGCTTCGCGATCCCGTAGCCGACCTTGATGTCTTCCGCATCCGGCGTCGGCGTGCGCAGCGCCATCGCGATGTCGCTCGTGATCTGGTCGCCAGCGATCGGAATCACCGCCGTGTGGCGGATCGCGCCTTCGGCGAAGATCGCGATGTCGGTCGTGCCGCCGCCGATGTCGACCAGCACCACGCCGAGATCCTTCTCGTCTTCGGTCAGCACCGCCAGCGACGACGCGAGCGGCTGCAGGATCAGGTCGTTCACTTCCAGCCCGCAGCGGCGCACGCACTTGACGATGTTCTGCGCGGCGCTCACCGCGCCCGTCACGATGTGCACTTTCACTTCCAGCCGGATGCCGCTCATCCCGATCGGCTCGCGCACGTCTTCCTGGCCGTCGATGATGAATTCCTGCGTGAGGATGTGCAGCACCTGCTGGTCGGTCGGGATGTTGATCGCCTTCGCGGTCTCGATCACGCGCGCGACGTCCGTCTGCGTGACTTCCTTGTCCTTGATCGCGACCATCCCGCTCGAGTTGAAGCTGCGGATGTGACTGCCCGCGATCCCGGTGAACACGTTGGTGATCTTGCAGTCGGCCATCAGCTCGGCTTCCTCGAGCGCGCGCTGGATCGACTGCACGGTGGCCTCGATGTTGACCACCACACCTTTCTTCAGACCCTTCGACTCGCTCTGGCCGAGACCGATCACCTCGTAGTGACCCTCGCCCTTCAGCTCGGCGACGATGGCCACCACCTTCGACGTGCCGATGTCGAGGGAAACCAGCAGATCCTTGTAGTCTTTGCTCATAAAGTGCTCTTGCGTGTGATCTCTCGTTACTTCTTGCGCTTGTCGGTATCGGTCAGGAACCGCATGCCTGCCGCGCGAATCGCGAATCCGTTCGGATAGCGCAGGTCCGCGTACTCGATGTCGTTGCCCCAACGCTCCGTGACGGCCGGCCACGCGGCGACCAGACGCTGGCTCCGGTCATGCAGCGTGTCGCTGTTGCGTTCCTTGCCCAGCTCGACCTGCATGCCGTTCGACAGCTTCACCGTCCACGCGTACCGCGCCGACAGCGTCACTTCTTCCGGCGCCGCCTTCAGCGGCGCGAACCATTTCCCGAAGTCGCGATACCGCGTGACGACTTCCTTCGCACTGCCTTCCGGGCCGTCGAACGCCGGCAGTTCCTGCTCCAGCTCGCCCTGGTTCGCGGTGAACAGCTCGCCGTCGACGCTCACCAACTGATCGCTGCCCCAGGTCCCGAGCGGTTTGTACTCCTCGAGCGTGACAGCCAGCGCATTCGGCCACACCCGGCGCACGCTCGCGTGACGCACCCACGGCATCTGCTCGAACGCCGCGCGCGCCGTATCGAGATCGACCGTGAAGAAATTGCCCTTCAGCCGGCCGACCACGCCCGCGCGCACCGTGGGCGAATTGATGTGCTCGGTGTCGCCGTCGATCCGGATCTCCCGCAGCGCGAACGTCGGGCGCTGGATCAGCCAGTAGCAGCCGGCCGCCGCCAACACGAGCAGCAGCAGCGCGTACAGCGCGCTGGCGGCAAGGTTGAGTTGGCGAACGTTGTTCCACATACGTCGTTCCGTTCCTGCGTCAGTCGTTGAGCGTGAGCGACAGCACCTTCACGACCAGCTCCGAATAGCCGATGCCGACCGCGCGCGCGGCCTTCGGCGGCAGCGAGTGGTCGGTCATCCCGGGGGCCGTGTTCACTTCCAGGAAATACGCATTGCCGGCCGCGTCGACCATGAAATCCGCGCGCCCCCAGTCGGTGCAGCCGAGCACGTCGAACGCGCGGCGCGCGATGCGCTTCAGTTCCGCTTCCTGTTCCGCCGGCAGGCCGCACGGGATCAGGTACTGCGTATCGTCGGCGACGTACTTCGCGTGATAGTCGTAGAACTCGCCGGCCGGCACGATCTTGATCAGCGGCAGGTCGAGATCACCGGCGATGCACGCGGTGTATTCGCCGCCGCCTTCGATGCTCTTCTCGACGATCACGATCTTGTCGTGCGTCGCGGCTTCCGACAGTGCGGCGGGCAACGCGTCGGCCGTCTTCACCTTCAACACCGCAACGCTCGAACCTTCACTCGCCGGCTTCACGAACAGCGGCAGGCCGAGCTTCGCGACGATCTCCGTCGCGCGCGCCGCGTAGTCGTCACCGCGCATCACCGTCTCGAACGGCGGTGTCGGCACGCCCGTCTGCTGCCACACGAGCTTCGTGCGGAACTTGTCGAGGCCGAGCGCCGACCCGAGCACGCCGCTGCCCGTGTAGCGGATCCCGTAGAAATCGAGCGCGCCCTGGATCTGGCCGTTCTCGCCGTAGCCGCCGTGCAGCGCGTTGAACGCGCGCACGAAGCCTTCGTCCTTCAGCGCCGACAGCGGCCGCTCGGCCGGGTCGAACGGATGCGCGTCGACGCCTGCGTCGCGCAGGCCCTGCAGCACGAGGCGGCCCGAGGTGAGCGACACCTCGCGCTCGGCGGATTCGCCGCCGAACAACACCGCCACCTTGCCGAAACGTTTCGGATCGATCCCGCTCATGTCATCCCTTCTGTTGCGTGTTCTGCACGACCTTCGCCGGCACGCCGCCGATCGAACCCGCGCCCATCGTGATCACCACGTCGCCGTTCTGCGCGACCTTCGCCAATGCGTCCGGCACGTCGTCGACCGTCGCGACGAACACCGGGTCGACCTTCCCCGCCGTGCGCAGCGCACGCGACAGCGCGTCGCCGCTGGCCGTCGGGATCGCGGCCTCGCCGGCCGCGTAGACTTCCGTCAGCACCAGCGCATCGACCGTCGACAGCACGTTGACGAAATCGTCGAAGCAGTCGCGCGTGCGCGTGTAGCGGTGCGGCTGGAACGCCAGCACGAGGCGGCGGCCCGGGAACGCGCCGCGCGCGGCCGCGATCGTCGCTGCCATCTCGACCGGGTGATGACCGTAATCGTCGATCAGCGTGTACTGGCCGCCGTCCGCGCTCGGCACGTCGCCGTAACGCTGGAAGCGCCGGCCGACGCCGTTGAATTCCGCCAGCGCCAGCTGGATCGCGTCGTCCGACACGCCGAGATCGGTCGCGATCGCGATCGCCGCGAGCGCGTTCTGCACGTTGTGCAGGCCCGGCATGTTCAGCACGACCGCGAGCGGCGCACGCCCTTCGCGGATCACCGTGAAGTGCATCCGGCCGTCGCGCGCGTCGATGTCTTCCGCGCGCACCTGCGCGTCCGGCGACAGGCCGTAGCGCACGACCGGCTTCGAGATGAACGGGATGATCTGCCGCACGTTCGGATCGTCGACGCACACGACCGCGCTGCCGTAGAACGGCAGGCGCTGCGTGAATTCGATGAACGCCTGCTTCAGCCGCGCGAAATCGTGGCCGTAGGTGTCCATGTGGTCGGCATCGATGTTCGTGATGACTTCGATCACCGGATACAGGTTCAGGAACGACGCATCCGACTCGTCGGCCTCGGCGACGATGAAGTCGCCCGTGCCGAGCCGTGCGTTCGCGCCGGCGCTGATCAGCCGGCCGCCGATCACGAAGGTCGGGTCCAGCCCGCCCGCCGCGAGCACGCTCGCGACGAGGCTCGTCGTCGTGGTCTTGCCATGCGTGCCGGCGATCGCGATGCCCTGCTTCAGGCGCATCAGCTCGGCCAGCATCACCGCGCGCTGCACGATCGGCACGCCCTGGTGGCGCGCGGCCAGCACTTCCGGGTTGTCCGAGCGCACGGCCGTCGACACGACGACCGCGTTCGCGCCCTCGATGTTCGCCGCGTCGTGGCCGATCGCGACCCGCGCGCCCAGCGCCTCGAGGCGATCGGTCACCGCATTGCGCGACAGGTCGGAGCCGCTGACCTCGTAGCCGAGGTTGACGAGCACTTCGGCGATGCCGCTCATGCCCGCGCCGCCGATCCCGACGAAATGAATGTGTTTGACGATGTGTTTCATTGCAGTTGTTCCAGGTTCGCGCCGGCCGCCTTCGCGCACACGCGCGCGACTTCATCGGTGGCCTCGGGCTTCGCGAGCGAGCGCGAACGTTCCGCCATCTCCGCGAGCGATGCCCGCGACTGGCTGCGCAGCCAGTCGGCGAGTAGTTCCGCCGACAGGTCGCGTTGTTGCACCAGCACGGCCGCGCCCGCATCGGCGAGGAACGCGGCGTTGGTCGTCTGGTGATCGTCGACCGCGTACGGGAACGGCACGAACAGCGCCGCCACGCCCACCGCCGCGATCTCCGACACCGTCATCGCGCCCGACCGGCAGATCACCAGATCCGCCGCCGCATACGCGGCCGCCATGTCGTCGATGAACGGCACGAGCCGCACGTCTTCGCCGGCCGCGAAACCGGCCGCTTCGTAATTCGCCTTCAATGCTTCGATGTGCTTCACGCCCGCCTGGTGCACGACGCGCGGGCGCTCGCCCGGCGCCAGCAGCGCCAGCGCGCGCGGCACGACTTCGTTCAGCGCGGCGGCCCCGAGGCTGCCGCCGACGACCAGCACGTTCAACGGGCCGCTGCGCGACGCATAGCGTGCTTGGGGCGGTTCCGTGTGCGCAAGTTCCGCGCGAATCGGGTTACCCGTCCATTCCGCGTGCGGCAGCGCGCCGGGGAACGCGACGAGCACGCGCTTCGCGAGTTTCGCGAGCACCTTGTTCGTCAGGCCGGCGATCGAGTTCTGTTCGTGCAGCACGAGCGGACGCCCCGACAGCGCGGTCATCACGCCCGCCGGGAACGTGATGTAGCCGCCCATCCCGAGCACGACGTCCGGCCGCACGCGGCGCAGCGCGCCGAGGCTCTGCCAGCATGCGCGCAGCAGGTTGACCGGCAGCGTCAGCTTGGTCTTCAGGCCCTTGCCGCGCAGCCCGCCGAACCGCACGTACTCCATCGGAATGCCGTGCTTCGGCACGAGCGTCGCTTCCATCCCGGCCGGATTGCCGAGCCATACGACGCGCCAGCCCGCCGCCTCCATCCGGTGCGCGACCGCGAGCCCCGGGAACACGTGCCCCCCGGTGCCGCCTGCCATCACCATCAGCGTGCGTTGCGACGCGGTCATACCTTCCCTCCGCGCATCAGCACCCGGTTCTCGTAGTCCACGCGCAGCAGCACCGCGAGCGCGACGCAGTTCAGCAAAATGCCCGAACCGCCGTAGCTCACGAGCGGCAGCGTCAGCCCCTTGGTCGGCAGCAGCCCGAGGTTCACGCCCATGTTGATGAACGTCTGCGCGCCGAACCAGATGCCGATGCCCTTCGCCATCAGGCCCGCGAACGTGCGATCGAGCGCGAGCGCCTGGCGGCCGATTTCGAACGCACGGCGCACGATCCAGTAGAACAGCAGGATCACGACCAGCACGCCGACGAAGCCGAGTTCCTCGCCGATCACCGCGAGGATGAAGTCGGTATGCGCTTCCGGCAGGTAATTCAGCTTCTCGACGCTGCCGCCGAGGCCGACGCCGAACCACTCGCCGCGGCCGAACGCGATCAGCGAGTGCGTGAGCTGATAGGCCTTGCCTTGCGCGTAGCGCTCGTCCCACGGATCGAGATACGCGAAGATCCGCTCGCGACGCCACGGCGACAGCCACACAAGCATCGTGAACGTGCCGACCGCCGTCGCGACGAGGCCGCCGAACAGCTTGCCGTTCACGCCGCCGAGAAACAGCACGCCCATCGCGATCGCGGCGACCACCATGAACGCGCCCATGTCCGGCTCGAGCAGCAGCAGCGCGCCGACGAGGCCGACCGCGAACGCCATCGGCAGGAAGCCCTTCGCGAAGCTCTGCATGTATTCCTGCTTGCGCACCGTGTAGTTCGCCGCGTAGATCGTCACCGCGAGCTTCATGATTTCCGACGGCTGCATGTTCGTGATGCCGAGCGGAATCCAGCGGCGCGCACCGTTCACGCCCTTGCCGACGTGCGGGATCAGCACGATCACGAGGCCGACCAGCGCGATCAGGAACAGATGCGGCGCGTATTTATCCCAGGTCGACACCGGCACGCGGAACGCAACCACCGCCGCGATGAACGCGACGGTAAGCGACACGCAGTGGCGCATCAGGAACGCGTAATCGTGATACGACGCGTATTTCGGCGAATCGGGCATCGCGATCGACGCCGAATACACCATCACGACGCCGAGCCCGAGCAGCGCGATCGCGACCCACAGCAGCGAATAGTCGAAATCGAGCATCCGCGAACGGCTCGGACGCACGCCGTTGACGACGCTCGCGAGGCCGCCCGTCGCGGCGCGCGTGGCCGATGCGACGCGGCCGCCCGCGGCATTGCCGCCGGTGTCGCGCCGGTCGTTGAAACGGGAGACGAGGCGATCGGACCAGCTCATGACGTCGCTCCTTTGTCGATGGCGACTTCATCCACCGCCGCGCGGAACACTTCCGCGCGATGGGCGTAGTTCCTGAACATGTCGAGGCTCGCGCACGCGGGCGACAGCAGCACCGCATCGCCCGGCTCGGCCAGCTCGGCCGCCGCGTGCACCGCGCCTTCGAGCGTCGCATGGTCGGAAAGCGGCACGCCCGTTTCGGCGAGCGTGTCGCGGATCGCCGGCGCGTCGCGGCCGATCAGCATCACCGCGCGGCACCAGCGCGCGACCGGCACGACCAGCGGCGCGAAATCCTGCCCCTTGCCGTCGCCGCCCGCGATCAGCACGATCTTCTGCGCGAGTCCGTCGAGCGCGGCCACCGTCGCGCCGACGTTCGTGCCCTTGCTGTCGTCGACGTAGTCGACGTCGTCGATCGTCGCGATCACCTCGACGCGATGCGCTTCGCCGCGGTATTCGCGCAGTGCGTGCAGCAGCGGCGCGGCGGGCAGGTCGATCGCCCGCGCGAGCGCGAACGCGGCCAGCGCGTTCGCCGCGTTGTGCAGCCCGCGGATGCGCAGCGCGTCGGCCGGCATCAGGCGCTTCTGCGCGATGTCGGGCGTATGCGCGTCGCGCTTGCGCCGGCGGGTCGTCGTCGCTTCATCCGGCGCGTCGCGATCGACGGCTTCCACGAGCCACGCGATGCCGTTGTCGCGCGACAGCCCGTAGTCGCCGTCCTGCGTCGGTTCGTTCAGGCCGAACGTGACCGTGCGCGGTGCGTCGGCCGCGCCGGCTGCCGGCGCGAACTTCATCACGGCCGCGTCGTCGCGGTTCAGTACGCGCGTCGTCGTCGCGCCGAAGATCCGGCCCTTTGCCTGCGCGTACGCGTCGAAGCCGCCGTGCCAGTCGAGGTGGTCCTGCGTGATGTTGAGGATCGCGGCCGCATCGGGCGCGAACGTGCGCGCGGTCTCGAGCTGGAAGCTCGACAGTTCGAGCACCCAGACGTCGGGCAGCGCGGTTTCGTCGATCGCGCTCGCGAGCCGATCGAGCATCGCCGGGCTGATGTTGCCCGCGACCGCGACCTGCTTGCCCGAGCGGTGGCACAGCAAGCCCGTGAGGCTCGTGGTCGTGGTCTTGCCGTTGGTGCCGGTGATCGCGAGCACCTTCGGCTGGTAGCCGCTCGTGCCGAGCGCGCGCAGCGCCTGCGCGAAGAATTCCAGCTCGCCCCAGACCGCGACACCGCGCTCGTTCGCGGCCGCGACCAGCGCCGCGAGTGCGGGTTCGAGCGGCGACAGCCCGGGGCTCAGCCCGACGATCTCGACGCCGCCGTCGAGCAGCGCGGGCGTGAACGCCCCGCCAACGAACTCCGCATCGATGCCTTCGGCCTGCAGCGCGGCAAGGTTCGGCGGCGCCTCGCGGGTATCGGCAATGCGCAGCCGGCACCCGTGTCTCGCGCACCATCGCGCGATCGCGAGACCCGATTCCCCGAGCCCCAGTACGAGCACCATCGGCCGTTGCCGATCTCCAAACATCTCGCCAGACATCCTTGTTACCTTTCCTTTACCGCAGCTTGAGGGTGGTCAGACCGAACAGGCACAACATCAGGGTGATGATCCAGAAACGCACGACCACCTGCGTTTCCTTCCAGCCGGACAATTCGAAATGGTGATGCAGCGGCGCCATCTTCAGCAGGCGCCGCCCTTCGCCGTAACGCTTCTTCGTGTACTTGAACCACGACACCTGCAGCATCACCGACAGCGTTTCCGCGACGAAGATGCCGCCCATGATGAACAGCACGATTTCCTGGCGCACGATCACCGCGACCGTGCCGAGCGCGCCGCCCAGCGCCAGCGCGCCGACGTCGCCCATGAACACCTGCGCGGGGTGCGTGTTGTACCAGAGGAACGCGAGCCCTGCCCCGCCCATCGCGGAACAGAAGATCAGCAGTTCGCCCGCGCCCGGGATGTGCGGGAACAGCAAATATTTTGAATAGACCGCGCTACCCATCACGTACGCGAACACGCCGAGCGACGCGCCGACCAGCACGACCGGCATGATCACGAGGCCGTCGAGGCCGTCGGTCAGGTTCACCGCGTTGCTCGCGCCGACGATCACGAAGTAGGTCAGCACGATGAAGCCCCACACGCCGAGCGGGTAGCTGATCGACTTCAGGAACGGCAGCATCAGGTCGGCACGCGCCGGCAGCCCCATCGACAGGCCGCTCCTCACCCATGCCATGAACAGGTCGAACACGCGTACGTTGTTCGCCTCGGACACGCTGAACGCGAGATAGACGGCCGCGAACAGCCCGATCACCGACTGCCAGAAATACTTCTCGCGCGACGACATCCCGCGCGGATCCTTGTGGACGACCTTGCGGTAATCGTCGACCCAGCCAATTACGCCGAAGCCGAACGTGACGAGCATCACGATCCAGATGAACCGGTTCGTCAGGTCACCCCACAGCAGCGTCGCGACCGCGATGCCGATCAGGATCAGCACGCCGCCCATCGTCGGCGTGCCGGACTTGACGAGGTGGGTCTGCGGGCCGTCCTTGCGCACGGCCTGCCCGACCTTCATTTGCGTCAGCTTGCGAATCACCCACGGTCCGCACACGAGCCCGATCCCCAGCGCGGTGATGGTGGCCATCACCGCCCGGAACGTGAGGTACGTGAACAAGCGCAAAAAGCTTGCGTCTCCTTGCAGCCATTGCGCCAGCGCCAGCAGCATGCTTCCTTCCTTCTACTCAGTGTGCGGCGGGCACGGTGCCCGTCGCGGGTTGGTTCGTCAGCGCGTCGACCACGCGCTCCATCTTCATGTACCGCGAGCCCTTCACGAGCACCGTCGCCTGCGCGCCGTAACCGGCCGCGAGCAGCGCCGACACGAGCGCGCCGACGTCGCCGAAATGGCGTGCCGTGTCGCCGTAGGCGGTGCACGCGTCGCGCGATGCGTCGCCGAGCGCGAACAGCGCGTCGATCCCGCGTTCGCGCGCGTACGCGCCGACCTCGCGGTGGAATGCCGGCCCTTCGTCGCCGACTTCGCCCATGTCGCCGATCACCAGCACGCGCGGCGCCGGATGCGCGGCGAGCACGTCGATCGCGGCACGCATCGAATCGGGGTTCGCGTTGTACGTATCGTCGACGACCGTCGCGCCCGCGAGGCTGCCGACGCTCGCCTGCTTCACCTGCAGCCGGCCCTTGACCGGTTCGAACGCTTCGAGCCCCTGCCGGATCGCCGACAGCGCGACGCCGGCGCCGAGCGCCGCGGCCGTCGCGGCCAGCGCGTTGCGCGCGTTGTGCTCGCCGAGCGCACGCAGCCGGACCGTGACGGCGCCCGCCGGCGTGTCGATCGCGAGCTCGCCGCCGTGCACGCGGCCGACCACCTGCGCGTCGTTCTGCCGTTCGACGTCGTGCAGCGCGAAATCGAGGATCCGGTTGCCGGTCGCCGCAACGCGCCAGATGCCCGCGTACGCGTCGTCGGCGGGGAACACCGCGACGCCGTCCGGCGGCAGCGCGTGGATCACGGCCGCGTGTTCGAGCGCGACGGCTTCGACCGTCGCCATGAATTCCTGGTGCTCGCGCTGCGCGTTGTTGACGAGCGCGACCGTCGGCGCGGTCAGACGCGCGAGGACGTCGGTTTCGCCCGGGTGGTTCATGCCGATCTCGATCACCGCGAGACGATGCACGGCCGACAAGCGCAGCAGCGTCAGCGGCAGGCCGACGTCGTTGTTCAGGTTGCCGGCCGTCGCGAGCCGCGCGTCGGCGCCGACCGCCGCCGCGAAGATCGACGCGATCATTTCCTTGACGGTCGTCTTGCCGTTGCTGCCCGTCACCGCGACCAGCGGCAGCGGGAATCGCATCCGCCAGCCGTGCGCGAGCGCACCGAGCGCGGCACGCGTTTCGCCGCCTTCGATCATCGGCATCGCGACGCCTGCGGGCGCGTGCGCGACGAGCGCGGCGGTCGCCCCGCGCGCGGCGACGTCGCCGAGGAAATCGTGCGCGTCGAAGCGCTCGCCCTTCAGCGCGACGAACAGGTCGCCCGGGCCGACCGTACGGCTATCGGTCGACACGCGGTCGAACGTGACGCCCGCGTCGCCGTGGACGGTGGCGCCGGGAATCAGGCGGCCGGCTTCGCCGAGACTGAGCATCGTCATTCGGCGCCTCCCTTGCCGTGCGTCGCGCGCGCGGCGAGCGCGAGCCTTGCATGATCCTGATCGGAGAACGTGCGCTTCTTGCCCATGATTTCCTGCGTGGCCTCGTGGCCCTTGCCGGCCAGCACGACGACGTCCTCGCGAGCGGCGCCGCGCACGGCCTGCAGGATCGCGCTCGCGCGATCCTCGATCCGGCGTGCGCGATCGGGCGCGGTCATGCCCGCGACGACCTGGTCGATGATGCGCTGCGGATCCTCGCTGCGCGGGTTGTCGCTCGTGACGACGGTTTCATCGGCGAGCCGCTCCGCGATCGCGCCCATCAGCGGACGCTTCGTCGCATCGCGATCGCCGCCGCAGCCGAACATGCAGACGAGCCGGCCGCCGCGCGCCGCGGCGATCGGGCGCAGCGCGTCGAGCGTCTTTTCGAGCGCGTCCGGCGTATGCGCGTAGTCGATCACGACGAGCGGCTCGTCGTTCTGCAGCCGGCCGCCGAGCCGCTGCATCCGGCCGTTGACCGACTCGAGCCGCTCGATTTCGCCGAGGGCCGCGTCGAACGGCACGTCGGCCGCGAGCAGCGAGCCGAGTACCGCGAGCAGGTTGCTGACGTTGAACGTGCCGAGCGTGCCGACCTCGACGTCCGCGTCGCCCCACGACGAACGCAAGCGGAAAGCGGTGCCGGTCGCCGTCGCGCGCACGTCGAGCGCGATCAGTTCGCGATCGGCGTCGGGCGCCGGCACGTCGCCGATCCCATACGCGATCGTGCGCACACGGCCGGCCAGCTTCTCGAGCAGGCGACGGCCCGCTGCGTCGTCGCGGTTGATCACCGCCGCGCGCAAACCGCGCCACGCGAACAGCTTCGCCTTCGCCGCCTCGTACGCATCCAACGTGCCGTGATAGTCGAGGTGATCCTGCGTGAGGTTCGTCAACACCGCGATGTCGAACGCCGTCCCGTTCACGCGCCCCTGGTGCAGCGCGTGCGACGACACCTCCATCGCGACGGCCTGCGCGCCCGCGCCGCGCAACTGCGCAAGGCTGCGCTGAAGTTGCGGCGCGTCGGGCGTCGTGAAGCCGGTCGGCACGAGCTGGCCGGGCATCCCGCTGCCGAGCGTGCCGATCACCGCGCACGGCTGGTGCAACGCCGTCAGCGCGGTGGCGATCCATTGCGTGCACGACGTCTTGCCGTTCGTGCCGGTGACGCCGATCGCGAGCAGGCTGTCGCTCGGATCGCCGTACCAGCCGCTGGCGATCTCGCCGGCGAGCTGGTCGAGCGCCGGCACCGCGAGCGCGACGGGTACGGCCGGCGCGGCCGGTGCCGCGCTCAGCCCTTCCGGCTGATACAGCACGGCGGCCGCACCGCGTGCGACGGCGTCGGCCATGAACACGCGGTTATCTGCCCCGTCGACCGCATACGCGACGAACACGTCGCCAGCCTTCAGGCTGCGCGTGTCCGCATGCAGTTGCGCCGCGGGGGTCACATGCTGACGCAACCACGCGAGCGCGGCTGCGATCTGCTGATGCGCCGGATGGGAACTGCGGGCGGCGCTCATCGAACCACTCCTGGTGAATTACGTGTCGTGCTGGATACGATCATATGCTTCGCACCGCTGCCCGCGGCCAGCTTTTGCGGGCCCTTTGCGGTAGCAAATTCCGGCGAATCGTCGGACACGACGAGCTGCTTGATCGGCATGTTCGGCGGGACGTTCAGCGCACGCATCGTGTCGCCGGCGATCGCCGAGAATACGGGGCCCGACACCTGGCCGCCGAAGTGGCTGCCGGCAGTCGGCTCGTCGACCGACACCGCGATCACGACGCGCGGATTCGGCATCGGCGCCATCCCGACGAACGACGCGCGGTATTTGCGCGTGTAGCCGTGACCTTCATGTTTGTATGCGGTACCGCTCTTGCCGCCGACGCGGTAGCCCGGCACGGCCGCATCCGGCGACGTGCCGCCCGGCGCGACCACCGTCTCGAGCATCGCGCGCACTTCGCGCGCGGTGGTCGGATTGAACACCTGCGTGCCCGCGATCGGCTGATTGGGGTCGGTCTTGAAAATGGTCACGGGCATCAGCTCGCCGTCGTGCGCGATCGCCGTGTACGCGCGGGCGAGCTGGAACAGCGACACCGACAGGCCATAGCCGTACGACATCGTCGCCTGCTCGATGCGGCGCCAGCTCTTCCACGGACGCAGTCGGCCGGCCACCGCGCCCGGGAACCCGACCTTCGGCGCCTGGCCGAGGCCGATGCTCGTATACATATTCCACATTTCCTCGGGCCGCATCGTCATCGCGATCTTCGTCGCGCCGATGTTGCTCGACTTCTGGATCACGCCGCCGACCGTCAGCGTGCCGAAACCCGCGTCGTCGGTGATCGGCGCGCCGTCGAGCACGAAGTGCCCGTTGCCCGTCTCGACGAGCGTGTTCGGCGTCACGCGATGCAGATCGAGCGCGAGCGACACGGTGAACGGCTTCATGATCGAGCCCGGCTCGAACACGTCGGTCATGATCCGGTTGCGCAACTGCTCGCCCGTCATGCGCGAACGGTCGTTCGGGTTGTACGTCGGGTAGTTGACGAGCGCGAGCACTTCGCCGGTCCGCACGTCGACGACCATCGCCGCGCCGGCCTTCGCCTTGAACTTCTCGACGGCGGCCTTCAGGTTCGCGTACGCGATGTACTGGATCTTGCTGTCGATCGACAGGTCGACGTCGGTGCCGTTGTGCGGCGGGATCTGCTCGGCGACATCCTCGATGATGTGCCCCATCCGGTCCTTGATCACGCGACGCATGCCGGACGTGCCGGACAACATCTTCTGGTCGCCCAGTTCGACGCCTTCCTGCCCTTCGTCCTCGACGTTCGTGAAACCGATCAGGTGAGCGGTGATCTCGCCTTCCGGATAGAAGCGCTTGTATTCGTTGCGCTGATAGATGCCGGGAATGTCGAGCGCGGCGACCTTGTCCGCGACGTCGATCGGCACCTGGCGCTTCACGTAGACGAAACCCTTGTCTTGCGACAGCTTCACGCGCAGTTCCTTCGACGTCATGCCGAGGAGCTTGCCGAGCTGGTTGACCTTGTCGGTATCGAGATCGTCTGGCACCGCGTCCGGAATCGCCCAGATCGCGCGCACCGGCAAGCTCGTCGCGAGCACGAGCCCGTTACGGTCGAGAATCTTGCCGCGCGTGGCCGGCAGCTCGAGCGTGCGCTGGTAGCGGCTTTCGCCCTGCTTCTGATAGAACGCGTTGCCGGGCCCCTGGATCCAGAACGCCCGGGCGGTCAGCGCGACGAACGCCATGAACAGCAGGAACACGACGAGCTTCGAGCGCCACATCGGCAAATGCACGCCCAGCACGGGGCTCGACGAGAACTTCACGTTCTGGCGCTTCGGGGACGGCTTCATCGCGCGCCCCCGTTGCCCTTGCCGGTCGTGTCGGCCGATGCCGCCATCGGCGCGTCGATCGCCTTCGCCGCACCCGCCGGCAGCGTCAGGTATTGCGTGCGACCGGTCGAAATCGGCTGCATTTTCAGCGAATCGTTCGCGAGCTGCTCGATGCGCGACGTCTTCGACAGCGCGCTCTGCTGATATTGAAGCTGCGCGTAGTCCTGCTGGAGCTGACGCTCCTGCGACTGCGCGCGCTGCAGCTGGATGAAGATCTGGCGTTGCTGGTTCGTCGAGTTGACGACCGACAGCGCGCAACCCATCACGATGATCAGCAGGAAGATATTGAGACGGCTCATGGCGTGACGCGCTCCGCAATGCGCATCACGGCCGAGCGGGCGCGCGGATTCGCGGCGACTTCCGCTTCGCTCGGGAACTGGCGGCTGATGATCTTGAGCGGCGGGCTCGGCAGGTCGACGGCGCGGATCGGCAGGCGACGATCGACCGCAGGCGCACTCGCGTGCGCCTGCATGAATCGCTTGACGATCCGGTCCTCGAGTGAATGAAAGCTGATGACCACCAGCCGCCCCCCTTGCTCCAGCAACGACAGTGCCGCGTCTAGTACGACTTGCAGGTCCGCAAGCTCTTGATTGACGTGAATCCGTATAGCCTGAAAGGTGCGGGTTGCCGGATCCTTGCCCTTCTCACGGGTTTTGACGACGTGACCCACGATTTGGGCAAGCTCGCCCGTGGTGTCGAGAGGCCCAAGACGGTCGGACTCTGCCCGGCGAGCAACAAGCGCCTTTGCAATCTGAAAAGCAAACCGTTCTTCCCCATAATCCCGTATCACCTCCGTCAATTCCTGCACCGATGCCCGCGCGAGCCATTCGGCCGCCGACTCGCCGCGCGTCGGATCCATTCGCATGTCCAGCGGACCATCCGCGCGGAAACTGAAGCCGCGCGCCGGATCGTCCACCTGCGGCGAGGACACGCCCAGGTCCAGCAACACCCCCGACACCTTCTCGACGCCGCGCGCCGCAAGCGCGTCGCGCATCGATGCAAAGCTGTCATGCACGATCGAGAAGCGCGCATCCTCGATGCCCTGTGCCGTCTCGATCGCCCTCGGATCCTTGTCGAACGCGATCAGCCGCCCGCCCGACGCCAGCCGCGCGAGCACCGCGCGGCTATGGCCGCCGCGCCCGAACGTGCCGTCGACATACACGCCGTCCGGCCGCGTCACGAGCGACTCGACCGCCTCATCCAACAGCACCGTCCGATGCCGCAATTCATTTCCCATCGCGGGCGTCTCCGTCACCGCAATCAGAACGTGAAATTCTTCAGCGCGTCGGGCATGCCCTGCGCCATCGCCGCCTGCTCCTTCGCGTTGTAGGTCTGCGAATCCCACAGCTCGAAGTGACTACCCATTCCCAACAACATGACTTCCTTTTCCAGTCCGGCTGCCATGCGCAGCTCGGGCGATACGAGAATCCGGCCCGCGCTGTCGAGATCGACATCCATCGCATTGCCGAGAAAAATTCGCCGCCACCAGTGCGCGTCCATCGGCAGCGCGGCGATCTTGGCGCGGAACACTTCCCATTCGGGGCGCGGAAACAGCAACAGGCAGCCGTCCGGGTGCTTGGTCACAGTCACCCGTCCTTCTGCCTGTCCTTGCAGCGCTTCGCGATAGCGAGCCGGCACCGACATCCGCCCTTTCGCATCGAGCGTCAGCGCCGACGCCCCTTGAAACACTTTCCGCTCTCCCGTTCAGGGCACCGAAGCACCCGCTCAATGCTGAGAATTTAGCCGGAACAGCCGGCTAAATCACACAAAAATACACTTTCTCACACTGTCTCCCACTTTAGAGGAAGGGTGTGGCACGGTCAAGGGAGCGGCCCGCTTTTTTGACGAATTTTGTTAGTTAGAACAAGGACTTACGCGCACATGCTCATGCGACCCCTCATTCCAAAAACCGTTATAAATGAATGAGCTAGTGCAACTTGTGAAGGTGATACGTGAGAAAGACGGGCCAGACTGGCGTGCGGACGGGGCTTTCGGGGGCGGGAAAACGAGGAGTGAGCGGACGGTATCGGGGGCGGTGAACCGGGGCGGCGTCCTGCGCCACCCCGGCCAAATCTCAGAGATAGTAAGCAGTGCGCGTCATGACTTTCGACGCGGCGCGCATCAGCATCCGCGCGGGTAGCGGCAGCTCGATCCCGCCGGCGTCGGTCGCGGCCTTGCCGTGCTTCACCTCGTCGATCCGCATCTGGTCGACGATCGCGCGCGATGCGGTGTCGGTCGCCGGCAGCTCGGACATGTGACCTTCGAGATGGCTCTCGACCTGCCGCTCCGTCTCCGCCATGAAGCCGAGGCTGACCTTGTCGCCGAGCGTGCCGGCCGCCACACCGATCGCGAGCGCGCCGGCATACCACAGTGGGTTCAGCAGGCTCGGGCGCGAATCGAGTTCCTTCAGGCGGTGCGCGGTCCACGCGAGGTGATCCTCCTCCTCGCGCGCGGCCTCCTCGAACATCGCCTTCGCCGACGCGGTACGCGCGGTGAGCTTCTGCGCCTGGTAGAGCGCCTGCGCGCAGACCTCGCCGACGTGATTCACGCGCATCAGGCCGGCCGCGTGCGTGCGCTCGGCGGGCGTCAGCTCGACGTCCGTCGTATCGACCGGCACGGGCACCGGCCGGCTCATCCGGCTAATGCCGGTCAGCGATCGCAGGCCGCGATCGAATTCGCTGATCAGTTCATCCAACACCATCCTGTTCTCCTGGCTGCAGATGCCGCTGCGCGCGGCAAGGGCACGAGTCCGCTGCGTAACCGACTTGATTATTCAGCGGAAATTGCGGTTAACCCGTGATTTTAACCATTGTTGCATAAAGGAAACATGGCGGCGTTGAGCTGCAGCATTTCGCTTTGTGGCAAAAACCGGCTTTGCTACATTACGAGCGACTTCTTGCGAAGTTGATGGGGCCCGTCGACAGAACATAACTATCCGCCCCGCCAAAAAAAATTCAGTGATTCTTGGAGATCCGCTAATGAAAAAGTCGCTTCTCGCGCTCGTCGCGCTGGGCGCGTTCGCTGGCGCTGCTCATGCGCAAAGCAGCGTGACGCTTTACGGCATCATCGATGAAGGCTTCCTCTTCAACAACAACGCAGGCGGCAAGCACCTGTACGGCCTGGCGAGCGGCGTGATGCAAGGCAGCCGCTTCGGCCTGCGCGGCACCGAGGACCTCGGTGGCGGCCTGAAGGCGATCTTCACCCTCGAAAACGGTTTCGACGTGAACAGCGGCCGGCTCGGTCAGGGCGGCCTGATGTTCGGTCGTCAGGCTTACGTCGGCCTGTCGAGCCCGTACGGTACGGTCACGCTGGGTCGTCAGTACGACTCCGTCGTCGACTTCGTCGGCCCGCTCGAGGCAGGCGACCAGTGGGGCGGCTACATCGCCGCTCACCCGGGCGACCTCGACAACTTCAACAACGCGTATCGCGTGAACAACGCGGTCAAGTTCACGAGCCAGAACTACGGCGGCCTCACGTTCGGCGGCTTGTACAGCTTCGGCGGCCAGGCAGGCCAGTTCTCGAAGAACCAGGTCTGGTCGCTCGGCGCAGGCTACAACAACGGCCCGCTGGTCCTCGGCGTCGGTTACTTGAACGCACGTACGCCGAACCAGTTCGGCGGCATGTTCAACAACGGCTCGGCATCGTCGTCGGTCTCGTCGCCGGTCTACGGCGCGTACGCGAACAACGCGAACACGTACCAGGTCATCGGTGCAGGCGGCGCGTACACGTTCGGCGCAGCGACGATCGGCGCGACGTACTCGAACACGAAGTTCAAGGGCTTCTCGGCAGGCCCGTTCGTGAACCAGACCGCGACGTTCAACAACGGCGAAATCAACTTCAAGTACCAGTTGACCCCGGCGTTGATTCTCGGCGCCGCGTACGACTACACGCAAGGCAGCAAGATCGACGGCAACTCGGCAGCCAAGTACCACCAGGGCTCGCTGGGCGTCGACTACTTCCTGTCGAAGCGCACGGACGTGTACGCGATCGGCGTGTACCAGCACGCATCGGGCAACGTGCTCGATTCGAACGGCAACGTCCTGAAGGCAACGGCGGCGATCAACGGTCTCGCAGGTTCGAGCACCAGCAACCAGGTCGCAGCACGCGTCGGTATCCGTCACAAGTTCTAATCAGCTTGTCTGACAAGCCGCAGCATATTGAAGGCGCCTTCGGGCGCCTTTTTCTTTGCTGGCGCGGCGGGGATGTCGATTGGTGGCCGGGCGGTGAATCGATCGGTCCGCGGGTGGCGGTAGACGCGCGTCGCGGTACGCCGTCCCGGCCGTCAGGTCGAAACGCGAGGCTTGCGCCGCCGCTCGCACGAAACAGGCGCCTCTTGGTCAATCACCCGCAGCCGCAAACAAAAAGCCCGGCACAGGCCGGGCGTTTCGTTCAACCGCATCGTTGCGTGCGTTACGCACGTCCGTCGCGCAGTTCGCGCCGCAGGATCTTGCCGACGTTCGTCTTCGGCAGCTCCGTGCGGAACTCGACCAGCTTCGGCCGCTTGTACCCGGTGAGCCGCTCCTTGCAGTAGGCAAGGATGTCCTTGTCGGTCAGCGCCGGATCCTTTTTGACGACGAACAGCTTCACGGCTTCGCCGGAATGCTCGTCCGGCACGCCAACTGCCGCCACCTCGAACACGCCCGGATGCGACGCCACGACGTCCTCGACTTCGTTCGGATAGACGTTGAAGCCGGACACGAGAATCATGTCCTTCTTGCGATCGACGATCTTCACGTAGCCGCGCGCATCCATCACGCCGACGTCGCCCGTCTTGAAGAAGCCGTCCGCGAACATGACCTTCGCGGTCTCGTCGGGCCGGTTCCAGTAGCCGGCCATCACCTGCGGGCCACGGATGCAGATCTCGCCCGGCTCGCCGAGCGCGACGTCGTTGCCGGCATCGTCTCGGATCGCGACTTCGGTCGACGGCAGCGGCAAGCCGATCGTGCCGCTGTATTCGGTCGCCGTCACAGGGTTGCAGGTCGCCACCGGCGACGTTTCGGACAGCCCGTATCCTTCGATGATCGCCGTACCGGTCTTTTCATACCAGCGCTTCGCGACGCCTTCCTGGATCGCCATGCCGCCGCCGTTGGCGATCACGAGCTTCGACAGGTCGAGCTGACCGAATTCCGGATGGTTCAGCAGCGCGTTGTACAGCGTGTTGACGGCCGGAATCGTCGAGATCTGGTAGCCCTTCAACTCCTTGATCATGCCGCCGATATCGCGCGGGTTCGGGATCAGGATACCCATCCCGCCCGTGCGCATCGTCAGGAAACCGCACACGGTCAGCGCGAACACGTGATACAGCGGCAGCGCGACAACCGTCACGAACTGTTTCACGTCCGGGTACTTGTCGTGAGCCGGCTGATGCCACGCGCCGGCCTGCAGCACGTTCGACACGATGTTCCGGTGCAGCAGCGTCGCGCCCTTCGCCACGCCGGTCGTCCCGCCCGTGTACTGCAGGAACGCGACGTCGTCGGGGCCGATTTTCTGCGATTTGAAGCCCTGTCGCCCGCCCACCGACAGCGCGGCCTTGAAGCGCGTGAACGACGGCAGTTGCCACGCAGGCACCATCTTCTTCACGTTGCGCACGACGTAATTGACGAGCCAGCCCTTGATGCCCAGCAGGTCGCCCATCGACGCGACGACCACGTGCTTGACGGCCGTATTGGCGATGACGGCCTGCAGCGTCGACGCGAAATTCTCCAGGATGACGATCGCCTCCGCACCGCTGTCCTTCAGCTGATGCTCGAGCTCACGCGGCGTATAGAGCGGGTTGACGTTGACGACCGTGTAGCCGGCACGCAGGACCGCGGCAATCGTGACCGGATATTGCAGCACGTTCGGCATCATGATCGCGACGCGCGCCCCGCGAGCCAGGCCGCGGGATTGCAGCCACGCGCCGAACTCGCGCGACAGCTTGTCGAGTTCGCCGTACGTGATGCCCTTGCCCATGCAGACGAACGCGGTACGGTCTCGGTACTGCCGGAAGCTCTCGTCGAGCAGGTCTGGAACGGACGGATAAGGAGAGGCGTCAATTTCGGCTGGAACGCCGGGTGGGTACGATTTCAGCCAAATTTGATCCATACCGCGCGTCTCCTCACAGATTTTCGAATGGTCGTGCTAAAACGCATCGTAACGGCTCCCCCGCCCCGAGACAACAGGGTTAGATGTCCACTTCGAACTTGCATATCAATTTCGTCTGATCATACGGCGATATTCGATCAAATCCGCTCAACTTCCACAAGACAATCGTAAAACGTCGCCGAATTGCCCAGGTCTGTCAGCGCCTGGCTCGTCACCTCGTTCGCGTTCCTGCCGTCCGGCGACAGCTTCTTCCACCAGATCGACAGACCGACGACGAGCCCGGCACGCGCGCGATCGGTTACTCGCGCGAGCGCCTGCATCGATCCGCGGTCGTTGAAGATACGGACGACGTCTCCCTCTGCGATGCCGCGCGCGCGGGCGTCGGACGGATGCATGTCCAGGTGCGGCTCGCCTTCCGTCGAACGCAGGCTGTCGACGTTCACGAACGTGCTGTTCAGGAAGTGGCGGGCCGGCGGCGAAATCATCGCCAGTGGATAGCGTGCGGCAAGCTCGGGCGCGGCTTCGGCCGATTCGAACGGCGGCAGATAGTCAGGGACGGGGTCCATGCCCATCTGCTCGAGCCGCGGGCTGTAGAACTCGCACTTGCCGGAGGGTGTGCGGAAACCGCCGTTCGCGAATGGCGCTTCCGGCAGCTTGAGCTTCAGCCAGCCTGCGCGCTTCAACGTGTCCCAGTCGCTGTCGAGCGCCGGATCGTCCCAGCGAAGCGCCGCACGCGCGACCTCTTCGTCGCTGTGATAGAGCGCGGGCTCGTCGAGTCCCATGCTGCGCGCGATTCCGCGAAAGATCTCCGTGTTCGGCCGCGCGTCTCCCACCGGCGGAATCGCCGGCAGGTTGGCCATCACGTAGGTATGGCCGTACGACTTATGAACATCCAGATGTTCGAGCTGCGTCGTCGCCGGCAAGACAATGTCGGCGAAATCGACCGTATCCGTCTTGAAGTGTTCGAGAACGACCGTGAACAAATCGTCACGTGCGAAGCCCGCGGCAACCTTCGACGAGTCCGGCGCGACCGCCACCGGATTCGAGTTGTACACGATCACCGCTTCGACTTTCGGCCCGAACGTCGCGTCGCCCGGGTGTAGCAGCGCATCGCCGAGCGCGTTCATGTTGATGATGCGCGGCAGCTTGTGCGGCCAACCCGGCATCAGGTCCGGACGTACCAGCGTCGCCTGATTGACGGGCGCCGATTCCGACGACGAGAGCAGCAGGCCACCCGCCCGATCGCGCCACGCCCCCGTCAATGCCGGCAGGCTTGCGATTGCGCGCACGGCATTGCCGCCGCCGCGAACGCGCTGCATGCCGTAGTTGAGGCGAATCGATGCCTTGCGGGTGGCGCCGTAGCGACGCGCAAGGTCGACCAGCTCCGATGCGTCGATGCCGCAGATCTGCGCAACGCGTTCCGGCGGGTAGGACAAGGCGCGCGCCTTGAGTGCGTCAAAGCCGAGTGTGTGGTCGGCGATGTAATCGTGATCGAGCAGGTTTTCGGTAATCAGCACGTACATCATGCCGAGCGCAAACGCGCCATCGGTACCGGGCTTCAGTGCAATGTGCTGATGACATTTCTCCGCGGTGAGCGAACGGTACGGGTCGATCGCGACAAGATGCGCGCCACGACGCTTCGCTTCCTGCGCGCGGGTCCAGAAGTGCAGGCTCGATGCAATCGGATTCGCGCCCCATATCAGGATCAGCTCGCTTTCCTCGAAGTGCTCGACGTGCATGCCGACACTACCGCCGTATGTGTATCGCAGCCCCGCCGCGCCGGCCGCCGAGCAGATCGTGCGCTCCAGCCGCGACGCGCCGAGCTTGTGGAAGAAGCGCTGGGCAATGCCCTCGCCTTGCACGAACCCCATCGTCCCCGCATAGCTGTACGGCATGATTGCTTCCGGCGCGCGCTCGGCGATTTCACCGAGGCGACGCCCGATCTCGTCGAATGCCTCGCTCCAGCTAATCGGCACGAAGCGCCCTTCCCCCTTCGCGCCGACGCGCTTGAGCGGGACGGTGAGGCGATCGGGATGATGAACGCGATCCGCGTATCGGCTGACTTTCGTACACAACACACCCTGCGTCGGCGGATGATCGGGATCGCCGGTGACCTTGATGGCCTTGCCGTTCTCGACGGTCACCCGCATTGCGCACGTGTCCGGACAATCATGCGGGCAAACGGCCCGGGCTATCTGGGTGGCGGCGTTCATCGTTTTTGAATGCAGAGATGGGGATTCGCAAATTTTACGTGGGGACGTCGAATAAAGCGTTCATTTCGCACGGATTTTGGATTATTTGACCGAAGACGGGACGGGTAGCTGGCTGCAGGAAGCGGGTCGCGCAATCGCGCTTGTCGATATACGTTTGCGGGGAGCAAATTGCGGTTTTGATCGAAGATACGGTCGATAATCGGCGGAATCGCCGGAGATGGAAGCGGTTGGGGGAGTTTGATGCTGCAATGGTTTACGGCAGAGGAGCCCGGCGTACGTAGCCTCGGTCACGCCTCGCCACATGCTTTTTGGAATGCCGAAATGCAAAAACCCCCGCCTTGTCGGGCGGGGGTTTCTGGCTTAGGGAGCCTGACGATTACCTACTTTCACACGGGAATCCGCACTATCATCGGCGTAGAGTCGTTTCACGGTCCTGTTCGGGATGGGAAGGGGTGGGACCGACTCGCTATGGTCATCAGGCAAAGGGGGTTGTTGCGCTGGCTTCGCAGCGCAACCAATCCTGGAAGAAGCAGTAATTAGGTTGTGTGTATCACACACGAGAATCCAACCGTCCGACGCGCTCTGTAGCGCGAAACAGACTTGTTATAGGATCAAGCCTTACGGGCAATTAGTATCAGTTAGCTGAACGCATTACTGCGCTTACACACCTGA
>NZ_JAGIQE010000069.1:0-1175 GCF_017815075.1 Burkholderia sp. AcTa6-5 | reverse complement strand
ATGACGGATGTAGTGATCGTATCGGCCGCGCGGACCGCGGTCGGCAAATTCGGCGGCTCGCTCGCGAAGATTGCGGCGCCGGAACTGGGCGCGACGGTGATCCGCGCGGTGCTGGAGCGTGCGGGCGTGAAGCCCGACCAGGTCAGCGAAGTGATCATGGGCCAGGTGCTGACGGCCGGCTCCGGGCAGAACCCGGCGCGGCAGTCGGTGATCAAGGCGGGGCTGCCGAGCGCGGTGCCGGGCATGACGATCAACAAGGTGTGCGGCTCGGGCCTGAAGGCCGTGATGTTGGCGGCGAATGCGATCGTCGCGGGCGACGCGGAGATCGTGATCGCGGGCGGCCAGGAGAACATGAGCGCGGCGCCGCACGTGCTGCCGGGCTCGCGCGACGGGTTCCGGATGGGCGACGCGAAGCTGGTCGACACGATGATCGTCGACGGGCTGTGGGACGTGTACAACCAGTACCACATGGGCATCACGGCGGAGAACGTCGCGAAGGAATACGGGATCACGCGCGAAGAGCAGGACGCGTTCGCGGCGCTGTCGCAGAACAAGGCGGAAGCTGCGCAGAAGGCCGGGCGCTTCGACGACGAGATCGTGCCGGTGTCGATCCCGCAACGCAAGGGCGAGCCGCTGCAGTTCGCGACCGACGAGTTCGTGCGTCACGGCGTGACGGCGGAGTCGCTGGCCGGGCTGAAGCCGGCGTTCGCGAAGGACGGCTCGGTGACGGCGGCGAACGCGTCGGGGCTGAACGACGGCGCGGCGGCGGTGCTGGTGATGTCGGCGCAGAAGGCGGCGGCGCTGGGCCTGACGCCGCTGGCGCGGATCAAGGCGTATGCGAACGCGGGCGTGGATCCGAGCGTGATGGGCATGGGGCCGGTGCCGGCGTCGCGCCGGGCGCTGGAGCGCGCGGGCTGGACGCCGGGCGACCTGGACCTGATGGAGATCAACGAAGCGTTCGCGGCGCAGGCGCTGGCGGTGCACAAGCAGATGGGCTGGGACACGTCGAAGGTGAACGTGAACGGCGGGGCGATCGCGATCGGCCACCCGATCGGCGCGTCGGGCTGCCGGATCCTGGTGACGCTGCTGCACGAGATGGTCAAGCGCGACGCGAAGCGCGGGCTGGCGTCGCTGTGCATCGGCGGCGGGATGGGCGTCGCGCTCGCGGTCGAGCG
>NZ_JAGIQE010000068.1:0-1289 GCF_017815075.1 Burkholderia sp. AcTa6-5 | reverse complement strand
GTACAGATCCGTCTGCGCGGTCAGCACCGACAGATAGCTGTCCACACCGTTCTTGTAACGCAGGTCCGACAGATCGAAGCGACGCTGCTGCGCGTGCTCGTTGCGCTGCAATGCCGCGATCTGCTGATCGTACGTGCCGCGTGCGGCGAGCCCGTCCGATACTTCGCGGAACGCCGACTGGATCGCCTTCTCGTAGTTCGCGATCTCGATGCGCTTCTGCACGTGCGCGAGATTCAGGTTCGCGATGTTCTGCCCGCCTTCGAAGATCGGCATCGTGATCTGCGGCGCGAACGACCATGCCGCCGTGCCGGCCTTGAACAGGCCGCCCAGCGTCGGGCTGCCGGTGCCGAACGCGCCCGTCAGCGAGATCTTCGGGAAGAACGCCGCGCGCGCCGCGCCGATGTTCGCGTTCGCGGCCAGCAGCGTCTGCTCGGCCTGCATCACGTCCGGACGACGCGTCAGCAGATCCGACGGCAACCCGGCCGGCACGTCCGTCAGCAGGTTCTGCGCGTCGAGCGGCATGCCCGCCGGCAGATCGTCCGGCAGCGGCTCGCCGATCAGCAGCACCAGCGCGTTCAGCGCCTGTGCGCGCGCACGCGCCTGCGCCTGCTGGTTCGCGAGCGCCGTCTCGACTACCGTCTGCGCCTGACGCAGCTCGAGCTCGGAGCCCGTGCCGTTGTCGAATTGCAGCTTGGTCAGGTCGTACGACGCCTGCGCGGTCTTCAGCGTGTCCTCCGTGACCTTCAGCAGGTCATCGGTCGACAGCAGCGTCAGGTATTGATCGGCCACCTGCGACACCAGCGAGATCTCCGACGCCTGCCGTGCGTACGACGTCGACAGGTACTGCGCGAGCGCCTGGTCCTTCAGGCTCTGCACGCGACCGAACAGGTCGAGCTCCCACGACGCCGACAGGCCGACGTTGTAGGCGCGCGAGATGTACGGCGCACCGGTCTGCGAAAGACCCTGCGGCACGCGCTGGATGCTGCCCGTGCCCGTCCCGTCGAGCGTCGGGAACAGCCCCGCACGCGTGATCTGGTACTGCGCACGCGCGGCCTCGACGTTCAGCACCGACACGCGCAGGTCGCGGTTGTTTTTCAGCGCGATCTCGATCAGCCGCTGCAGGCGCGGATCGACGAAGAACTCGCGCCAGCCGATGGCGGTCGCCGCCTGGCCGTTCGCGCTGCGCGCGCCGGCCGCACCCGGCTGCGTCGCGTAGACGCCGCCGGCCGGGTACGCCTGCGCGACGGGTGCATCGGGCCGCGTGTAATGCGGCGCCATCGTGCAGCCCG
>NZ_JAGIQE010000067.1:0-1295 GCF_017815075.1 Burkholderia sp. AcTa6-5 | reverse complement strand
GGATTACCGGGGAACGCGGCGCGGATCTTGAGGAAGAAGTATTCCTCGTCGCGGTACCCGTAGGCCCGACGCTTGATGACCTTGATGGTGTTGTTGATGCCTTCGACGACGCTGGTATTGAGCGGATGTCGGCAGCGGGCGAGGATGCCGTGCCAGTAACCCTGTAGGCGCTGCGCGAACAGTTGCAGCGCGGCAATCCCGCTTTGCCGGGCCTGCTCGATCCAGTGTTCCCAGGCCTTTTCCGCCCAGGCAGGCTTTCGGTAGAACCAGAGCCGTTTGAGTTCGTCGCGTAGCACGTAGACGCACAACAACGGCTGATTGGCAGCCAGCAGTTCCTGCAGATGCACGGACTGCTCGGGCTTCAGGTTGTGGCGGTTACGCAGCAGCAGCCAGCGACTGGATTTCAATACCTTGCGGGCCGGCCGGTCATGGCGCAACTGATTGGCCTGATCCACACGTACCCGATCGATCACCTCGCGCCCGTACTTGGCCACGACGTGGAACAGGTCGTAGACCACCTCGGCCTGCGGACACTGCGCCTTGATTTCCAGCTCGTAGGCCGTGGTCATATCGATCGCGACTGCTTCGATGCGCTCGGCGACACCCTCAGGAAGTTGCTCGAAGAAGGCGCGCGCCGTCTCGCGTGAGCGTCCCGATCCAATCCAGAGCACCTGCCGGCCGATCGGATCGACCACCACCGTGGCATACCGATGGCCTTTATGGAGTGCAAACTCGTCCATCGCCAGATAGCGGATCGTCGACCAGTCCGGCTCAGCCACACGCGCTTGTAAGCGCATCTTGTCGATCGATTTGACCGTGTGCCAGCCCAGATCGTAGAAGGCCGCCACTGCCTGTACGCTGGCCGCTTGCAGCAGTTTCTCGCAGGCCTTGGCAAATCGCTCCGTCACTCGCTGGTAACGGCCCAGCCACGCCAGCTTCTCCAGTCGCGGACCGCCGCAGCGTTCGCACCAGACCCGGCGGCGGGGGACGTGCAGCACCACCCGGTACTCGAACAGCGGTAGATCGCGCACGCGGCGAACCGTCGTCTCGTGGATTTGATGGCACCGTGCACCGCATTGCTCGCAGTACATCACCTTGCTGACCGGCTTCAAATGCAGCGATAGCGTACGGCCTTCTCCTTCCGGCCATTCCACCCGCTCCAACCGATAGCCCGTCCAGCAGCCCAGTGCCTGAAGTGCCTTGCGATCGAGCAATTGCTCCTCCTGACGTCTTTAAAGTCAGGCGTCAGATTACGCAATCCCCCTCAAACGCTCCACGGTTTCCCGCGATGAACC
>NZ_JAGIQE010000066.1:0-1318 GCF_017815075.1 Burkholderia sp. AcTa6-5 | reverse complement strand
CCTAGCAGGCTGTTGAATTTGGGAACGGTGTAAACGGGCTTTGCGGGCGGTGCGTTAGAGATATCGTGTTCATGACCTTGAGCGGATAAGCCGATGCGTGGAATGGACGAGATGCAAGAACCGCTGTTCACGACGGTGAAGCTGGAAGACTTCGTGCCGGCCGATCACCCGTTGCGGCCACTTCGACTGCTGGTCAATCAGGCGTTGAAGCGGCTCAACGGGCTGTTCGGCACGATCTATGCGGACAGCGGTCGCGCCTCGATTGCGCCGGAGAAGCTGCTGCGTGCGTTGCTGCTGCAGGTGTTTTACTCGGTGCGCAGCGAGCGCATGCTGATGGAGCAGATGCGCTACAACCTGCTGTTTCGCTGGTTCGTCGGCGTGGCCATCGAAGACGCCGTCTGGGACCACTCGGTATTCTCGAAGAACCGTGACCGGCTGCTTGAGCATGAAGTGATCGAGGCGTTCTTTACCGAAGTCATGAGCTTGGCGGACAAGCAAGGGTTGCTGTCCAGAGAGCACTTCTCGGTCGATGGCACGCTGATCCAGGCGTGGGCCAGTCACAAGAGCTTCCGTCCCAAGGACGGCTCGGACGATCCGCCGGCCGGCGGCGGACGTAATGCCGACACGGACTGGAAAGGCAAACGGCGCAGCAACGACACGCACGAGTCGAGCACGGATCCGGACGCCCGGCTGTTCAAGAAGAGCAAAGGCACGCCGTCCATCCTGTGCTACCACGGTCACATCCTGATGGAGAACCGTTCGGGCTTGGTGGTCGGCGCCGTGGTGAGCCATGCCGACGGCTTCGCCGAACGCGCCAATGCATTGCGCCTGCTCGATTGCGTGCCCGGTCGTCATACCAAGACGCTCGGCGCCGACAAGGGCTATGACATGCGCGACTTCGTGCGGGACTGCCGTGCGCGCAAGGTGACGCCGCACGTCGCGCGCAATGACACGCATCAAGGCGGCAGCGCGATCGACGGCCGTACCTCGCGGCACGCCGGCTACGGCATCAGTCAGGTGAAGCGCAAACGCATCGAAGAGCACTTCGGCTGGGGCAAGACTGTCGGCAGGATTCGACAGACCGTGTATCGCGGCATCAAACGGGTCGACCAGCACATCAAGTTGACGATGCTGGCGAGTAACCTGACCCGAATGGCTCGAATGCTGACGGTGGTACCGCAAGGAGCGATGCAATGAGCCGCCCGAGCAGCGCGGCCGTCGCGCAGCAACGCACCAGCAATCCCGCTCGCCAGCGGGGCAGCCACGACGATCTATCGGCACCTCGACGGCTAATCGCATACGAAATCCATTTAATCAG
>NZ_JAGIQE010000065.1:0-1424 GCF_017815075.1 Burkholderia sp. AcTa6-5 | reverse complement strand
TAATGCCGTTCAGTTAAGCGACCGAAGGGCATTTTTGTTTTGTGGAAGGAGTGGTTGTAAACGTTGCGCTGAGATGTTAACTTTTCGGCGCGATGCTGACCGACCACCTGACCTTCATGCTGGATGCCGGCCCAACCGACCTGAGCCGGTTGGCGGAGCATCTGCCGCATGCCTGGATCGAGCAAGCCGTCGAAGCGACCGGCACGGCGAGCATTCGTCGCCGTCGTTTGCCCGCCGAACAGGTGGTTTGGCTGGTGATTGCGCTGGCGATCTATCGCCATTGGTCGGTCAGCGAAGTGGTGGACAGCCTGGAACTGGTGCTGCCCAACGAGGCTACCTTCGTCAGCAAGAGCGCCGTTACCCAAGCCCGGCAGCGCCTGGGCCAAGCCCCGATAGCTTGGTTGTTCGAGCAAACCGCGCAGGCGTGGTGCAAACAGGACGCTGCTCGCCATGGATTCAAAGGCCTCAGTCTATGGGCCATGGATGGCACCACGCTACGCACGCCGGACAGTGCCGCGAATCGGGAACATTTCGGGGCCCAAAGCTACGCCAGCGGTAAGGTGGCCAGCTACCCGCAGGTGCGTGCCGTCACGCTGACCTCGATCCCGACGCATCTGGTGGCGAACATCGCGTTTGGCCGCTACGACACCAACGAGATGATCTACGCCAAGAATCTGCTGGCGCAGATTCCCGACCATTCGCTCACGGTCTTCGACAAAGGCTTCCTGGCAGCCGAGATCCTGTGCGGCCTGAGCTCGGGCGAACGCAATCGCCACTTCCTCATTCCGGCAAAGTCCAATACGCGTTGGGAGGTGCTGTCCGGCAAACCGGAGGATGCACTGGTGCGCATGCGCGTGTCGCCTCAGGCTCGGCAGAAATGCCCCGATCTGCCGGAGTGGTGGACGGCGCGAGCGATCCGCACTCAGGATGCACGGGGGCGCGAGCGCGTACTGCTGACGTCCTTGACCGATCGGCGCCGCTTCAAGTTGGCCGACCTGGTTGCTTGCTACGAGCGGCGCTGGCAGATTGAAACCAGCTACCGCGAACTGAAGCAGTCCATGCTGGGTAGCGAACTGACACTACGCAGCCGAACCGTCGAGGGTATCTATCAGGAGATTTGGGGCGCCTTGATCGCCTACAACCTGATTCGTCGAGAAATGGCCTGCGCGGCCTTTGAAGCCAAGTGCGAACCGACCGAACTGAGCTTCGTTCGCTCGTTCCATCTGATCCAGCACGAGATGATGTGGGCTGCGCGCACACCTGCCTTCGCCAAGCTGCCCGCCGTCCTCAAGCGACTTCGCGAGCACCTCAAGCTGCTCATCAATGTAAAACGGCCCGATTGCAAATGCGATCGGGCCGTCAAGTCCCGTCCTGCTCGTTATGCTGTCCGGTTCCTCAGAAAGAACCTTAACTGAACGGCATTA
>NZ_JAGIQE010000064.1:0-1454 GCF_017815075.1 Burkholderia sp. AcTa6-5 | reverse complement strand
TACGTGCGCAGGTTCACGTTCACCGGCACGCTCGCATCCTTCAGCGTCAGGTGCGCCGGCTGGTTCTCCTCGTGGTTCGTGTTCGAGATGAACACCGACGACAGCCGGTCGAACGTCAGCTTGCCGTCCGGCTTCGGATACGCGATCGGCTCGCACTGCGACGCCGGCTTCAGCATCTCGTGGTCCGCATGCTGGTGATGCAGCGTCCACGGCACGTTGCCGCCCATCACCTTCTGCTCGAGCCCGACCATCAGCGTGCCCAGGTACAGGCCCTTCGCCATCCATTGCTTGAAGTTGCGCGCGCGGTACAGCTCCGTGTACAGCCACGATTGCTTGAACGCATCGGGGTACGCGTTGAGCTCGTCCGACTGACGGCCGGCCTGCACCGCGTCGAACGCGGCGTCGGCCGCCAGCATGCCGGTCTTGATCGCCGCGTGGCTGCCCTTGATCCGCGATGCGTTCAGGAAGCCCGCGTCGTCGCCGATCAGCGCGCCGCCCGGGAACACCGTCTTCGGCAGCGACAGCAGGCCGCCGGCCGTGATCGCCCGCGCGCCGTACGACACGCGCTTGCCACCTTCCAGGAACGCGCGGATCGACGGGTGCGTCTTGTAGCGCTGGAATTCCTCGAACGGCGACAGGTACGGGTTCGTGTAGCCCAGGCCCACCACGAAGCCGACCACGACCTGGTTGTTGTCCATGTGATACAGGAACGAGCCGCCGTACGTGTCGGACTTCAGCGGCCAGCCGGCCGTGTGGATCACGAGGCCCGGCTTGTGCTTCGCGGGATCGATTTCCCACAGTTCCTTGATGCCGATCCCGTACGCCTGCGGATCGGCGTTCGCGTCGAGCTTGAACGTCGAGATCAGCTGACGGCCGAGGTGGCCGCGGCAGCCTTCGGCAAACAGCGTGTACTTCGCGTGCAATTCCATGCCGAGCTGGAAGTTCTCGGTCGGCTCGCCGTCCTTGCCCACGCCCATGTTGCCGGTGGCGACGCCCTTCACCGAGCCGTCGTCGTTATAGAGAATCTCTGCAGCCGGGAAGCCGGGGAAGATCTCGACGCCCAGCGCCTCGGCCTGCTGGCCGAGCCAGCGGGTCACGTTGCCCAGCGAAATCACGTAGTTGCCGTGATTCTTGAAGTTGTCCGGCAGCGCCCAGTTCGGCGTGGTCACCGCGCTCTTCTCGGACAGGAACAGGAAGCGGTCCTCGCTCACCTCGACGTCGAGCGGCGCACCGCGTTCCTTCCAGTCGGGAAACAGCTCGGTGATCGCGCGCGGGTCCATCACCGCGCCCGACAGGATGTGCGCGCCGATCTCGGAACCCTTCTCGAGCACGCACACGCCGATCTCGGTGCCTTTCTCGGCGGCCAGCTGCTTGAGCCGGATCGCCGCCGACAGCCCGGCGGGGCCGCCGCCGACGATCACGACGTCGTATTCCATCGATTCGCGCGGGCCGTA
>NZ_JAGIQE010000063.1:0-1748 GCF_017815075.1 Burkholderia sp. AcTa6-5 | reverse complement strand
CGCTTCGTCGCGGTCGGCAGCGAAGCGGACGTGATGCCGCTCGCGGGCCGCGCGACGAAGGTGGTCGATCTCGGCGGCCGCGGCGTGCTGCCGGGTCTGATCGACAACCACTGCCACGTGATTCGCGGCGGACTGAACTACAACATGGAACTGCGTTGGGACGGCGTGCCGTCGCTTGCGCTCGCGATGGAGATGCTCAAGCAGCAGGTCGCGATCACGCCCGCGCCGCAGTGGGTGCGCGTGGTCGGCGGCTTCACCGAGCATCAGTTCGTGGAGAAGCGGCTGCCGACGATCGAAGAACTCAATGCGGTCGCGCCGGACACGCCGGTGTTCATCCTGCACCTGTACGATCGCGCGTTGCTGAACGCGGCCGCGCTGCGTGTCGTCGGCTATACGAAGGACACGCCGGAGCCGCCGGGCGGCACGATCCTGCGCGATGCCGCCGGCAACCCGACCGGCCTGCTGCTCGCGAACCCGAACGCGACGATCCTCTACGCGACGCTCGCGAAGGGGCCGAAGCTGCCGTTCGAGTATCAGTACAACTCGACGCGCCATTTCATGCGAGAGCTGAACCGGCTCGGCGTGACGGGCGTGATCGACGCGGGCGGCGGTTCGCAGAATTACCCCGACGATTACGAAGTGATCCGCAAGCTGCACGACGCGGGCGAGATGACGATCCGGATCGCGTACAACCTGTTCACGCAGAAGCCGAACGCGGAGAAGGAAGACTTCGTGAACTGGACGAAGAGCGTCAAGTATCACGACGGCACCGACTACTTCCGCAACAACGGCGCCGGCGAGATGCTGGCGTTTTCCGCGGCCGACTTCGAGGATTTTCGCGTCGCGCGTCCGGACCTGCCCGCGCAGATGGAGGACGATCTCGAAGGCGTCGTGCGCGTGCTCGCGGAAAACCGCTGGCCGTGGCGCATGCACGCGACCTATGACGAAACGATCAGCCGCGCGCTCGACGTGTTCGAGAAGGTCAACGAGGACATTCCGCTCGAAGGGCTGAACTGGTTCTTCGATCACGCGGAAACGATCACCGAGCAATCGATGGACCGGATCGCCGCGCTCGGCGGCGGGATCGCGGTGCAGCACCGGATGGCGTACCAGGGTGAATACTTCGTCGAGCGCTACGGCGCGCAAGCCGCGGAGGCGACGCCGCCGGTCGCGAAGATGCTCGCGAAGGGGCTCAAGGTGTCGGCCGGCACGGACGCGACGCGCGTCGCGTCGTACAACCCGTGGGTGTCGCTTGCGTGGCTCGTGACGGGCAAGACGGTCGGCGGCATGCGCATGTATCCGCAGCGCAACCTGCTCGATCGCGAAACCGCGCTGCGGATGTGGACCGAGTACGTGACGTGGTTCTCGAACGAGGAAGGCAAGAAAGGCCGCATCGCGGTGGGTCAGCTTGCCGACCTGGTGGTCCCCGATCGCGATTTCTTCGGGTGCGCGGAAGACGATATCGCCGCCACGACCGCGTTGCTGACGGTGGTCGACGGGAAGATCGTGTGGGGCGCGGGGCCGTTCGCATCGCACGACGCGCCGATTCCGCCGGCGATGCCGGACTGGTCGCCGGTGCGCGAGTTCGGCGGCTATGGCGGCTGGGGCGCGACGCAACGCAACGGCGCGCCGCTGCAACGCGCGGCAGCGGCCGCCGCGATGTGCGGCTGCGCGAACGAATGCAACCTTCACCAGCATGCGCACGCGAGCGCATGGGCGAGCACGTTGCCGACGTCGGACGCGAAGGG
>NZ_JAGIQE010000062.1:0-1797 GCF_017815075.1 Burkholderia sp. AcTa6-5 | reverse complement strand
GTCCCGCCGCTGCCGCCGTTGTTGCTCGTGCCCGATCCGCCTGACGAAGCCGGCGAGGAATTGTCGTCGCCACCGCAAGCGGTGAGCGCGAGGCAGGTCAATGCGATCAGTGCAACGGCTTTCATCGGGATCACCTTCCAAACGAACAGGACGAACGAAGCCCGTACGCGCGAATCACGCCGCGCGCACCGACCATCAAGAATCAGAAATCAGGAGTCGGCCGGCGGCCCCCGCCGGCCCGGCGACGTCAATTGACCTGCAGTTGCCCACCGCGGCCCAGTCCGCCCTTGACGTCCTGCGCCTTGTAGCTGCGCAGCGCGACGACCATCTTGTTGTACGCGTCGATGAACGCGACGACCGTCGCCTTGCCTTCCGGCGTCGACGAGAAGCCCGCCAGCGCGCCGCCCACCCCGCCGCCGAAGCCGCCCAGCGCCGCGCCGTAGTTGGTCGCCGTCGAGCTGCCTTCCGACGCCGCGATCTGCACCGCCGAGCGCACGTCGAACAGCGTCAGCGTCACCACCGACGCCTTCGTCTGCAGGTGGCCCGCCACCGCCGCCACCGCGCTGTTGCCGATCAGCCCGCCGATCATGCTGCCGATCCCGCCGATCGGCGAATCGTTGATCACGATCTGCGGTTCCATGTAGTAGTCGGCCGCGACGCGCTGGCCCTTCTGCTGCTTCGAGCCCGCGCGGTATTCGCCCGAGTTGCGTTGCAACTGCGTGATGCGCGACAGGCGCGCGTCGCTCTTCTGGTTGCCGATCGACGTGATCACGAAGCAGTTCGACTGCTGCACCGCCAGCCGCAGCAGCGGATCGATGCTCGTCACCTTGGTCGCGCTGCCGAACTGGCCCCACCAGTCGGCGTTGCGGCCGTCGTCGACCGCGATCGTGCCGAGCGGCGACGGGCAGCGCTGCAGTTGCGAATCGGCGCCGGCGCTCGCGCCGCCGGCCGCCGCGCCCGTCACGCCGGCGTTCTGCCCGCCGGGCGTCACCACGCCGCCGCAACCCGCGACGGCCGCGCCAAGCGCTGCAACCAGCGCGCCTTGAGTGAGACGTTGGGAAAGGTTGGTCTTCATGTCGTTATCGATCGATTAGCGTCGTTGTTCGGCTTATGTGTTCGTGCGAACTTCGATAAGCCCCCCGGCGTGGCGCGCGATGGTGGTCTCCCCGCTGCCGCCCCGTTGCTCGATACCCGGTCAGTAGTACCAGTACGTCTGCTGCCAGACGCCGTAGTACGGATAGCCCGAGTACCAGTAGCCGTAATAGACGTCACGCCATTGCGTGCGCCATTTCCAGTCTTCTTCGTCTTCCTTCTTGGCCTTGCGTGCAAGGTCGAGCAGCTTCTTCGATTCCTTGTCGCCGCGGCCGGCCGCGATCGACAGCCACTTCTCCGCTTCGCGCGCATCCGAGCCCATTTCCTCGAGACCGAACAGGTAGAAACTGCCGAGCGCCTTCTGCGCGTTCAGGTCGCCGCGTTCGGCGGCCTCGCGCATCCACTTGAGCGCCTGGTAGCTGTCCTGGCGCACGCCGTCGCCGCGGAAATAGCGCAGGCCGAGGTCGTAGGCGGCCTTCGGCTGGGTCTTCGCGGTTTGCTTGAGCGCGGCGATGCGTGGATCGTCCCGGTCTTCCGCATCGCCCCTTTTTTGATAGGAGACCTGATCTTTAGGGCGATAGGAACAACCTGTGTCGTCGCAGATCCGTACCGTGCCGGCGGTAACCGACGGATCCTGCGCGCACGCAGCCAGCAGCAACAGCAGCCCCGGTGCGAGTAAACGGCGATACATGGGTACTTTCCTCA
>NZ_JAGIQE010000061.1:0-1877 GCF_017815075.1 Burkholderia sp. AcTa6-5 | reverse complement strand
CATCGGGTAGGGAGAGGGGTCACCCCCTCAGCCCTCCCACACCACCGTACGTGCGGTTCCGCATACGGCGGTTCATCAAGAACGCTGGAGGCGCTGCTGTGTATCCAGCAGCGAGACCAGCCCCTGTCGGTCGAAGTAGCGTTTCGGGAAGGCCGCGTTCATGTGGCTCGCTCCGGCGTTCCACCATGGCCCTCGCCCATTACGCGACGATTGCCATGCGCGTGCTTCCGTGAGTCCCCTTCGACGTAACATGATCGCGCGGGCACCCCGGCGCTTCGCCTGTCTCCATAGAAGACTGCGCATTCGCCGTCTGACCCACCCGTCCAGTTCCTCCAACGCGCCTTTGACCTCCGTGTACCGGAAATAGCTTATCCAGCCGCGAAGCACCGGGTTCAGCGCCTCGATCGTCTGCGATACGCTACGCCCTCGACCCGGACGCATCAGCTCCCTGACCCGCGCCGTCAGCCTCTTCAGGCTCTCCGGTGCGATTCGCAGCCTCGCCTGACGATGCATCGTCACGCTGTAGCCCAGGAACTTGCGCGTCCACGGCCGTGCACACGTGCTCTTCGATTCGTTGATTCGCAGCTTCAGGCGCTTCTCGAGAAACGCCTTCATCTGCATCAACAGCCGCTCGCCCGCCGCCTTGCTTCGAACATAGATGTTGCAGTCGTCTGCATAGCGGCAGAACGCGTGGCCGCGTCGCTCAAGCTCGCGGTCCCAGTCCGTCAGCAGGATGTTCGACAGCAGCGGCGAGAGCGGCCCGCCTTGCGGCGTACCCTCCCGTCGCACCGTCACCATCCCGCCTCGCATCAGGCCCGCCTCCAGATACCGCCGGATCAGCTTGAGCACCCGATCATCCTTCACCTGCCGGGCCACCCGCGACATCAAGATGTCGTGGTTCACCCGGTCGAAGAACTTCTCCAGATCGATGTCCACCACCCAGCGGCGGCCTTCCTGCACATACCGCCGTGCCTTCAGCACCGCCTGCTGCGCGCTGCGCTGCGGCCTGAAGCCGTAGCTCGACTCGGAGAACCCCGGCTCGAAGATCGGTTGGAGTACCTGGTGCAGCGCTTGCTGGATCAGCCGGTCCAGCACCGTCGGGATGCCCAGTGTCCTTACCCCGCCAGCAGGCTTCGGTATGTCCACCGCGCGCACCGCCGCCGGCATGTATTGCCCCGCCAGCAGCGCCGCCTTCACGCTCGGCCAATGCATCTTCAGCCAGTCCTTGAACTGCTCCACCGGCAAGTCATCGACTCCCGGCGCGCCACGGTTCTCGACCACCCGTCGATACGCCAGCCACAGGTTGCTGCGCTCTACCACCGCCTCCATCAGCGATGGTCCCTCCGCTTTCGTTTGCCCGGTAGCCGCCGTGCCAGCCTCCGCACCACGCGCGCCATCCCCGGAGTTCCGCCCCGGCTCCTGCGTCATGGCCCCGCTCTCACGGGCTTGTGCTTCATCGGCTCGCATCGAGTCTCCACCGTCCTAATTGCGGTCCTTCATGTTCGGGCCTTCGGCCTCGCGGCCTACTATGCCCTCTGCTGACTTCTGCACTGCCATCCCGACGCCTCTCGACGCCAGTAGCACTTCGGCAGCCGTACAGATCTCCCCGGGTATTACGCACCCACCTTCACGCTTATGCCTGTCGGATATACGCCGCATCGTCCCGGACAAGTTTCGGGCTTCGGCCGCTTTGGCTGCCTTACCCCGATGCGTCGCCTCTTATCCGCTTCCTGTTCGTCAGGCCAGCGCTTTGCCTCCGGCTTCCTTCAGACTCGCAGTCGCCCGCAACGCCCTTGCCATTGGCTAACACTTCCCCTTGCCGGGCGTGTAGAGGACTTTCACCTCCAAGTGAGTGCGCCCTGCCGGGCGCACCAAAA
>NZ_JAGIQE010000060.1:0-1957 GCF_017815075.1 Burkholderia sp. AcTa6-5 | reverse complement strand
CTGCTCGAGGATGGCCGGATTCTCGAGCGTGGACGTATCCTGCGTGATCGCCTCGCCCTTCGCGAGCGAGCGCAGCAGGCGCCGCATGATCTTGCCCGAGCGCGTCTTCGGCAGGTTGTCGCCGAAGCGGATGTCCTTCGGCTTCGCGATCGGCCCGATCTGCTTGCCGACCCAGTCGCGCAGCGTCTTCGCGAGCGCCGCCGCTTCGTCGCCTTCCGGGCGCGAACGCTTCAGCACCACGAACGCCACGACCGCCTCGCCCGTCGTATCGTCCGGACGGCCGACCACCGCCGCCTCGGCAACCAGTTCATGCGATACCAGCGCCGACTCGATCTCCATCGTGCCGAGCCGGTGGCCCGACACGTTCAGCACGTCGTCGATCCGGCCCATGATCGTGAAGTAGCCGGTCTCCTTGTCGCGTACCGTGCCGTCGCCGGCCAGATACAGCGTGCCGCCGAGTTCTTCCGGGTAATAGCTCTTCTTGAAGCGCTCCGGGTCGCCCCAGATCGTGCGGATCATCGCGGGCCACGGCCGCTTGACGACGAGAATCCCGCCTTGCCCGTTCGGCACGTCCTGGCCCGTCTCGTCGACCACCGCGGCCATGATGCCCGGCAGCGGCAGCGTGCACGAACCCGGCACGGTCGGCGTCGCGCCCGGCAGCGGCGTGATCATGTGGCCGCCGGTTTCGGTCTGCCACCACGTGTCGACGATCGGGCAGCGCTCGTGGCCGACGTGCTTGTGGTACCACATCCACGCTTCCGGATTGATCGGCTCGCCGACCGTGCCGATGATGCGCAGGCTCGACAGGTCGTAACTCTTCGGATGCACCTTGTCGTCGGCCTCGGCCGCCTTGATCAGCGAACGGATCGCGGTCGGCGCGGTGTAGAACACGGTGACCTTGTGATCGTCGATCATCTTCCAGAAGCGGCCGGCGTCCGGATACGTCGGCACGCCCTCGAACACGACCTGCGTGCCGCCGCATGCGAGCGGCCCGTACGTGATGTACGTATGGCCCGTGACCCAGCCGATGTCGGCCGTGCACCAGAACACGTCGTCGGGTTTCCAGTCGAAGGTCCACTTCATCGTCTGCGCGGCCCACAGCAGGTAGCCGCCGGTGCTGTGCTGCACGCCCTTCGGCTTGCCGGTCGAGCCCGACGTATACAGGATGAACAGCGGATGCTCGGCGCCGACCCAGGTCGGTTCGCAGCGGTCGGACTCGCCGTCGGTCAGCTCGTGCATCCACAGGTCGCGCTCCGCATGCCAGTCGATCTGGCCGCCGGTGCGGCGATAGACGATCACGCTCTTGACCGCTTCGCAGCCGCCCATCGCGATCGCCTCGTCGGCGATGCTCTTGAGCGGCAGCGTCTTGCCGCCGCGCGCCTGCTCGTCGGCGGTGACCAGCGCGACCGCGCCGACGTCGACGAGCCGCTCGTTCAGCGATTTCGCGGAGAAGCCGCCGAACACGACCGAGTGCGTCGCGCCGATGCGCGCGCAGGCCTGCATCGCGACGATGCCTTCGATCGACATCGGAATATAGATGACGACCCGATCGCCCTTGCCGATGCCGCGTTGCTTCAGCGCATTCGCGAAGCGCGACACGCGCGCGAGGAGATCCGCATAGGTGACGCGGGTGACGGTGCCGTCGTCGGCCTCGAAGATCACCGCGACGCGCTCGCCATTGCCGGCTTCGACGTGGCGGTCGAGGCAGTTGTACGACGCGTTCAACTCGCCGTCGTCGAACCATTTGTAAAACGGCGCGTTGCGCTCGTCGAGCACGGTCGTAAACGGCTTGTGCCACGTGAGGCCCTCGCGCGCGAGACGCGCCCAGAAGCCTTCGTAATCCTGCTCGGCCTCGGCGACGAGCGCGCGGTAGGCCGGCATGCCGGAAATGGTCGCCGTCTGCTCGAGCGCCGCGGGCGGCGCGAACTGACGGGTTTCGTGAAGAACCGATTCAATC